>CAZESK010000001.1:0-9483 GCA_964515155.1 uncultured Bifidobacterium sp.
TTCGTAATCAGTAGGTCGACGGTTCGATTCCGCCCATCAGCACCAGAGTTTCAACGAAAACCCCTGTCAGTCATGACAGGGGTTTCTGCTTTTCTGCGCGGCACCTCTGTAATGACTCAGCGAAGCTGCTCACATCAAGCCGCTCATATGGACGCCTCACGGGGTGTTTTCACCCCAACCGAGACCGGGTGGGGAATTGAATAATGGCGGTAAGTACGGACCTAGGTTCGATCCCCGTCTGAAGTGAGCGCGTTCGGCCCTGATTGCTGCATTTGGATCTTTCGGAGAGTCGAGGAACTTTGGGGAAGCCGATGTCGACGGGACCCTATCCTTTAATATTGCTAGATCATTAAGCCGTCTATGACAGGGCAATTTCACCCAACGGCAGGCTGGGATTTATCCGGTGACCAATTGTTCGGCGAATTGCTTCGCCATGCCGAGACACGACAAGCGGCATACATCCATGTGTGTACAGATTCTATGTTATCGACTAAGATGTACGCGTACATCCATTCATCCTTGTTCTGTGAGGCACGGCATGATCAACACCAAACTGTTCAAAAACGGTAACTCCCAGGCCGTGCGAATCCCGGCCGAACTGGCCTATAGCAGCTGGGACATTGAACTGGTCATCGAGCGCCAGGGTGATGAGTTGCGCATCAGGCCAGCACGGCGGCGCATGGGCGATGTGTTGGGTAAGCTAGCCCAGTTCTCCCCTGACTTCATGAGCGAGGGCAGGGGCCTCAACGTCGAAGGTGATCGCGAGGCTTTATGAAGCCCAAGTTCATGCTGGACACCAATATTTGCATCTACCTGATGAAGCATCAGCCGCCGCAGGTGCGGGCACGATTTGCCGAATGCTTTGTAGGCGATGTGGTCATCTCCGCCATCACCCTGGCCGAATTGGAGTTCGGGATAGCTTGTTCAGGTGAGTCCCAGGCCAGAAATCAGGCTGCACTGGACGGCTTGCTGGAAGACCTGTTGGTCGCGCCGTTCGAAGCGCGAGCAGCGCGCGCCTATGGCCCACTGCGTGCTGCCAACCGTGAACGCAATAAGGATGCGTTGGACAAACTCATTGCATCACATGCGCTGTCGCTGGACGTAACGCTGGTCACCAACAATGAGGCTGATTTTCGTGGCTTTTCCGGCTTGGTTATTGAGAACTGGATCAATAACCACTGAACACGCGAGTTGTGGAGGGAATCAGGCGAAAAAAAACCAACCGGGGGAGGTTGGTTTTTTAACGGTTGGTGGAGGCGGCGGGAATCGAACCCGCGTCCAGAAGCCCTCTACAGACAGTTCTACATGCGTAGTGTCGTCATTTGATTTTGACCTTGCCGACGCGGACGCACACGCTGCGGCAAGGCGAGTCACCTAAATTTAACGCCACACCAGGTGACCCGGCATCACGCGATTCCCTGTAGATGACCTCACGCGCCATTGCTGGCCCGCCCCAGGGACGAGACGGTGTGAGGGAAGCCGCAATTAAGCAGCTACTGCGTACGAGTTGTCGTTAGCAGTTATTGATTTCCGGCTGGATTTACGAGGTCACCAGTCCTCGGCATGCCCTGCACTGCTTCGTAACCCCTGTCGAAACCAGGTCGCCCCCAAGCAGAGTGTCATTGTACCCCGGCAGATGGTGCCGCTGCCGGTATTTTCAAGTTGTTGCGAGCAGTTCGATGAGGCGGGCCGGGCTGTCCGCGATGACATCAGCTTCCCAGTGGCGCGGCTCGCTATGGCCGCAGTAACCCCAGCCAGCAGCAATGGTCGGCATGCCGGCAGCCTTGCCGGCCTGTATGTCACGCAGGTCGTCACCCACGTACCAGCAGTCCGCCGGATTCAGATCCAGCCGCCTCGCCGCTTCGAACAGCGGCTCCGGGTGCGGCTTGGCATGGGCAGTGGTGTCCCCGGAAATCGAGCACGCTGCGTGCGCCAATCCGATCAGCGGCAGCAGCGCATCCGTGTAACGAGCCGGCTTGTTGGTGACCACGCCCCAGCGTATTCCCTTAGCCTCGATCGATAACAGCAGCTCATGAATACCTTCGAAGAGCACCGTGTCTTTCGCGATGTCTGCCGCATAGTTCGCCAGGAACTCCGTGCGCATCGCATTGAAGCTGTCGTCGCCCGGGCCAATGCCGAAGGCGACGCCAATCAGACCACGCGCACCAGCCGATGCCACCGGGCGCAGCGCCTCAAAAGGTGCGAGGCTCAATCCGCGCTCGATGCGCATCTTGTTGACGGCCGCAGCAAGGTCCGGTGCCGTGTCTGCCAGCGTGCCGTCGAGGTCAAACAGCACCGCCTTTGGCGCCGGAAGTCGGAAGCTCATGGTTCGGGTCAGTCCGGCTTGCGGCAGGCAATGAGGTAGTTGACGTCGGTATCGCGGTTGAGCGAGTAGATTTTTGTCAGCGGGTTGTAGGTCATGCCCTTGATCGCGTCGACCTCCAATCCGGCATTGCGGCAATACTGGGTCAGCTCGGCCGGCTTGATGAACTTCGCATAGTCGTGTGTGCCGCGCGGCAGCATGCGCAAGACGTATTCGGCGCCGATGATGGCGAACAGGTAGGACTTCGGGTTACGGTTGATCGTCGAGAAAAAGACATGGCCACCCGGACGGACGAGCGTCGTGCAGGCACGGACAACCGCCGAGGGATCCGGCACGTGTTCCAGCATTTCCATACAGGTCACGACGTCATACTGGCCGGGCTCGCGCACCGCCAGGTCCTCCGCCGAGGTAAGCTCGTAACGTACCTGTAAGCCCGATTCCAGGCTGTGCAGATCGGCCACTTTCAGCGCTTTTTCAGAGAGGTCGATCCCGGTCACGGTCGCGCCCTTGCGCGCGATCGACTCGGCCAGAATGCCGCCGCCGCAGCCAATGTCGGCCACGCGCTTGCCATGCAGCGGAACGAGCCCGTTGATCCATTCGAGGCGCAGCGGGTTGATCTCATGCAGCGGGCGGAATTCGGAGTTGGGGTCCCACCAGCGGTGAGCCAGCTCGCTAAATTTTTGGAGTTCCAGGGGATCGGCGTTCATGGGGGAGATGATAACGGAAACCGCAACTCGGCAACGGCGGATGCTATCTGCCGACTGGTACGCAATGTCGCCGAAAAGAAAAAGGCCGCCCGAAGGCGGCCCGCGTACAGATGTTACCCAGCAGTGAATGCGACTGGATTACTGGTTGCGCTTACCGACGACTTCGACTTCAACGCGGCGGTTCTTCGCACGACCGTCGCGGGTGCGGTTGTCCGCGACCGGCTGACGCTCGCCCTTGCCTTCGGCGAACACGCGCGATTCCGGGATACCTTTCGAAACGAGGAAGGCCTTGACCGCTCTCGCACGCCGCTCCGACAGTTTCTGGTTGTAGGCATCGCTGCCGGTCCAGTCGGTGTGGCCAGTGGCGACGATTACCTCGATGTCCGTGCCCTGCAGTTTCGATACGAGATCTTCCAGCCTGGCCTTGCCTTCGGGCTTGAGCACGGCCTTGTCGAAATCGAAGAAGGTGTCGGCAGCAAACGACACTTTTTCTGACGTGGGCGCAGCGACCGGAGCCGGAGCCGGGGCAGGTGCCGGGGCTGCGGCGGCAGCTGGAGCCGGAGCCGGAGCCGGAGCGGGTTCCGGTGCAGGTGCCGGTTCTGCCATCGGTGCGGCGGCGACCGGTTTGGCAATGTCGCCGTCGCATTCTTCGATGGCATCCGCCGGGGACCAGGTGCCCGTCTGCCAGCACAGGCCAAAGCCACTACGGACAACCGTGTTGCCGCTGTCTACCAGGTAACCTTTCTTGGCAGTCTCGGCAGCCGAAGCCACCGAGACAACTGCCAGCGCCGCCACCAGGACGGTCAGTTTGCGCAGAGAGATGTTCATGTTGTTTTCCCGGTTAAGAACAAAAAATCATGACGCCCGAGCCCGACGCACATCAAGGTGCTGTCAAATCGAGCCGTCGCAATGTCAACAAGGAATTATTTTACCTTGAAATTCTGACAGCATTTACGAATGTTCCTTTGCGTTTTGGGGATTTGGATCTCTTTGCAACAACTAAAACGCAACGTCATTTTTTAAAATAGCCCGCTGTGACTGAGATCTGAAGACAAAATTTTCCACATGGAAAAAGTCGCGCAGGCTGTCGGATAGTCGCGCCCAGGTCAGCGTCGGTTGCCCACCAACTCCACATCGACGCGCCGGTTCCTGGCCCGGCCTTCCCGTGTGGCGTTGCTGGCGACCGGCTGCTTCTCGCCTTTGCCGTCGGTGAAGATTCGGTCGGCCGGGAGGCCTTTCTCCACGAGGTAACTCTTCACCCGGAGCGCTCGCCGCTCGGACAGTTTCTGGTTATAGGAATCCGTGCCGGTTCGGTCGGTGTGCCCGGTCGCAATAGCGACCTCCAATTGCATGGATGTGACCCGTGACACCAGTTCATCCAGCTTCTGTTTTCCCTCGGGCTTGAGCGTGGCCCTGTCGAAGTCGAAATAGGTGTCCGTATCGAGCGTCACTTTTTCGGCGGTCGGCTGTTGGGTTGCGCGGTCTGTCAGCGTTGACGCCGGAACTGGCGCCGGCGCCGGCACCGGCGCTGCAGGCGGCGGCGTGCTGGCCTGAGCATCGGTTTGCGTCTGAGCCGCTGGCTCGGCCTGGGGCGCAGGCTCTGGCTTCGGGCTCGGGGCCGGTGCGGGCACGGGGATGGCTTTGGCCAGTACACCATCGCAGCCCACCACGGTCGCTAACGCCGGCGACCAGCTTCCGGTACGCCAGCACTCGCCCTGGCTGCTGCGCACGACGATGCCGCTGGAATCTGTGAGGTAGGCGGGATTGCCGCCTGCACCGCCCGCATAGTCCGTAACCGCTGGACCTGCAGCAAACGTCCGCGACACGGAGAGTGCCAGCGCAGCGAGCATGAATGTCGAAGCAGTACGCATCGGTCAGTCTCCTGAATTACCTTGCTAAAGCAATCAGACCGCAGCAGGCATCGGTTGGTGCGCAAGTTTCAGGAAAATCAAATACCGACACCCGCCGGCCGGGGATGGGCGGGGTGGTCGGAGCGGCGGGGGATCAAGGGGGCGCGTGGTAAAATTTCGTGTTTACAAATTCAGCGCCGGCACCCTGTCTGCGTCTGTCGCCATTTCGGTCGTCGCGGTACTTTTTACAGCCCTTCCATGGATCAGTTCGCCAAAGAAACCATACCGATTTCCCTTGAAGAGGAGATGCGCAAAAGCTACCTCGATTACGCGATGAGCGTGATCGTTGGCCGTGCGCTACCCGATGTACGTGACGGCCTGAAGCCAGTCCACCGCCGCGTGCTGTTTGCGATGCACGAGACCAACAATGTCTGGAACCGTCCTTATGTGAAGTGCGCGCGTGTGGTCGGTGAGGTAATGGGTAAGTACCACCCGCACGGGGACCAGGCCATTTACGACACGCTGGTGCGTATGGCGCAGGATTTCTCGCTGCGTTACACGCTGGTTGATGGCCAGGGCAACTTCGGCTCGATCGATGGCGACAATGCAGCCGCGATGCGCTATACCGAGTGCCGTCTGGACAAGATCTCTCAGGAGCTGCTGGCCGATATCGACAAGGAAACCGTTGATTTCGTACCCAACTACGACGGCAAGGAAAAAGAGCCGTCGGTACTGCCGACACGCATTCCGAACCTGCTGATCAATGGCTCGTCTGGCATCGCCGTTGGCATGGCGACCAATATCCCGCCGCATAACATCAGTGAAGTCATTAACGGCGCGCTGCATGTACTGAAAACACCGGACTGCACGGTGGATGAGCTAATCGAAATCATTCCCGCGCCCGACTTCCCTACTGCCGGCATCATTTACGGTGTGTCCGGCGTGCGTGATGGTTACCGTACCGGCCGCGGCCGCGTGGTGATGCGCGCAAAGACGCATTTCGAGGAGATCCGTGACGGCCGTTCTGCTGTTATCGTCGACGAGCTGCCGTACCAGGTCAACAAGAAGTCCTTGCTCGAGCGCATCGCCGAGCTGGTTCGCGACAAAAAGCTCGATGGTATTTCCGACATCCGCGATGAATCCGACAAGTCCGGCATGCGGGTGGTTATTGAGCTCAAGCGCGGCGAGCTGCCCGAAGTGGTGCTCAACAACCTCTACAAGCAGACCCAGCTGCAGGATACGTTCGGTATGAACATGGTCGCGCTGGTCGACGGCCAGCCGAAGCTGCTGAACCTCAAGCAGATGCTCGAGTGCTTCCTCTCGCACCGGCGCGAGGTTGTCACCCGCCGCACCGTGTTCGAGCTGCGCAAGGCGCGCGAGCGCGGCCATGTGCTGGAAGGTCTCGCCGTGGCGCTAGCCAACATTGACGACTTTATCGCCATCATCAAGGCAGCGCCCACGCCGCCGGTTGCAAAGTCGGAGTTGATGGCGCGCGCCTGGGATTCCTCGCTGGTACGCGAGATGCTGGCCCGGACCGGCGCCGAGAATGCTGCCGGCATTGATGCCTTCCGTCCGGAACACCTGCCACGCCACTATGGTTTGCAGTCCGATGGTCTCTACAAGCTCTCTGATGAACAGGCGCAGGAAATCCTGCAGATGCGCCTGCAGCGCCTGACCGGACTCGAGCAGGACAAGATCGTCAACGAGTACAAGGAAGTGATGGCGCAGATCGCCGATCTGCTCGATATCCTCGCGCGCTCGGACCGCGTCACGGCGATCATTTCCGATGAGCTGAACGCCGCAAAAAATGAATATGGCGACGCCAACAAGGACGGTCGCCGCTCGACCATCGAGCTCAACACCAGCGACCTCGGCACCGAGGACCTGATCGCGCCACAGGACATGGTGGTCACGCTGTCGCACATGGGCTATATGAAATCTCAGCCCCTGTCCGAGTACCGTGCGCAGAAGCGTGGCGGACGCGGCAAGCAGGCGACAGCGACCAAGGAAGATGACTGGATCGAGCAGCTCTTCATCGCCAACACCCACAATTACATCCTCTGCTTCTCGAACCGCGGCCGCATGTACTGGCTCAAGGTGTGGGAAGTGCCGCAGGGCTCGCGCGCCTCGCGCGGCAAGCCGATCGTGAATATGTTCCCGCTGCAGGATGGCGAGAAAATCACCGTCGTGCTGCCCCTCTCCGGAGAGAACAGTAAGTTCCCGGATGATCGCTATGTCTTCATGTCCACCTCGCTGGGGACGGTCAAGAAGACCGCCCTGTCGGAGTTCAGCAATCCGCGCAAGGCGGGCATCATTGCGGTCGACCTCGACGCGGGTGACTTCCTGATCGGTGCGGCACTCACCGACGGCAAGCATGACGTGATGCTCTTCTCCGACTCCGGTAAGGCCGTGCGTTTTGATGAAAACGACGTACGTCCGATGGGTCGTACCGCGCGCGGTGTACGCGGCATGAACCTCGAGGATGGCCAGCAGGTGATCGCGCTCCTGGTGGCCGAGAATGAGCAGCAGTCGGTACTCACGGCGACCGAGAATGGTTTTGGCAAGCGTACGCCTATTACCGAGTACACGCGTCATGGCCGCGGCACCAAGGGCATGATCGCGATCCAGACCTCCGACCGCAACGGTAAGGTGGTCGCGGCCACGCTGGTCGAGGCGAGCGACGAGATCATGATGATCACCACCGGTGGCGTGCTGATCCGCACGCGCGTCTCCGAGATCCGCGAGATGGGCCGCGCGACGCAGGGCGTGACGCTGATCGCGGTAGAGGACGGCACCAAGCTGTCCGGCCTTCAGCGTATTGTTGAGGCGGATGTGGAAGAGGAGAGCGGTGCGGACGAGGCAGACGCTTCGTGATGCGTAGGCCGTAGAACAACGAGAAAATCAGGCAACCATTCGATGAGCGACGACAAGCTGAAGCCGCTGCGCGACCAAATCGATGCGATCGATGCACAGCTACTCGCGCTGCTGAACCAGCGCGCGCGGGTGGCGCAGGAAGTCGGCCATGTGAAGGCCGAGACGAATGCACCGGTGTTTCGTCCTGAGCGCGAGGCGCAGGTGCTGGCCCGCGTCGCGGAGAATAACTCGGGCCCGCTGGCCTCTGCTGACCTGCAGTCCATTTTCCGCGAGATCATGTCGGCCTGCCGGGCGCTTGAAAAACGCGTTGTGGTCGCTTTCCTCGGCCCAGCCGGTACCTACAGCGAGCAGGCGGTCTGGCAGCAGTTCGGCCAGGCAGTGGAGGGCTTGCCCTGCGTGTCGATTGATGAAGTCTTTCGCTCGGTAGAGGCCGGCACGGCAGATTTCGGCGTAGTCCCGGTCGAAAATTCGACCGAGGGCACGGTCAACCGCACGCTTGATCTGCTGATGCAGACCTCATTGAGCATCAGCGGCGAAGTCGCGCTGCCCGTGCAGCACAGCCTGATGAGCCGAAGCGGCAGCATGGAAGGCATCACGCGCATCTGTGCACATTCGCAGGCGCTGGCTCAGTGCCAGGCCTGGTTGACCCAGCATTACCCGCACATCGAGCGCCAGGCGCTGGCGTCGAATGGCGAAGCCGCGCGCGTGGCCAGTGAGGACGCGAACGTGGCTGCGATTGCCAGCGAGGCGGCGGCCAAGCGCTATGGGCTGGCCATCACCCATGCTCATATCCAGGATGATCCGCACAACCGCACGCGCTTTTTCGTGATCGGCAGCCTCAGGCCCGGCGTGTCCGGCCGCGACCAGACATCGCTGGTACTCTCGGTGCCAAACAAGTCGGGTGCGGTGTACGAGCTGCTGGCGCCGCTGGCCCGGCATGGCGTGTCGATGACCCGTTTCGAGTCGCGTCCTGCACGCACCGGCCGATGGGAATACTATTTCTTCGTCGACGTCGAAGGGCATGCGCAGGAACCGAGGGTCGCACAGGCCCTTGACGAGTTGCAGTCGCAGGCCGCGCTCTTCAAGGTGCTTGGCTCCTACCCGCACGCTGCCTGATTTTCCCCGGATTTCCTGAGTTAACTGTCATGACTACATTCGGCCCTGATTACGTTCGCGCCATCGCTCCTTATCAAGGCGGTAAGCCGATTTCCGAGGTTGCGCGCGAGTTCGGTCTCGACGAGGCTGCCATTGTCAAACTTGCCTCGAATGAGAACCCGCTGGGCATGCCCGCGTCCTCCAGGCTGGCGATTCAGCAGGCCACCGAAGAGCTGGCTCGCTATCCTGACTCGAATGGCTTTGATCTGAAGGCTGCGATCACCGCGAAGTTCAAGGTGCCGGCCGACTGGATCACGCTCGGCAACGGCAGCAACGATATTCTGGAGCTGGCTGCGCGGGCGCTGATGAAGGCGGGCGAGTCAGTGGTTTATTCGCAGTATTCGTTCGCTGTGTATCCTCTTGCTACGCAGGCAGTCGGCGCGCGCGCCATTGTCACGCCGGCCAGGGAGTTCGGCCACGATCTCGATGCCATGGCGGCTGCGATTTCTCCAGACACGAAGCTGGTTTTCGTCGCCAATCCGAACAACCCGACGGGCACCTTCATTGATGGCGAGCGCATCGCCGCGTTCCTTGCGAAGGTGCCGCCGCAGGTCGTCGTCGTGCTCGATGAGGC
>CAZESK010000001.1:9583-32247 GCA_964515155.1 uncultured Bifidobacterium sp.
TCGCCGCGTTCCTTGCGAAGGTGCCGCCGCAGGTCGTCGTCGTGCTCGATGAGGCTTACACTGAGTACCTGCCGGCTAATAAGCGTTACGATGCCTTGAGCTGGGTGCGCGCACATCCGAACCTGATCGTCTCGCGCACTTTTTCCAAGGCTTACGGCCTCGCGGGTCTGCGCGTGGGTTTCGGCATCGCGCAACCGATACTGACCGATCTGCTCAACCGCATCCGCCAGCCGTTCAACGTGAACTCGCTTGCGCAGGCCGCTGCAGTTGCGGCGCTTGGCGATGATGCCTACCTGCACGAGAGCGCGCAGATCAATGCCGATGGCTATCGGCAGATCACCGATGCGTTCAGGCAGATGAATATCGAATTCGTGCCGTCTTATGGAAACTTTGTATTGTTCCGGGCCGGCGCCGATGACAGTGCCGGCGCCCGCGTAAACCTTGCGCTGCTCAAGCGCGGCATTATCGTACGTCCGGTCGGTAACTACGGGCTGCCACAATGGCTGCGCGTATCCATTGGATTGCCGCATGAGAATGCGGCCTTCATCGAAGCGCTCAGGACCGTGCTGGCCTGATGTGATGGAACGTTTCAATCGCATCGTCATCTTCGGCGTTGGCCTGATCGGTGGCTCGTTTGCGCTGGCCCTGAAACAGGCGGGTGTCGTGGGCGAGGTTGTCGGTGTCGGCCGTCGGCGCGCCACGCTGGAGCGCGCGCAATCGCTGGGTATCATCGACAGCATCGGTGACGCATCATCGGTCGCCGGGGCGGAATTGGTGCTGCTCGCTGCGCCCGTGGCGCAGACGGAAGTTCTGCTGCGCGAGATCGCCCCCCACGTGCAACCGGGCACGGTCGTTACCGATGCCGGCAGTACCAAGGCCGATGTCGAGCAGGCGGCGCGCGCTGCCCTGGGTGACAAAATTGCTCAGTTCGTGCCGGGCCATCCGATCGCCGGTCGCGAGCAGAACGGCCCGGAGGCTGCGCTGTCCGACCTGTACCGTGGCAAGAAAGTTGTGCTGACTGCGCTGCCAGAGAACGCTGAAGCTTGCGTGGCCAAGGTCGCGGCTGCGTGGGAATACTGCGGCGCTGTTATTCATCGCCTGTCGGCTGATGAGCACGACGCGGTATTTGCCGCCGTCAGTCACCTGCCGCACTTGCTTGCCTACGCGCTGGTGGCGGATATTGCCGCCCGCGAGGATGCGGATCGTCTGTTCAGCTACGCTGCCAGCGGCTTCCGCGATTTCACGCGCATTGCCGGTTCGTCACCGGAGATGTGGCGTGATATTTCGCTGGCCAATCGGCGCGCGCTGCTGGCTGAGCTCGATGCCTATACCGCGCAGCTGTCGCAGCTGCGGACCATGCTGGCTGCCTCGGATGGCGGCTCGCTGGAAAACATGTACGCGCGCGCGCAGTCCGCGCGGCAGGCATGGATCGCCGCGATCGAGGCAGCCGAGCAGAAGCGTTCCTATGAGCAGGGTGGCGATTGATGAAGCATTATCCGCACCATATTGACCTCACGCCTGCCTCACGGGCAGAAGGATCGGTCATATTGCCCGGTTCGAAGAGCATCTCGAACCGCATGCTCCTGCTGGCGGCGCTGGCGGAGGGCACGACGGACATTCGCGAGTTGCTCGCGTCCGACGACACGCATGTGATGCTGATGGCCTTGCAGACGCTGGGCGTGCATTGGACTCAGCACGGCGCGAGCCAGGATTACACGGTTACCGGCACAGGTGGCACGCTGCCCGTGCACTCGGCGGACCTGTTCATGGGCAATGCCGGCACAGCGATCCGTCCGCTGACGGCGGCGTTGGCAGCCATCGGCGGTGATTACACTGTGCACGGCGTGGCCCGCATGCATGAGCGGCCCATCGGCGATCTGGTTGATGCGCTCAATGCCGCAGGCGCGAAGATCGATTACACCGGTAATCCTGGCTTTCCACCGCTGCACATCCATCGCGGTAGCCTGCACCCGCGCCGCATGCAGGTGCGCGGAAACGTGTCGAGCCAGTTTCTCACGGCGCTGCTGATGGCCGGCCCGCTGATGGCGAAGCACGAGCCGCTGACCATCGAGGTCGTCGGCGAATTGATTTCCAAGCCCTACATCGAGATCACGCTGAACCTGCTTGCACGCTTCGGCATTGATGTCGAGCGCGATGGCTGGGCCGCATTCACGATCCCGCCGGGCCAGATGTACAAGAGCCCCGGCCGGATTCATGTCGAGGGCGATGCTTCATCGGCGTCTTATTTTCTTGCGGCCGGTGCTATCGCCGGCGGCCCGGTCCGCGTCGAAGGTGTTGGTCGCGCCAGTATCCAGGGCGATGTACGTTTCGTCGAGTCGCTGCAGCAGATGGGCGCGACCATCACCATGGGTGAGAATTGGATCGAGGCGAAGGCCAATGGCCCGCTAAAGGCTATCGATGCCGACTTCAATCATATTCCCGATGCCGCAATGACGATTGCCGTGGCTGCGTTGTATGCCGACGGTACGAGCACGTTGCGTAACATCGCCAGTTGGCGGGTGAAGGAAACCGACCGGCTGGCCGCGATGGCCACCGAGCTGCGCAAGCTGGACGCGCTGGTCGAGGAGGGTGCCGACTACCTGCGCGTGACGCCACCGCCCGCGCTTGCCCCAGCCGCTATCGATACTTACGACGACCATCGGATGGCGATGTGCTTCTCGCTCGCCTCGCTGGATGGTGTTTTGCGCGGCGGCACGACGGTGCGCATTAATGATCCGAAGTGCGTCGCCAAGACCTTCCCCGATTATTTCGATGCGTTCGCACGTATCGTGCGCCCGGCCTGATCCCATGGGTGTTCCGGTCATTACCATCGACGGCCCGACAGCCTCCGGCAAGGGCACCGTCGCATCCCGTGTAGCCGCAGCGCTTGGTTTTGCGTTTCTCGACTCTGGTGCACTCTACCGCCTGACCGCGCTGGCCTCGCTCGAGGCCGGTGTCGACCTGAGCGACGAAACGTCAGTCGCTGCCGTTGCCCAAAGGCTTGACGTGCTTTTTGATGGCGAGCGCATCCTGCTCGCCGGCCGTGAGGTGCAGGATGCCATCCGGCAGGAGGCCGTCGGCAACGCGGCATCGAAAATCGCTGCGCTGCCGGCGGTGCGTGCCGCGCTGGTCGAGCTGCAGCACGGCTATTGTCGCCAGCCGGGCTTGGTGGCTGACGGGCGCGACATGGGAACCGTGATTTTTCCGGAGGCCACCCTGAAAGTGTTCTTGACCGCGAGTGTCGAGGCCCGGGCTGACCGTCGGTATAAGCAATTGATTGGCAAAGGATTTCCTGCTAATATAAGCGCCCTTTTGCAGGATTTGAAGGAACGTGACGCGCGCGACACCGGGCGCGCCGTGGCTCCGTTAAGACCGGCAGAGGGCGCCTATCTCCTTGAGACGTCGGACATGACGATCGAGCAGGCGGTGGCGCAGGTGCTGCGGTGGTGGGATTCGCTGCGCTCTACCCACGGTAAGGCGTCTTGATGCCAAATTGTTGTTACCCGTAGTTCCCGTAGGTCCCGTAGTCCCTTGGTGTCTTTCCCCGCGCAACGCAGGGCAGGACGTTGAAAAACCTGACCCAATCTGGTTCTTGCCCGGTTGGCTAACTCTCTGAATCTATGTCTACTGCTATCCAGACCCCCGCACTTGGCGAAAGCTTTGCAGCCCTGTTCCAGGAATCGCTGACCCGTCATGACATGCGCTCGGGTGAGGTCATCTCTGCGGAAGTTGTCCGCATCGACCATAATTTCGTCATCGTGAACGCCGGCCTGAAGTCGGAAGCGTTCATCCCGATCGAAGAATTCAAGAATGACAACGGCGACGTCGAAGTCAACATCGGCGACTTCGTTTCCGTGGCGATCGAATCGCTTGAAAACGGTTTCGGCGACACTATCCTGTCGCGTGACAAGGCCAAGCGCCTCGCTTCGTGGCTCTCGCTTGAAAAAGCGATGGAGTCCGGCGATCTGGTTACCGGCACCGTCAGCGGCAAGGTCAAGGGCGGCCTGACCGTTCTGACCAACGGCATCCGTGCGTTCCTGCCGGGTTCGCTGGTCGATACCCGCCCTGTCAAAGACACCACCCCGTACGAAGGCAAGACGCTGGAGTTCAAGGTCATCAAGCTGGATCGCAAGCGTAACAACGTCGTGTTGTCGCGCCGCGCCGTCATCGAGGCATCGATGGGTGAAGAGCGTGCGAAGCTGATGGAGACCCTGAAAGAAGGCACCATCGTCAACGGTATCGTCAAGAACATCACCGACTACGGCGCGTTCGTGGACCTCGGTGGCATCGACGGCCTGCTGCATATTACCGATCTCGCATGGCGCCGCGTGCGTCATCCGTCGGAAGTGCTGTCCGTTGGCCAGGAAATCACTGCCAAGGTCCTCAAGTACGATCAGGAAAAGAACCGCGTTTCGCTGGGCGTCAAGCAGTTGGGCGACGACCCGTGGACCGGTCTTTCGCGTCGCTACCCGCAGGGTACCCGCCTGTTCGGCAAAGTCACCAACCTGACCGACTACGGCGCATTCGTTGAAGTCGAGCAGGGCATCGAAGGCCTGGTGCACGTCTCCGAGATGGACTGGACCAACAAGAACGTTGCACCGTCCAAGGTGGTGCAGCTGGGTGACGAGGTCGAAGTTATGGTCCTCGAGATTGACGAAGAGCGTCGCCGTATCAGCCTCGGCATGAAGCAGTGCAAGGCGAACCCGTGGGACGATTTCGCGATGTCGCACAAGAAGGGTGACAAGGTTAAAGGCGCGATCAAGTCGATTACCGACTTCGGCGTGTTCATTGGCCTGGCAGGTAACATCGATGGCCTGGTGCACCTTTCCGACCTGTCGTGGACCGAAACCGGCGAAGAAGCCGTGCGCAAGTTCAAGAAAGGCGACGAACTCGAGGCGGTCGTGCTGGCCATCGACGTCGAGCGTGAGCGCGTTTCCCTGGGCGTCAAGCAACTCGAAGGCGATCCGTTCAACAACTACACCGCGATGAACGATAAGGGCGCGCTGGTCTCGGGTACGGTGAAGTCGGTCGAGCCCAAGGGCGCCGTGATCCAGCTGTCGGATGAAGTCGAGGGCTACCTGCGTGCTTCCGAGATCTCGCGTGACCGCGTCGAGGATGCCGGTACCCATCTGAAGGTGGACGACAAGGTTGAGGTCATGATCATCAACATCGATCGCAAGGCACGCGGCATCCAGCTCTCTATCAAGGCGAAAGACAATGCCGAGACCCAGGAAGCGATGCACAAGATGTCCAGCGATTCGGCTGCCGCATCGGGCACGACCAGCCTTGGCGCACTGCTGAAAGCCAAGCTCGATAACAAGGGCTGAGCCGGGCTGAACCGATGACGAAGTCGGAGTTGATTGCGCGTCTGGCCGAGCGTTATCCGCAACTGGTCGCCAAGGATGCGGATTTCGCCGTCAAGACCTTGCTTGATGCGATGACAGATGCGTTGGTCGCTGGCCAGCGCATCGAGATTCGCGGTTTTGGCAGTTTTGCGCTGAATAGCCGACCGCCGCGCATCGGCCGAAATCCGAAGTCTGGCGAGACAGTGGTGGTACCTGGTAAGCGGGTGCCCCACTTCAAACCGGGTAAGGAATTACGCGAGCGCGTCGATGCCATGGTCGGGCAACCGATTCACGATGACTGAGGCAGAGTCCTGCAACAAAAGAAACGGCATCTTCGGATGCCGTTTTTGTTGGTGATGATGAATGTCGTTGGGCTCTATCCGCCATCGATGCCGCAGGCGAGGATGGCTGTCCGAACGTGCTTTTCGCGTACAATTTCAGCATTGGCCAGCCTGACCCTGTCATCGGATGTTCAAACTGCTTGTTCGCCTGATTACCGTTGCGCTCTTCATCGTGTTTTTCGCGTTCGCGCTGAAAAATACCGACGAGGTCCTGCTGCGCCTGTTCTGGAATGCCGAGGCCAAGGCGCCGCTTATTCTGCTGCTGCTGGGCTTTTTACTGGTCGGTGTCGTGATCGGCGTCCTGTCCATGACCGGTACATTGTTTCGCTATCGCCGCGAACTCGCGCGCGCGAGGAGCGAGCTTGATCAGCGCCGCAAGGCCGCGGCCGACATCGCTGCGGCGCGCGAACAACCGCCCGCACCAGAGACCCTGATCGAACAGGCTGGCCTGTGAAGCGCCTAACGTCCCGCCGTACGGGCCCTGCAGGAAATCACGATGGAATTTGAAACCTGGTGGCTGCTTGGTATCCCGTTTTTCTTCGCGCTCGGCTGGGTCGCCGCGCGCGTTGATATTCGTCACGTGATCTCCGAATCGCGTAGCCTTCCGCGCAGCTATTACAAGGGCCTGAATGTGCTGCTCGATGAGCAGCCGGATAAGGCCATCGATATCTTCGTCGAGATCGCACGCCTTGATCCTGAGACGGCTGAGCTGCACTTCGCGCTCGGCAAATTATTCCGCCGCCGGGGTGATATCGAGCGTGCGGTGCGCGTGCATCAAAATCTTCTTGCGCGTCCGGATCTGCCCACTGATGTTGCGGCGCTTGCCCGCTTCGAGCTCGGCCAGGATTATCTGAAAGCCGGCCTGCTTGATCGCGCTGAAGAAACCTTCCATCAGCTCTACGGCACACCCTACGCCGCGAAAGCCAGTCGTGCCCTGCTCGAGATTTACCAGCGCGAAAAGGAATGGCGGCGCGCGATCGATGCTGCACTCGCGCTGCAGGCCTCGGGTGCTGGCGCGTATCAGAAAGAGATTGCCCAGTTTCATTGCGAGCTTGCGCAGGATGAGCTCGTGCATGCTAATCCCGACGTGGCGCTGGCCACGCTCGAAGATGCGCTCAATCATGACCGCAGTAATGTACGCGCTACGATACTCACTGGCGACGCGCTGCTGTCCAAAGGTGATACGGAAGGCGCGTTACGTGTGTGGCGACGTGTCGAACAGCAGAGTGCAGCACACGTCGGCCTCGTCGCGCAGCGACTGATCGACAGCTACCGTACCGTGGGCCGCACGCGCGAGGGCGTCAATCTGCTCAAATCTTATCTCGCTGACGTACCGTCGATCGATCTGCTCGAGGTGGTGTTCAAAGGTGTGCTCGAGCTTGACGGTCCGGATGCGGCGAACCAGCTCCTCAGCGACGAGCTGCGCCGTAGTCCAACGCTCCTGGGACTCGATAAACTGATCGAGGTGCGGCTGATGTATGCACCTCCCGAGCGCCTGCCCGAGCTGTCGCTGGTCAAGAGCCTCGTCGGCGGCTATGCGCAGAAGCTGGCGCGTTACCGTTGCAGCCACTGCGGCTTTCAGGCCAAGCAGTTCTACTGGCAGTGTCCCGGATGCAGCCAGTGGGAAAGCTACGCGCCGCGCCGTACCGAAGAGCTGTCTGTCATGAACCAGGGCTGAACCTAGTGCCAGGCGTCCAGCCGCTGATCGCTCGTCATTGATCGCAAGCAGTACGCCTCGCTCGCGGTTCGCACCATGCAAAACTAACATCCCGGATTGCAGTAACAAAGCACGGTACTTCACGTTTAATGCCGGTGCGGATCGCGACACTCGCTGAACCGTATTTCCGACAACTACTGGAGTTAGCCATGCTGAAAAAAATTGCCGTCGCCCTGCTCGGGTCGATGATGTTTGCCGGTGTCGCCGTTGCCGCTGTGGAGGTCAACAGCGCCGACCAGGCAGCCCTTGACAGTATCCCGGGAGTCGGGCCCTCGACCTCGCGGGCCATCATTGCCGAGCGAGACAAGAACGGCAAGTATCGTGACTGGACTGATCTGCAGCAGCGGGTAAAAGGGATTGGCGAGCGTAATGTCGTCAAGTTGTCGGCCGCCGGCCTTGTGGTGAACGGGCAGCCGCACGCACCGTCTGGCACGGAGGCCGGCAAGCCGGCGGCGAGCCAGGGCAGTGCCATGAAGGCTGCTGCTCCGTCACCCGAGAAAGGAGCGCCACAGCCTCGCCCGTGACGGTTCCAGGGCTTCCAAAAGTGTGGCGCCCGTCGGAAACGGGCGCTGCATTAGAATGGCGGTTTAGACCCCACGCACCAAACCACCGCCATGCATTTTCACTCGATCGATCAACTGGTCGGCAATACGCCCCTGGTACAACTGAAGCGTATCCCCGGCGAGGATGCCGCGCGGCGTAACAACCTCATCCTCGGCAAGCTCGAGGGCAACAATCCGGCCGGATCGGTGAAAGACCGTCCGGCGTTGTCGATGATCGTAGGCGCGGAGGCGCGGGGCGAGATCAAACCCGGTGATACCCTGATCGAGGCGACCAGCGGCAACACCGGCATTGCTCTCGCGATGGCAGCGGCAATGAAGGGCTACCGGATGATCCTGCTGATGCCGGAAAACCTGAGTCTCGAACGGCGTCAGAGTATGGCCGCCTATGGCGCGGAGATCATCCTGACGCCCAAGTCTGGCGGCATGGAATATGCACGCGATCTTGCGGACCAGATGCAAAAAGAAGGCAAGGGCAAAATCCTCGATCAGTTCGCCAATCCCGACAATCCGCGTGCGCATTATGAGGGCACCGGCCCGGAGATCTGGCGCGATACCGAGGGGCGCGTCACACATTTCGTCAGCGCGATGGGCACGACCGGCACCATCATGGGCGTATCGCGTTACCTGAAAGAAAAGAATCCGGATATCCGTATCGTCGGTGCCCAGCCGGAAGAGGGGTCGCAGATTCCCGGTATCCGGAAGTGGCCTGAGGCGTATCTGCCGAAGATTTTCGACCGCAGCCGCGTTGATCAGGTCGAGAATGTCAGCCAGGCAGTCGCCGAGCAGATGGCGCGCCGGATGGCGGTGGAGGAAGGTATTTTCGCCGGTATCTCGGCCGCGGGCGCGTGTGAAGTGGCACTTCGCGTCTCACAGTCGACGGAGAATGCAGTGATCGTGTTTATTGTCTGCGACCGCGGCGATCGTTACTTGTCGACCGGGGTCTTTCCCGCCTGACGGGTCATTGATTCAGTATCGCGCAGCTGATCAGATCAGTGCCGGTGATGGGTGGGTTAGCCCCAACCCCATCCATCGCTATCGGTGAGTGGTCTCGACGAGTCGAGGGCGGGGCTGGCGGGGCATGAGCTATTGGCCGGAGGCCTTGGGTTTGAACTGCTTGTCGCTGATGCGGAATTTTTCTCGTCGGTCACCCATCAGGATGCGCAATTCGCGAATCGAGAGATCGCTCACTTCATGCATTCGAATCAGCAGTGAGGCGCCGACAGGCAGGCGCCGATGACGAATCTTGCTAATCACGGGTGGCGCGACTTCCAGCGCCCGGGACAGGGCTGCGTCGTTCTTCAGATGCAGCTTTTCGATCAATGAGTCGAGAAGATTATTCGGATCGTACGCGACCTGATCGGCGAGTCGATTGCTGTCTTGGTTATCAAACTGAGTCGTCATGTCCGTCATCGTTCCCAAGTTGCTAGTGGTGAATCAAACGCGCTGGTGGGTTCGCAGATCAAGACTCGCCCTGCCTGCACCTTGGTCTCCCCTTCCCAACCTTCGCAACCGTGCTTGATGTAGTGTTTAAATTGCTAATAAATTTTATTGGGTGTTAGTAACAAAGTAAAATTATTTGTGCAAAAAATCTAACATTTCCATCCGCCTTTTTTCTTTGTTGTACTCACTAAGTTTCTGATTTACATCAGAAAAATCTGTACGTCCCTGGGGCGATGCCAGCCAGAGAAGATTGCTCATGATCTGTTCGTGTATTTCTTGATAACAAATTGAGTGTAGTCAGTGCGGTAAGCCCCGGCATTGATCAAACGCAATGCCCTCAGACAATTTTTTGCATTTTGCAAAAGCCTTCCCTGCTTATCCGAGTGGTTTGGCATCGAAAGGTTTCCGACATGGCTTGGCCCATTGGCGCAACAAGCCTCGTCAGGGATGGCCGCTCTTTGTGGTGATGAAAATGCTCAGTCTGGGAGCATCGGGCCCTCAGTCGGGGGGCGTCAGGCCAGTGGGCGCGCGTTGCCGGCCGGGACGGACTGATCTGAACTCGCGGAATCGTTGGGCGCCGGGTGATCCGAGCGGGCGCCCGCGTAGGCAGGCGATTGCCGCTCGGCCCATCCAGCAAATCCGACGTGCCGCAGGGTAGCCAGGTTATGCGTCACGATGTCCTCCGTCTCCGGATAGGCGGCAATCGCCTTGTCGAGGCTGGCCTCGCGCAGCAGGTGCAGCATCGGATAAGGTGAGCGGTTCGTGAAGTGGGTGATGTCGTCTGGTTCCGCATCCGCAAAGCGGTAGTCCGGGTGAAAACTGGCGATCTGAAGTACGCCAGACAAGCCGGCTGCGTCGAATAAGGTCTCAGCCACGCCGAGGAAATCGTTGTACTCCAAAAAGTCTGTCAGAACCCAGGGATGAATGAGCAGAGCGGTATCGATCTGCTCTGCCGGCACGCTCAAAAGAAAATCGGCAACATGCAAAAGATCCTGCACAAGGTGATCGGTGTCGACGGCGCGGCTGATGCGGTAATCAATCTGGTGCTTCCTAAACACCGAGTTGGCAAACGGGCAGAGATTGAGCCCGATCACCGTGTGCTCGAGCCAGTGCTGGGTGCGGTCGAGGATGACCGCATCCGCAGACGGTTGTTCCCCCTGTTCACTCCCTCGCTTCACTGCTCATCGCCCGCGATGCCGGCTGATCGCTTGGCCTAGCTCGATCACAGCCATCGCATAGTAATAACTGCGGTTGTACTGAGTGATGGCAAAGAAATTGTTCGTGCCGACCCAGTACTGTACTGGACGCTCACCATCCTGCAGATCGATCAGCCCATAGTTGACGGAGGCGGGTACACCGTCGGCCACGGATACGCCCGCCCGGATCAATTCTTCCAGCGAGTACTTCGCCTGCAAGCCCTGACCAAGCATCGCCGGCCAGGCGGCATCGGTCGTCACTGTGGCGGGGAAAGCTAGCGGTTGACCGGCCGTCCAGCCATGCTGCGACAGAAAGCTGGCGATACTACCGATGGCATCGACCGGTGACTGACGAAGGTCGATACGTCCGTCACCGTCGAAATCGACAGCGAACCTTCGGATACTACCCGGCATGAATTGCGGCCAGCCGATTGCGCCTGCGAAGGAGCCTTTCAGATCGAATGGATCGATGTTGGTCTCGCGCGCATAGAGCAGCACTTGTTTCAGCTCGCCACGGAAGTAGGTCATCCGTCTTTCCCGATTGGCAGTATCGGGATAGGCAAAGGCAAGCGTGGTCAGCGCATCCATGACTGAGAACCTGCCAGTCGACTTCCCGAAGATGGTCTCCACGCCGAGGATGCCGACAATGATCTCGGCCGGTACGCCGAACTCGGTTACCGCGCGATTCAGTACGGCCTCGTGCTGGTTCCAGAATGCTGCGCCGGCACCCACCCGTTTCGGTTCGACGAACCGGTCGCGATAGGCAGTCCAGTTCTTCGCCTTGCCTGCCGGCGGGGGATTGATCAGACGAACCACTTCATCTCGGTACTGGACCTTGCGAAATTGCTCGCGAAGCGTATCCCGGTCGAAGCCATGCTGCTCGCTCATCTCGTCGATGAACTCGATCACGGCGCGCCATTGTGTGAAATTCGTGAACTCGGCGTCCGTGCCGGCCACCTTGGTCGGCACAGCCGACTTCGATTTGTCTGGCTTCGACTTCGCTGTCCTCGGCGGTTTATCTTGCCGCGTATTGGCTTGCTTTTTCGGCGTCTTGGCCGCTGCGTTGGCCTGCGTCGCAGCGCGCGAGGTTTCGGCGAATGCCGGCGTCAGGTTGCCAAGAAGCGGCGCGCAGAAGAGAGCGAGAGTGATCAGCGAAGGAAATCGTTTCATCGAATGCAGGAAGGGAAGCAGATACGACCCGGTGATGGATGGGCCGACGCGCAAGTATAGAGCATGGCCAGGGGATGCATCATAAAAGGCGCGGTCGCCGAAAATTTTTCGCTCGCCGATCGTTTGCGGTATGCAAGGGGAAGCTGCTATCCGGAGTGCCCGATACGACTGCAGCGGATCGATGGAAAGCGGATCATCAGCGGATCACCAGCAGCCTCCTCGCCCTGCCTGAATTTGGCAAAGCGCTGCGGCTCCTCCATCGCCGGCCTCGCTGCATCGCCCGGTTACAATACGCCTGTCCCCACCCGAAGAAGTTCTCCATGTCCATTCAATGGTTCCCCGGTCACATGAACGCCGCGCGCAAGAAGGCTGCGGAGTCCATGGAGAAAGTCGACCTGGTGATCGAGGTACTCGATGCCCGCGTGCCGCAGGCCAGCAGTAATCCCATGATCGAGGCGTTGCGCCGTGCGCGTCAGCGGCCTTGTCTGAAAATTCTGAATAAGAGTGACCTCGCTGATCCCGTTGCGACCAAGCAGTGGCTGCAGCACTATGGCGCGCAGCCGCAGGTCAGCGCTGTCGCGCTGTCTTGCCGCAAACCGGCCGACGTGGCGAAGGTGCCTGCGCTGTGCCTGAAAATCGCACCGCATCGGGGTACGGTACTTAAGCCGCTGCGTGTGATGATCATGGGAATACCGAACGTCGGTAAGTCCACACTGATGAATGCGCTGCTGAAAAAGCGCGTTGCCAAGGTGGGCGATGAGCCGGCTGTCACCAAGATGCAGCAGCGGCTTTTCCTCGGCAATAACATCGTGCTGATCGACACTCCCGGTCTGATGTGGCCCAAGATCGAGCATCCCACTGACGGACTGATGCTGGCCGCCAGCCATGCCATTGGTGTGAATGCAATCATCGAAGAAGAGGTCGCCGCCTTTCTCGGTGAACTGCTGCTGCAGCATTACGGATCCTTGCTGACCGCGCGCTATGGGTTCAGGACCGAGGGTATGGATGGCATTGGCGTCGTCGAGGCCATTGCCCTGCGTCGTGGCTTTCGTCTCAAGGGCGGTGAGTTCGATATTGAGAAGGCAGCGCACACGCTGCTGCAAGACTATCGTAGTGGCGCGCTTGGCCGTATTAGCCTCGAGACACCCTCAAGTCGCGTTGCCTTGTTGGCCAGCTACGTACCGCCGCCCTCGTTGGGCGAGCCGCAGCCGCAGGAAGAGCTCGACGAGGAATAAGCCGATAATCATCGAACCATAGTAAGGAGACCCCATGACCGAGACTCCATCCGGGACAGCACAGCCCTATGTACTGCGCGCCGATCATGACGGCGTGGCGACACTCACCCTGAATCGCGGCGAGCGCTTCAACCCACTGTCAGAGGAAATGCTGGCGGCGCTGCAATCAGCGACCCATACCATTGCAGCCGAGCCCTCGGTGCGCGTCGTCGTCATTGCTGCGCAGGGAAAAGCCTTTTGTGCCGGACACGATCTGAAGCAGATGCGTGCCTCGCCATCAGCAGCCTACTACCAGCGGCTGTTCGACCAGTGCAGCAAGTTGATGCTCTCACTACAGCAGCTGCCTCAGCCCGTGATCGCACGCGTACAGGGCATTGCCACGGCGGCCGGCTGCCAACTGGTCGCCATGTGTGACCTCGCCGTTGCCTCGACTGATGCCCGCTTTGCAGTGTCTGGCGTGAACTATGGGCTGTTTTGCTCGACGCCCTCGGTCGGCCTCTCGCGCAACGTACCGCGTAAGCAGGCAATGGAAATGCTGCTGACTGGGGACTTCATTGATGCCAGTACTGCATTGGCGCGGGGGTTGGTCAATCGGGTCGTCGCCCCGGAAATGCTCGACGCGGAAATTGCAGAGCTCGTTGCCTCGATTGTTGCCAAACCGGCAGTGGCGATCGCCATGGGCAAGCAGATGTTTTACCGACAGGCGGAAATGGGCATCGCCGCTGCCTACCAGCTGGCTGGCCAGACGATGGCTTGCAACATGATGGATGAGGCTGCGCTCGAAGGTGTGCAGGCCTTCATCGAGAAGCGCCAGCCGGCCTGGAAGCGCTGAGACGAGGCCGGCCACCTGCATCACCGTAGCCTCTGCGCCGCGGGCTCGAAAATGTAACGGTCGATTTCCTCGTTTTTTCCTGTTAACAGCTGGAACGACTCGACCGTCTGCTTTTCCACCACCACAAAGCGCTGGCCTGCCGGGCCGATGACTTCCTTTTCTCCCATCGTCATCTCGTCATGGAAAGGGTCGGCGTCGAAGGCCCTCGCCATTCTGATCTGGCACTCTATCGTGTAGCCTTGGAAGTATTTCTGCACGGCGTAGCTCTGCTCAGGTTCGGCGGTAGTGGATAGCACACCGGGAAAAGCGACGAGCTTGCCGGTGCCGATCGCGGCCTCGAGCGCCTCGAGACGGAAACGGCCAGATGGATTTTTCAGGTTGATCCCCTTGTAAGTCACGATATTGGTTTTGCCAAAATACGGGTGCTCGCACAGTTTGGCAACTGCGCCGTCCAATGCTGTCGAGAAGACCGTCATCAGCCCGGACAGGCTCTTGTCCCCGTAGTACGCGGCGGCCATCGCGGTGCCGTTGACTGCATTGAAGGTGCCCGTGCCGGAGTGGACATAATCGATCAGCGCCAGCACTTCGGAGATCGTGAGTTGCTGCCCAGGCGGCGTCTTGCCCCAGGCCTGCGCATGCTCGCGGTGCGCCGCATTGGAGGTGAGCTCTAGCCGTGCGGCGCACTCCGGCTCAAGTGCCGAGAGGATTGCGGCCTGCCGGATTTCGCCATTCTTTTTCCATGAACGATGAAAGTCGGCGATCAGCTTCTTCTTGTGCTCTGGTGTGATCTGCTCAAGGAAGGTGTGGTCATTGACTCCTGCCGCCCGGTTGCCACTGCTGTCAGCCCGCCGCATGCCCGGTGACAGGGTCAAGCGGTAGGCATCCAATAGCCGTACGATGGCATCGAACGCTTGGCATATCGTGAAAGACTCAGCGGCCAAACGCTGCTGAAGGCGGGTGGCATCGAGATTGCGCTGTGCTGAATGGGCTGAGGCGTTGCTGGCCTGCCAGACTTCCTCGAACAGCACGCTTTGGCGCAGTTGTTGCAGTTTTGGTGCGGGGTTAGGCTCGGCTGAGGCAGAGCAGATAGCCTGTTTCAGTTTCTCTGCAGGACTGGCTTGCGTACTTGCCTTTCGGTGCTTGAGCGCCGGCAAATGCCTTGTGCACTGAGTGATGACATGGTGCGTTTTACGTAACATGGTCCCCTCCTTGGTGCGGATATGGCCGTCTATTGGCCATATTGATCCGATCATGGTTGGTGGCAACCGTTGAGCAAATATCCGTTCGATGCAGTTGGGTTTTTGAGGCGCCTCATTGAACTGGTTCGGTGCACTGGTACCGACCAGGCCGGTAGGTCGGGTGATTTGCTCATCGCAGTGAGAAACACGTCCTTCAGTGCTGAAATAAAAAAAGCCCGCATTGCTGCGGGCTTTTCTCAGGCAGGGTAAGCCTGGAAGGATTACATCATCCCATCCATACCGCCCATACCACCCATGCCGCCCATACCACCCATGCCGCCTGCAGCCGGCTTGTCCTCCACCAGATCGGACACCATGCAGTCGGTGGTCAGCATCAGGCCAGCGATCGACGCTGCATTCTGCAGTGCCGAGCGGGTGACCTTGGCCGGATCCAGCACGCCCATCTCGACCATATCGCCATAGGTACCATTGGCTGCGTTGTAACCGAAGTTACCCTTGCCTTCGAGCACCTTGTTGACGACAACGGATGCTTCTTCGCCGGCATTGCTCACGATCATGCGCAGCGGCTCTTCGATCGCGCGCAGCACGATCTTGATGCCGGCGTCCTGATCGGGGTTATCGCCTTTCAGGGTCAGGCTCGAGCGAGCGCGCAGCAGAGCCACACCGCCGCCCGGGACGATGCCTTCTTCAACGGCGGCACGGGTTGCATGCAGCGCGTCTTCGACACGGGCTTTCTTTTCCTTCATCTCGACCTCGGTCGCAGCGCCAACCTTGATCACAGCCACGCCGCCAGCCAGCTTCGCGACACGCTCCTGCAGCTTCTCGCGGTCATAGTCGGAAGTCGCTTCTTCGATCTGGACGCGGATCTGCTTGACGCGGTTCTCGATAGCGGCGGATTGACCGGCGCCGTCGATCACGGTCGTGTTTTCCTTGCCCACTTCCACGCGCTTGGCCTGACCGAGGTCATTCAGCGTGACCTTCTCAAGGGTCAGGCCGACTTCCTCGGCGATCACCTGGCCACCGGTCAGGATAGCGATATCTTCCAGCATCGCCTTGCGACGGTCGCCGAAGCCCGGTGCCTTGACAGCGCAGGTCTTGAGGATGCCGCGGATATTGTTCACGACCAGGGTCGCCAGTGCTTCGCCTTCGATGTCTTCGGCGATGATCAGCAGCGGACGGCCAGCCTTGGCGACCTGCTCGAGCACCGGCAGCAAATCACGGATGTTCGAGATCTTTTTGTCGTACAGCAGGATGAACGGGTTATCGAGCAGCGCGACCTGCTTCTCGGCATTGTTGATGAAGTACGGCGACAGGTAGCCACGATCGAACTGCATACCCTCGACGATATCGAGCTCGTCGTTCAGCGATTTGCCATCCTCGACGGTGATAACGCCTTCCTTGCCAACCTTCTCCATCGCCTCGGCGATGCGTTCGCCGATCGAGCTGTCGGAGTTTGCGGAGATCGAGCCGACCTGCGCGATTTCCTTCGACGTGGTGCAGGGCTTGGAGATCTTCTTCAGTTCTTCAACGGTCGCAGTCACGGCCTTGTCGATGCCGCGCTTGAGGTCCATCGGGTTCATGCCGGCCGCGACATACTTCATGCCCTCGCGCACGATGGCCTGCGCCAGCACGGTCGCGGTGGTGGTGCCGTCACCGGCGTTATCGGAGGTTTTGGACGCGACTTCCTTGACCATCTGTGCGCCCATATTCATCAGCTTGTCTTTCAGCTCGATCTCTTTTGCGACCGAAACGCCGTCCTTGGTCACGGTCGGCGCGCCGAACGAGCGCTCGAGCACTACATTGCGGCCCTTCGGACCCAGGGTGACCTTGACTGCGTTGGCGAGGATATTGACGCCCTCGACCATCTTCTGGCGCGCGCTGTCGCCAAACACTACCTCTTTTGCTGCCATGGTGATACTCCTTCAAATACGCTGTGAATGGGTGGTACGGATCCCGGCTTGGACGGCGTGGCCGTTTTGTCGCGGGCCCGTGGACCCCGCTTTCGCAGGGATCACTGCACTGTCAGCCGCGCGCTGCGCGCGCGGACATCGCCGTCATTTCTCGACGATAGCCATGATGTCGTCCTCGCGCATCACGAGGACTTCGTCACCATTGACCTTCACGGTCTGGCCCGAATACTTACCGAAGAGGACGCGGTCGCCGATCTTCACATCCAGCGGGCGCACTTTGCCGTCTTCCAGGATCTTGCCGTTGCCGACGGCGATCACTTCGCCCTGATCCGGCTTCTCGGCGGCGGCGTCCGGCAGCACGATGCCCGAAGCGGTTTTGGTTTCCTGTTCGAGACGCTTGACCACGACACGGTCATGCAAGGGACGAATGCTCATACGAACTCCTTGAAAACAATTGAAAAACAAAGGTTTATGTTCATCGGCGGCCGGCGGCGGAAGCATTTCGCGCACCATCGGCCGCTCGCAGGGGAACAGAAAGCCGACGGTTTTGTTAGCACTCTCCGTCGGCGAGTGCCAAGTATAGGGATGGGTTGAGCTATTTTCAAGAATCCCTTTCGGAAAAATTCTCCGATGATGCTGCAGGGATTGCCGGTTTGAAAATAAATCAGGTGAAGGCGCGCCAGACCAGGCGCGCTGCCCCCAGATCGGCCACAGCCGTGCCGACCGATTTGAACAGCGTGATTTCCTCCGGTTCACGCCGGCCCGGATGCTCGCCACGGACGAGTGCTGATAAGTCCGCGCGCACCGCGTCTTCCCCGATCAGCCCGGCTGCCACTGGCTGCACCAGATCTCCGGCCTCCGCCAGTGCGCCTGCGCGAGTGTCGACGAACAGGGTGGCCGATGCCATTAGTGCATCGTCGGCCTCGCGCATGTGCGGACGGAAGCCGCCGACCAGGTCGACATGGGTACCGGGCCGCACCGCCTGCGCCATCACCAGCGGTACGGTGCTAGTCGTCGCGCAGCAGATGATGTCGGCTTGCGCGCACGCTGCCTCGAGGGCGCCGGCTGCTTCCAGCGCCACTTGCGTCGGCAGTCCGGCGTCGCGGATGCGCTGCATGGCTGCGTCCACGCGGGAGGCATCGCGACCCCAGACCAGCACACGCTCGATCGCGCGTGTCGCACAATGCGCCACGGCCATTTCCGGCGCCAGCTGTCCGCTGCCCACCAGCAGCAGCGTCCGGCTCTCCGCGCGCGACAGGTGGCGCGACGCAAGTGCCGACACCGCAGCCGTGCGACGCAGTGTCAGGATCTCGCCATCCATCAGCGCCAGCGGCGCGCCGGTGCGGGCATCCAGCAGCACATACAGCGCATGGACGGTCGGTAGTGCGCGCTCGCGGTTCTCCGGTGTCACCGTGACCAGCTTCACGCCGATCTCCGCATCCGGCTGCCAAGCCGGCATCAGCAGCAGCGACGCTTCCCCCGGCAGCGCGTGCGCATGCCGTTGGGGAGCGAAGGCGGGTTCGCAGAAAGCTTCGCGCAGCGCCTCGATCAGCGCCGCGTAGGGCAGAGAGCGACGGACGCGGTCGGCATCGATGAAGGGCAGGGTGGCGGGGCTGTTCATGGCCGCTCGAGCGTAGGCAGTTGTGCCGGCGCCGTCAATGGTCGCGTGGGATAATGCCGCCCACTAAAAGGAGTGGGCCATGCGGCGCTTCCGCCTTGCACTGCGATATCCGTCTTGCCTGTCGTCCGGGCTGTGCTGGCTGCTCGGCGCGCTCCTGTTGCCGGGCTGTGCCGGCCTGCAACCGGGGCAGCCGGGTCACGCGCTGCCTCCCGACATGGCAGCGGTGCTGCAGCAGGCCGGTATCCCCGAGACGGCCATGGCCATCGATGTGCGGCCAGCCGACGGTGGTGCGCCGCTGCTGGCTGTAAACGCCGGCAGCGCCTTCCAGCCGGCGTCGGTCATGAAGCTGTTCATCGTGCAGGCCGCGCTCGAGCAGCTCGGCCCCGGGCATCGCTGGATCACCCGCGTGCACATGACCGGTATGCAGGAGGGCGACGTGCTGCATGGCGATCTCGTCATCGAAGGCAGTGGCGATCCCCGCTTCGCCCACGAAGACCTGTGGCAGCTGCTGTCGCGTCTGCGCTCGCTGGGCCTGCGCGAGATCCGAGGCGACCTGATCCTCGATCGCACACTGTTTCAGCCGGAAGCGACCGATCCCGCCGCTTTTGATGGCCGCCCCGACCGTGCCTACAACGCGCTTCCTGACGCTCTGCTGCTCGATGCGAAGGCGCTGCACGTCCGGCTATTGCCCGATGTCGCCGGCCAGCCGCTGAGGCTTGCCGTCCGCCCGCAGTTGTCTGGTTTTATTGTTGAGCCGCCGCTCGCGGCGGACCAACCCTGCGAAAATCTTCGCGAACAGTTGCAGCCCCAGTGGACGACGACCGGCCTGCGTTTTGCGGGACCCTACCCGCTGGCCTGTGGCGAGAGCGAGCTCAGTTTCCATCTGCACACCTTGGACCACGCAGCCTATTTCGACGCGGTGTTCCGCGCGTTGTGGGCGCAGCTGGGTGGTGCGCTGGTGGGCGGCACCGTGGCCGGCCGCGTGCCCGCCGGCAGTCGCGAGGTCGCGCAATGGAAGTCGGCGCCCTTGTCCGAGCAGATCCGCGATATCAACAAGCACAGTAACAACGCGATGGCGCGCAACCTGATGCTGTCGCTGGTGGCGAGGCGTGACGGTACGCCGGCCACAGCCGAGGCGGCGGCGCTGAAAGTCGGCACATGGCTCGACAGCGCCGGCATCGACGCCCGTACGCTGGTGATCGAAAACGGTTCGGGCTTATCGCGCCGCGAGCGCGCATCAGCGTCGGCCCTGGCGGCCATGCTGCACCATGCGTGGCGGCAGCCAACCATGCCGGAGTTCATTGCCTCGCTGCCGGTGGCCGGCATCGACGGCACAATGGCGCGGCGCTTCGCCGGTTCACCTTTGCATGGTCGCGCTCACATCAAGACTGGCAGCCTGGCTGATGTCGCCAGCATCGCCGGGTATGTCACCGCCGCATCCGGAAGGCGTCTGGTGGTGGTTGCCCTGATCAATCATCCGAATGCCAATGCCGCACGAGCGGCCTTCGACCGCTTGCTCGAGCGGGTTCATGCGAGTTACTGAGTCTGCTGCTTCGGTGTGAACAACACCGTCGACATGGCGCCGAGAATCAGCAGCATCGCCGTGTAGTCCTGCCAGTGCGGTGTCTCGCCCAGCATCCACGCACCGGAGAAGGTGCCGACCACCGGAATGAACATTACCGACAGGCTCGACATCACCGGTGGCAACAGCCGCGCCAGCCGGAACCAGACTACATGCGCGAAGCCAAAGATGATCGCTGCGTTATAGATAATGGCAGCCCACTCGACCGCCTCCGGCATGCGCCACTGCTCGCGCTCGAACAGCAGCGACAGCACGCACATCACGGCTGTGGTCAGCGCCAGCATCCAGAAGGTCAGCGAGATGGTCGGCATGTCGAGCTTCGTGCGTTTCATCAGCACCGTGCCAAAGCCCCAGGACGCCGCCGCCAGCAGCGCCAGTAAGGTACCGAGCGGCTGGCCCGAGATGTTTGCGAACTCGCTGGACAGCAGCAAGGCCGCACCGGCCATGGCCAGCACGATCCCCAGCAGTGCGTGGCCGCTGATGCGGTCGCCGAAAAACACCAGCCCCGACAGCACCGCCCACACCGGCATCGTATAGCCGAGAATGGCCGCGCGTCCGGAGGAGAGCAGCTTGACACCGAGAATAATGAGCATGTGCCAGACCAGCATATTCGGCACGGCCAGCTTGACGATGGTCACTGCTTCGCCGACCGGAATGCGCAGCGATGCCCGCTGCGCCCGCGCTGCCAGGCCGATCACGATCAGGCCGCCGATCATGGACAGCGTGCGGAAAGTCAGGGGCGGAAACTCGCGCACGCCAAGCTTCATCACGGGCCAGTTCACGCCCCATGACAGGATCAGCAGGGTCAGCAGTACATAGTCTTTGCGGGTCAGTCGGTGCATGGGGCGGGACGATAGCACGACAGGCTACAATGGCAGCGTTGTGAATCTTGAACCTGAGCTTGCGTGAACTTCATCCATAAACTCAACGCGGCCACCGCCCGCAACGATTCCCTGCTGTGTGTCGGCCTGGATCCTGACATCGCCAAGCTGCCCGCCGAATTGCGAGGCCGGCCGCAGGCCATTGCCGATTTCTGCAAGGCCATCATCGATGCGACCGCCGACATGGCCTGCGCGTTCAAGCCGCAGATCGCCTACTTCGCCGCGCTCGCGGCCGAGGACCAGCTGCAGGTCGTCTGCGACTATCTGCGCAGCACGTATCCACACATTCCGATCGTGCTCGACGCCAAGCGCGGCGACATCGGCGCAACCGCCGAGCAGTACGCGCGCGAGGCCTATGAGCGCTACGGCGCTGATGCCGTCACTGTCAATCCCTACATGGGCTTCGATTCCGTGGAACCCTACCTGCAGTGGCAGGATCGCGGCGTCATCGTGCTCTGCCGCACCTCCAACCCCGGTGGTTCGGACCTGCAGTTTCTGCAGGTTGATGGTCAGCCGCTCTACCAGTACGTCGCACGACTGGTGGCCGAGCGCTGGAATCGCAACGGTCAGTGCGCGCTGGTCGTCGGCGCGACTTTCCCGCAGGAGATCGCGCAGGTACGCGCCATTGTCGGTGATATGCCGCTGCTGGTGCCGGGTATCGGCGCTCAGGGTGGTGATATCGAGGCCACGGTCCGCGCAGGTCAGACGGCCAACGGTACGGGGATGATGATCAACTCCTCGCGCGCGATCCTGTATGCGAAGCCCGCAGATGACGAGGGATTGGTGGATGCAGCCGCGCGTGTGGCGCGCGAGACGCGGGACGCGATCAATGCGTTCCGGCGGCGGTAAGAGAGTAGCCTCACACCCTCTGCAACACCTTCAACAACCCCCGCAACGCATGCTCGGCCGTCTGCTGCCGCACGGCATGGCGGTCTCCCTTGAACACCAGCCGCTCGGTCGACACCGTGCTTCCATGAGCCCAGCCGAAGCACACCGTGCCGACCGGCTTGCCGGGGACCGCGCCGGACGGCCCGGCGATACCGGTGGTCGATAGCGCGATATGTGCGTCGGTGGTGGCCAGCGCGCCGCGCGCCATTGCACCGGCAACCTCCTCGCTCACCGCGCCGAACTGCGCGATCAGCGCGGCGGGTACGTCGAGTTGCTCGGTTTTCGATGAATTCGAGTAGGTGACGAAGCCGCAGTCAAACCACTCGGACGACCCGGCGATATCCGTGATTGCTTGCGAGATGCTGCCACCCGTGATCGATTCCGCCGTGGCCAGCAACCAGCGCCTGGCTTTCAATGCCGCTCCGACTTGCGCGGCCAGCTCGACCAGATCCATCTCTGCTGTTGTCGCCATGGAAGTCTCCCGAGTGATCGTTATCAGGCGTTCAGGTTTTCACAGGAAGCGCCACAGCGCAAGAGCCAGTAGTGTGAAAAACGCCGCCAGGATATCGTCAGCCATGACGCCGAAGCCGCGCTTGAATCGACGCTCGAACTGCCGGATCGGCGGCGGCTTGGCCATATCAAGTGTGCGGAACAGCAGTACAGCGATCAGTTGCGTGAAAAAATCTGCGGGCGTGATGAAGAGCAAGACCAGCCAGATGGCAATGATCTCGTCCCAGACCATCG
>CAZESK010000001.1:32347-76782 GCA_964515155.1 uncultured Bifidobacterium sp.
GGCGTGATGAAGAGCAAGACCAGCCAGATGGCAATGATCTCGTCCCAGACCATCGCGCCATGGTCGGGCACGCCAAGCGCCTGTCCGGTGCGGTCGCAGGCCCAGATGCCGACAATGAAGCCGACGATGATCAGGATGCCCCAGGTCAGGGGCGTGAAGGTTTCCGGCCAGCGCACCGACAGCGCATGGAAACACAGCCAGCCGAACAGCGTACCCACCGTGCCCGGCACCACCCGTGACAGGCCGCTGCCGAAACCCAGCGCGAGCACATGCGCGGGGTGCGCCAGCATGAAGGCAGCGGTCGGGCGCAGCGGACGGCGCGGTACGGGAAGTTCAGTGACGGGCGTGGTCATTCGTTTGCAAAATGGTCGAAGGAGCGCGAGCCGATGGTCAGCGCCTGGCCGCTGCCGTCGACAATCTGCAGGCCGGACCCTCGCAGGATGCGGCCGATGCGGGCAACCGGCACGCCGGCCTCTGTCGCCGCAGTCATCACCCGTTCATGGTGGTCGGCCGGTGCGGTGAAGCAGAGCTCGTAGTCGTCGCCACCGTTGAGCGCGAATTCCCATTGCCGTGCGAGTGGATGCCGTGCCAGCGCCGCGCCGACGGGCACGGCCTCGGCCTCGACCATGGCGCCGACGCCGGAGCGTTCGAGAATGTGGGACAAGTCGCCCAGCAGGCCATCGGAGACATCGATTGCGGCGCTGGCAATGCCGCGCAGCGCCAGGCCAAGTGCCACGCGCGGCTGCGGCCGGTGCAAGCGTGCCGCTGCGTCGTCGGGTAGCTCGCCCATGCCGGCATTGCCCATCAGTGTCTCCACGGCCAGCCGCGCATCGCCGAGCTCGCCCGACACCCAGATCTCGTCACCGGGCCGCGCGCCATCGCGCCGCAGCGCCAGCTCGGGCGCTACACCGCCGAGGACGGTGATGCACAGATTCAGCGGACCGCGCGTCGTGTCGCCGCCGATCAGCGGGATCGCATGTGCGTCGGCCAGCGCCAGCAGGCCGCGCGCGAAGGGCGCGATCCAGCCCTCGTCGGCGGTGGGCAGCGCCAGCGCCAGCGTGAACCCGAGCGGGCGGGCGCCCATAGCGGCGAGATCCGACAGGTTTACCGCCAGCGCCTTGTGGCCGAGGGCTTCGGGATCCGTGCCGGCAAAAAAATGCCGACCCTCAACCAGCATGTCCGTCGACACCGCAATCACCTCGCCCGCCTGCGGCGCCAGTAGCGCGCAGTCATCGCCTACACCCAGCAGTATCGGTCCTCCGGCACGCGGTGCGCGCGTGAAGTGGCGCGCGATCAGTTCGAATTCGGAAGGCATGCGCGGATTGTACAGAAGCTGCTTTTCGGTCAAGACTCAATTGACCGCAGCGCACAGTAATCGGTCATGAGCCGCTTGCGGTGTCTGCTAAAATCCAAGCCTCTTCAGCCACAAGACAGCCCGTCCGACGGTCGCTGCTCCAGCATGGATTCCGACAACACGCAAGAACAGGTACGCCAGCAATTCCGACAGGCGGCCCTCGAGTATCACGAGTTTCCCCGACCCGGCAAGATCAGCGTCACGCCGACCAAGCAACTGACCAACCAGCGCGACCTCGCGCTCGCCTACTCGCCCGGCGTGGCCGCGGCCTGCGAAGAAATTGCCGCCGATCCCTCGAATGCGTTCCGCTACACGGCGCGCGGTAATCTGGTCGCCGTCATCACCAATGGTACCGCTGTGCTTGGTCTCGGCAATATCGGCCCGCTGGCTGCCAAGCCGGTGATGGAGGGCAAAGGCGTACTGTTCAAGAAATTCGCTGGCATCGACGTTTTCGATATCGAGGTCAACGAGACCGACCCCGACAAGCTGTGCGACATCATTGCTGCGCTTGAACCGACCTTTGGTGGCGTGAACCTCGAGGACATCAAGGCACCCGAGTGCTTCTACATCGAGCGCAAGCTGCGCGACCGGATGAAGATCCCGGTCTTTCACGATGACCAGCACGGTACTGCCATCATCGTCGGCGCCGCGATCCTCAACGGACTGAAAGTGGTCGGCAAGGACATCAAGCACTGCAAGCTCGTTGTCTCCGGCGCGGGCGCGGCCGCGCTGGCCTGTCTCGACCTGATCGTCGATCTCGGCTTCCCGATCGAGAACATCACCGTCACCGACCTCGCCGGCGTGGTCCACAAGGGCCGCACCGAGCTGATGGATCCGGACAAGGCGCGCTTCGCGCAGGAAACTGCTGCGCGCACGCTGGCTGAGGTCATCCCCGGCGCTGACATCTTCCTCGGCCTGTCGGCCGGCGGTGTCCTCAAGCAGGAGATGGTGCGGCAGATGGCTCCGCGTCCGCTGGTGCTCGCGCTGGCCAACCCCACACCCGAGATCCTGCCCGAGGAAGTGCGCGCGGTGCGCGACGATGCCGTCATCGCCACCGGCCGTTCGGACTATCCGAACCAGGTCAACAACGTGCTGTGCTTCCCTTACATTTTCCGCGGTGCGCTCGATTGCGGTGCGACCACAATCACGCGCGAGATGGAAATCGCCGCCGTGCGGGCAATTGCCGAGCTGGCACAGGCCGAGCAATCGGACGTGGTGGCCACGACGTATGGTGTCACCAACCTCTCGTTCGGGCCGGAATACCTGATTCCGAAACCCTTCGACCCGCGCCTGATGCTGAAAATCGCGCCGGCAGTGGCCAGCGCCGCCGAGCAGTCCGGAGTGGCATTGCGCCCGATTCGCGATATGGTTGCCTACACCGATCGCCTGCAGCAGTTCGTCTACCACAGCGGCAGCTTCATGAAGCCGGTGTTCGCCATCGCCAAGAAGACGCCGGAATCGAGGAAACGTATCGTCTTTGCCGAGGGCGAGGAAGAACGCGTGCTGCGGGCGGTGCAGGTGGTGATCGACGAGGGTCTCGCCAAGCCCACACTGATTGGCCGCCCGGCCGTGCTGGCGCAGCGTATCGAGCGCTATGGCCTGCGCATTCGCCCGGGTACCGATTTCGACATCATCAACCCCGAGCATGATGATCGCTACCGTTCGTACTGGGAAACCTTCCTGCAGATGAGTCGCCGCAAGGGTGTCAACGAGCAGTGGGCCAAGCTCGAGATGCGTCGTCGTCACACCCTGATTGGCTCGATGGCCATCTACAAGGATGATGCCGACGGCATGATCTGCGGCACCTACGGCAACACCGACCTGCACCTGCATTACATCGACATGGTGCTCGGCAAGCGTCCCGGCGTCACTACCTATGCAGCAATGAATGCGCTGGTGCTGCAAGACCGGCAGGTGGTACTGGTCGATACTCACGTCAACGAGAACCCGAGCGCCGAGCAGCTGGCAGAAATCACCATCATGGCCGCTGAGGAGATGAAGCGTTTTGGCCTGCATCCGCGCGCGGCGCTCCTGTCGCACTCGAACTTCGGTTCAAGCAACAGCGAATCCGCGCAGAAAATGCGTGCGGCACTGGCACTCATCCGTGCGCGCGCGCCAGGCCTTGAGGTCGATGGCGAAATGCATGGCGATACCGCGCTCGATGCCGCCCTGCTCCGCAGCACCATGCCCGATACGCTGCTCAAGGGCGATGCCAACCTGCTGGTCATGCCGAACATCGATGCCGCCAACATCGCCTACAACCTGCTCAAGGTCGCCGCCGGTAACGGCGTGGCCATCGGCCCGATCCTGCTGGGATGTGCCCGTCCGGTGCACATCCTCACGCCATCGGCGACGGTGCGCCGTATCGTCAACATGACCGCGCTGGCGGTGGTGGACGCGGTTCAGCGCTGAAGCCATGCCCCACGCGAGGCCGCCGTTCCCGCAAGGGCCGGCGGCCTTGTGCTTTCGCGGGAGGGCAGTGAATTACAATACGCGCGCGCCCGGTGGTGTCGGGCGAGCAGAGGCGCAGGCAAAACCAGCCGTCGTGGCCGGCCCCCCATGAGGACACTGTATTGAACCCCATCCCGCTCGCCGTCGACCTCGACGGCACGCTGGTCCTGACCGATACGCTGCACGAAGCGGCGCTGCGCGCGCTGCGCGAGCGGCCGCTGGCGCTGCTGCGCTTGCCGTTCTGGCTGCTGCAGGGCAGGGCGGAGGTCAAGCAAAGGCTGGCCGGGCTGTCGCGGTTTGATCCGACGGCCTTGCCCTATAACCAGCCCCTGCTCGACTGGCTCACGACCCAGCGGGCGCAAGGCCGCAAGCTCATCCTCTGCACCGCCGCTGACCGCAGCATCGCCGACGCCGTCGCGTCCCACCTCGGTATCTTCGACGAGGTAATCGCGAGCGACGGTCAGACCAACCTCGGCGGCCAGCACAAGGCCGAGGCTCTCGAATGCCGCTTCGGCGCCGGCGGTTTCGACTACGCCGGCAATGCGCGCACTGATCTCAAGGTCTGGCGCCGGGCACGCCGCGCGGTAGTCGTCAATGCCTCGCCTGCCGTGCAGCGCGCTGCGCAGCAGGTGGGCGAGATTGACACCACATTCGGCAGCGAAGCCGTCACTCCGGGTGCTCTGGTCCGTGTGCTGCGCGTGCACCAGTGGATGAAGAATCTGCTGTTGTTCATGGCGCCGCTGGCTGCACACATCATTCCCGACGCCGACCTGGCCGTGCGCCTGCTGCTGGCCTTCTTCGCCTTCAGTCTCTGCGCGTCGGCAGTGTATGTCGCCAACGACCTGTTCGATCTCGATAGCGACCGCCATCATCCGCGCAAGCGCCATCGCCCCTTTGCGTCTGGCCGCGTACCTGTCGCCTGGGGTGTGGTGGCCGCGCCCTTCCTGCTGGCAGCTGGTTTCCTGCTGGCGCTGCCGGTCGGTAGTGCCTTCACTGGCTGGCTGATCTTTTACTTCGTCATGACCTGCGCCTACTCATGGGGGCTCAAGCGTCTCGTCATTGTCGACTGCCTCGTGCTGGCGCTGCTCTATGCACTGCGCATCATTGCCGGCGCGGCGGCGGCCGGCATACCGATGTCGTTCTGGTTGATAGCGTTCTCCGCTTTCCTGTTCCTGTCGCTGGCCTTCGTCAAGCGTTACGCGGAACTCGGCGTGCAGGCCGCCATCGGGCGCGAACGCGCGCATGGCCGGGGTTACCTGACGGCTGACGCGCCGCTGGTACAGAGCCTCGGCATCATGTCCGGTTATGCGTCGGTGGTGGTGCTTGCACTCTACCTGAACAGTGACGCCGTGCTGCGCCTCTATCACTCGCCCGAATTCATGTGGTGCGCAGTGCCGGTCATGCTGTTCTGGATCAGCTGGATCTGGATGAAGGCGCACCGTGGGCAGATGCACGACGACCCGCTGCTGTTCGCGGTGCGCGACCGCGCCAGCCTCGCGGCTGGCGCGGCCTTCGTCGCCGTGCTGCTGCTCGGTTCGCGAGGCTGGACGTGGTAGCGGTCAGCGCCTGGGGCAGGCTGGGCCGGCACGAGCACCGCATGGTCAGCCTGTCCGACCGCGAGCGCGTCGCCGCGCAACTGGGTGCTGATCATCCGGGGCTGGCCTGGGGCATGGGTCGCAGCTATGGCGACGTCGGCCTGAATCCCGGTGGCCTGCTCTGGACCACCACCGCGCTCGACCGCTTCATCGCCTTCGACGAGGAAGAGGGTCTGTTGCGCTGCGAGTCCGGTGTCCTGCTGCGCGACATCCAGCGCCTGTGTGTCCCGCGTGGCTGGATGCTGCCGGTCGTCCCGGGCACGCAACTGGTGACCGTGGGCGGCGCGATCGCCAATGATATCCATGGCAAGAACCATCATGTGCATGGCAGCTTTGGCGATCATGTCGCAGCCTTTACGCTGGCGCGCACTGATGGCAGCCTCGCGCGCTGCGTGCCCGGCGAGTCGCGATTTGCGGCCACCGTGGGCGGTCTCGGTCTGACCGGCGTGATCGTCGATGCCGAGATCCGGCTGCGCCGCATACCCGGGCCCTGGCTCCGTGTCGAGACGCTGCCTTACCGTAACCTCGCGGAGTTTTTCGATCTGTCTGATGCCTCCGAAGCCGGCTGGGAACACACCGTGTCCTGGATCGACTGCCTGCAGTCCTCCGGCCGAGGCATTTTCCTGCGGGCGAATTCGACCGACGCCGGATTACGCGAACCGCTGCCGCGTGCGCGCCGTCGTGTTCCTTTCGATCCGCCGCTGTCGCTGGTGAACCGGCTGTCGCTGCGCCCGTTCAACGCCGTCTACTATGCAATGAACCGCGCGCGCGCCACCCGCATCGAGCACTACGAAAGTTTTTTTCATCCGCTCGACAACCTGTTGGAATGGAACCGCATCTACGGCCCGCGTGGTTTCTACCAGTACCAGTGCGTACTGCCGCGCGCCACCGGCAAGCCCGGCGTGCAGGCAATGCTTGAGGCCATTGCGCGGGCGGGTATGGGCTCCTTCCTCGCCGTGCTAAAGACTTTCGGCGAGCGCGAGTCGGTCGGTATGCTGAGTTTCGCCCGGCCCGGGGTGACGCTGGCGCTGGATTTTCCGAACCAGGGTGAGCGTACAGAGAAACTGTTTCTGTCACTCGATGCGATCGTGCGCGAAGCGGGCGGACGCTTATATCCGGCCAAGGACGCGCGCATGCCGCGCGCGCTGTTTGAGGCAGGCTATCCGCGTCTGCCGGAATTCCTGCCGCATCGGGACCCGGGCATCAGCTCGGCGATGTCACGCAGGCTGATGGGATCATGAGAGGAAGCGCCAGCACCATGCAGAAGATCGTCATCATCGGGGCAAGCTCGGCCATTGCCGAACACTGCGCCCGGCTGTGGGCACGCCAGCCCGTATCGCTGGTACTGGTTGGGCGCGAGCTGGCGCGTGTGCAGCGTATTGCTGACGATCTGCATGTGCGCAGTCCTCAGTCGCAGGTACAAACGCTGCAGACTGACTTTGGTGATCCTGCCGCCATCGGTGAACTGGCCAGGCGCATTGCCGCAGAAGGGCGCACGGACATCGTGCTGATTGCACACGGCAACCTGCCGGACCAGCAAGCCTGCGAGCGAGACCTGTCGGCTGCGCAGCAGGCGCTGCTGATCAACGGTGTCTCGCCGGTACTGTTTGCCGAAGCCTTCGCCGGCGTCATGCAGGCCACTGGCGGCACCATTGCCGTCATCGGCTCGGTGGCAGGCGACCGCGGACGCAAGTCAAATTATGCGTACGGCGCGGCCAAGGGGCTAGTCGATCGCTATGTGCAGGGGATGCAGCATCGCTTTGCGCGCGGATCGCTGAAACTGGTCCTGGTCAAGCCCGGCCCGACCGCCACGCCTATGACGGCGCATCTCCCGCCGCGCGGACTGGCGCCGGTGGATGCGGTCGCGCAACGCATTGTCGATGGCATCGCGGCCGGCAGCCCGGTGGTGTACGCACCGGCGAAATGGTGGCTGATCATGATGGTGATCCGGCACCTGCCGCGGTTTGTTTTCAACCGGATGGATATTTGATGAACCGTTGCGCGGTGGGTTTCGCTGCGCTCTACCCACCCTATGAATGAGGAAATTGCCCTTTACACATAGGGCGGGTAGAGCGCAGCGAAATCTGCCGTGGTGCATGAGTCGATACAAGCCCTCCGCCCATAGGGTGGGTAGAGCGCAGCGAAACCCGCCACGATGCACAGTGACGCAGGCCGGGTAGAGCCAAAGGCGAAACCCGCCATTACCAACATGACAAACACCGACCAACACTCGCGCAAAATCCTCCTCCCCGGCGGCGCCGGCCTCGTCGGGCAGAACCTCGTCGTGCGCCTCAAGGCCCGCGGCTACACCAACATAGTCGTGCTCGATAAGCATCGCGCCAATCTCGAGGTGCTGCGCCGCATGCACCCAGAACTGACGATCGAATACGCCGACCTCGCCGAGCGCGGTGACTGGGAGCGCCATTTCGCGCAGGCTCACGCGGTGGTGATGCTGCAGGCGCAGATCGGCGGCAATGATTATCTCGACTTCGAGCGTAACAACCTCACGTCCACCCGTAACGTTCTCGATGCGATCCGCAACGGCCAGGTTGAGCAGCTGGTACACATCAGCTCGTCGGTGGTCGAGTCGGTTGCGGACGACTTTTACACCAATACCAAGAAGGCGCAGGAAGCGATGGTGCGCGAGAGCGGCATGGCCTGCCCGGTACTGCGCCCGACGCTGATGTTTGGCTGGTTCGACCGCAAGCATCTCGGCTGGCTGTCGCGCTTCATGAAGAAGGTGCCGGTATTTCCCGTGCCAGGGGACGGCTGCTACATGCGACAACCGCTGTACGTGGGCGACTTCTGCGGCATCATCATTAGCTGCATCGAGAACCGCATCACCGACGGCACCTTCAACATCTCCGGTCACGAGAAGGTGGACTACATTGACATCATCCGCGAGATCCGCCGCGCTACGGGTGTGCGCACGATGATCCTGAATATTCCTTACGGACTGTTCCACGCACTGCTCTGGTTATGGAGCCGTTTCGATGCCAACCCGCCGTTCACCACGCAGCAGCTCGAGGCGCTGGTCGCCAAGGACGAGTTCGAGGTCATTGACTGGCCCGGTATCTTCGGCGTCAAGAGCACACCGTTTGCCGTGGCCATTCGCGAAACTTTCTGCGACCCGACCTATAGCCGGGTCGTGCTGGAGTTCTGATGACTGCACCGAACCAGCGTATCGCCGTGCTCGGCGCCGGTCCGATGGGGCTGGCCGTGGCGTACCAACTCGCGCGCGATGGCCATCGTCCTGTGGTTTTCGAAGCTGACGACCGTGTCGGCGGCATGACCGCCTGCTTCGACTTCAACGGGCTCGCCATCGAGCGCTACTATCATTTTCATTGCACCTCTGACGAGGCCTTCCTGCAGGTACTCGACGAGCTCGACATTGCGCACAAGATGCGCTGGGTCGAGACCAGGATGGGCTACTGGTACCGGCGGCAGCTGCAGCCCTGGGGCAATCCGATCGCCTTGCTGAAGTTTCGTGGCCTGTCGCTGATGGCGAAATTCCGCTACGGCCTGCACGCCTTCCTGAGCACCAAGCGCAAGGACTGGCAGCCGCTTGACGCCGTCGAGGCGATCAGCTGGATCCGGCGCTGGGTCGGCAACGAGGCATGGGAAGTACTGTGGCGGCGGCTGTTCGACTACAAGTTCTATGATTATCGGGACAACCTCTCGGCCGCCTGGATCTGGAGCCGCATCCGACGCATCGGCCGTTCACGCTATGACCTGTTTCGCGAGAAGCTCGGCTACCTTGATGGCGGCTCGACTACCCTGCTTGCCGCACTGAAGGCGGATATTGAGCGCCACGGCGGCGAGATCCGCTTGCAATCAGCGGTGCGGCGAGTCGGTATTGCGGATGGTGAGGTACAGGGTATCGAGACCGCCGCCGGCTTCGAAGCCTTTGACAAGGTGATCAGCACGATACCTCTGCCCTATGTGCCGCGCGTCATGCCGGATTTGCCGGAAGATGTGTTGCAGAAGTTCGGTGCGCTCAAAAACATCGCCGTAGTCTGCGTGATCGCGAAACTGAAGAAACCGCTGACGGAAAACTTCTGGCTGAACGTGAACGACCCTGACATGGATATCCCGGGCCTTGTCGAGTACTCGAATCTGCGCCCGCTCGAGCATCCGATCGTCTACGTGCCTTTCTACATGCCGGGCGAGCATCCGAAGTATGCGGAGCCAGACGAGGTATTCATCGATAAGGTCAAGCGCTACCTGCAGCAGATCAATCCGGCGCTTGATGATGCTGACTTCATCGATATTCGCGCCAGCCGCTACCGACACGCGCAGCCGATCTGCCCGCCCGGATACCTCACGATGCTGCCCCCGGTCGCACTGCCGGTACGGGGGCTATGGGTGGCGGATACCTCATACTACTATCCCGAAGACCGTGGTATCTCGGAGAGCATTGGCTTTGGACGGCAGATGGCGCGCGACGCGGTCGGGGCGGGTGCGTGATTCGGTACTTCATGAACCGGCAGTTTCTCGCCTTTCTCGTCACGGGCGGGTTGGCAGCCTGCGTGAACTTCGGCTCGCGCATCGCCTACAACCGCTGGCTGGACTTTTCGAGCTCGGTCGTACTCGCCTACCTGACCGGCATGATCACCGCATTCATCCTTGCGCGTGCTTTCGTCTTCACGCAAGGCACCCAGTCAGTAAGGCGCAGCGCGATGTTCTTCTTGCTGGTCAATGGCGTGGCAGTACTCCAGACCTGGGCGATCAGCATGGCGCTGTACTATGTGTTGCCGCTGGCAGGGGTGGAGCGCTTCGTTCCCGAGATTGCTCATGCCGTGGGCGTGGTGGTGCCGGTGTTTACCAGCTATCTTGGACACAAGCGGTTGTCGTTTCGTTGAAGGGCAGGCGTTATGGCGGGTTTCGCCTTCGGCTCTACCCGCCTTATATTATCTCCGGGCGATAAGGCGGACAGAGCGAACGGCGAAATCCACCAGCACACATCTACAACCCGTACATCTGCAGGAACTCACATCCATACAACGGTAACCAGGACGGCACCCGGTAATACCGCGCAGCTGCCGGCCGTATCACGCCGTCGAAATAAGGTTTGAAGCGGAAACCCTTGCCATTGGCCACCCAGAACCGTGCGCCGTCGAGCATGAGCTCTTTTACCTCGACAGTGTCGAAATAATCAACCAACCTGACCGCATCAAGACGCCGGGTGCTGAAGATGCGAATGTTTTTGCCATCGAGCTGACGGAAATCGGTAAGGTTGTCATCAAAGCGCGCATGGTAGCTACCAGGGCCGAAGACCGGGATATAGCGCTGCGCATGATAGGCCAGTAGCGACGACTGGCTGTAGGACGGCGTCATCAATACCGCATCCGCCGGCAGTTCCCGATCCAGTTCCGATATCAGTGCCTTGCCTTCACGATGCATCACCAGATCGGTGTGGATTTTCATCGACGCGAATTGCTCACTCGGCAGGTGCGCCAGCAACGCTAGCGCGATCAGGTGCGGTACACCGAGCCACAGCGCCCAGCGACGATGCCGCTGCAGGGTTGCCTCGTCCAGCCGCAGGGCGGCGAACAGGAACACGAAAGGCAGAAAGGCCAGTACCCAGTGCAGGCCGATACTCTTGTAAAAGGAGAGCAGCAGGAATAGCGCAAAAGGCACCGCGAACATCATGACCAGCGTCCAGTGCGTACGCCAGCCGCCGGCGCGCAGCAGCGCCCAGCCGGTCCATGGTGTCACCAGATAGATCAGCATGACGATGTAGACCGCGACATGCTCGATCGAGAACTGCGAACCCGTGTTCCGGTTCATTAGGTTGAACAGGATGTTGTTCCAGCAGTGCGTCGAGTTCCATGCGAGGTTGACCAGCATGAAGGGCAGCGCGCACAGCGCAACCACCAGCAGTCGCGGCAGGCCGCCACGGCGCGGCAGCAGGTAGACCGCATAGGCGATGGCCAGCAAACCAGCGAAATACTTCGAGAACAGCGCCAGTCCCAACAGTACGCCGCTGGCGGCCATCCAGCGCAGCTGCCCTGACTGCTCGCCGCGGATGAGCGCGTAGCCCGAGAAGAAGAGGAAAAGGATGAGCGGCGTGTCGGTCGTGATCAAGTTCAGCGACCAGGTGAAGGGCAGGATCAGGAACAGGCACCCCATCAGCCAGGGCTTGTCGGTCGCCTCGGGCTGCAGCCGGCGCAGCAGGTCCATCATGCCGAAGCCGATGACGACCCACAGCAGGATGGCCGGCAGACGCAGCACCAGCGGGTGCGAGGACACGCCCTGCAGCGCCCACAGCCACCAGCCCGCCATCGGCGGATGGTCGTAATAGCCGCCCCAGTCGAGATGCCTGCCCCACTGATAGAAATACGCCTCGTCACCGGTCAGCGGGATGGCGCTGGCCAGCCAGACCTTGATCAGCGTGGTGATCGCCAGCACGGTGAAGAACAGCCGGCGCAAGGCCGGGGAGGGCGGTGCAAGAAGTGTCATGCGAAGCAGCGTGTTTTCAAAAAAGCCATGCGCGGCAGTAGATCCCGACAGTGGCGCAGCCCGGCATTGTAGTTGATGCATGATCGGGGAAGTGTTAAGTTCCGCATCGGAAAATACCGACCACAACAAGATTTAGCCCCGATTCCGCTATGCCCATACTTCGCCTGACCGCCGGTCTCCGCCTCGCCATCGCATCTGCCGCCTTCCTGTGCAGTGGCCAAGTTGCTGCCTATGACTGGACCGATGGCTTCAACGTCGGAGTGAAGGATGGCGACCGCTATAACCTGATCGTGTCGCCTTACGCGCAGCATTTCCGTTCCAGCCCGGAGCACGAATATGTCTGGCTAGTGGGCGCCGAGCGCGAGCGCAGCGACGGATCGCTGGCGGGTGCGGCCTACTTCAGCAATTCCTTCGGCCAACCATCGGCCTATATCTACCCCTGGGGCAAGACCTTCCGTAACCTCGTCGACGATGCGCCGGTCTACGTGAAGCTCACGGCGGGTCTGCTGTACGGCTACAAGGACCCGTACGAGAACAAGATTCCGTTCAACCGTGACGGCTTCGCATTTGCCGTCGTCCCGGCGCTTGGCTGGGAGTTCAGCGGCCGCCAGCAGGTGCAGCTGAATTTTCTCGGCTTGAACGGGGTAATGCTGCAGTTCAGCCTGCCGGTGCGCTGAGACCCGGAATCTGCAAACACCGGCTTTTTCGACGCCGAAGCTGCGCCCCTCGCCCTTCCTGTAGCCTAGATTCTTTTTGTAATCAGGCGTTTGGCAACATGAAGGCAATCGAAAAACTCACTTTCGACAGCGTTACCGTTCGCGCTGTGTCCATACCGATGCGGCGTCCTATCGTCGCCAAGGTCGGTACCTATACGGAATGGCCGTTCATCCTCATCGACGTGAAGACGAAGGAGGGTATCGTCGGCCGCAGCTACCTGGAGCCCTACCTGAAGAATGCGGTGCGCTACATCGGCCCCGCTATCGAGGACATGGCCGCTGCCTTCAAAGGCCGGCAGCTTGCACCGCTGGATATGTACCGTGATGTCATCGGCTCGCTGCATCTGCTAGGCCGACAAGGCGTGAGCGTGATCGTTGCCGCCGGTCTCGACATGGCGATGTGGGATGCGCTGGCACAGGCCGCCGGCCTGCCGCTGTGCGAGCTGCTCGGCGGCACGGTCGGCAAGATCCGTACCTACAACACCAACGGCCTGTGGCTGCTGCCGGTCGATAAGCTGGCCAGGGAGGCGGAAGAGCTGGTTGCCGAAGGCAATTTCAGCGCGATCAAGATTCGCCTTGGCCGCGCGAAGCTCGACGAGGATCTGCAGGCCCTGGCTGCCGTACGCGGCGCTATCGGTAACCACGTGCAGCTGATGTGTGACTTCAACCAGGGCCAGACGCTGCAGGAGGCAATCTGGCGCATGCATGCGCTCGACGACCAGGGCCTGGTCTGGTTCGAAGAGCCGGTCGTCTTCGACAACTACGCGCAGAGCGCACAGCTGGCGAGCGAACTGAAAACACCGGTCTCAATCGGCGAAAACATCTACGGTCCGCGCTCGTTCTATGACGCCGTGCGTGCCGGAGCGGCCGACCTCTATATGCCGGACCTGATGCGCATTGGCGGTGTCACCGGCTGGATGCGCGCAGCGGCGATTGCCGGCGCGGCCGGCTATCCGCTGTCGAGCCACTTGTATCCGGAAGTATCGGCGCATCTGCTGCGCGCATCCGAATCGGCGGACTGGCTGGAATACCGTGATTGGGGCAACCCCATCATCGCCGAACCGTTCGAGGTCGTCGATGGTCATGCGATCGTACCCGACCGTCCTGGCAACGGCATCGAGTGGGATGAAGCCGCAGTCGCAAAATACGCGTACTGATGTGTGGCGCAAGAGATGAACACTGACCCCTCCCTCAGCACCCCGTCGGGTTCCGATAACCCGGCGGCCGACGTCCTGCGCGATGTGGCCTACCGTAAGGCCACGCTGCGCCTGCTGCCGCTGCTGTGCCTGTGCCTGATCGCCGCCTATCTCGACCGTGTCAATGTCGGCTTTGCGAAGCTGACGATGCTCGACGATCTTGGTTTCAGTAATGCCGTCTACGGGCTGGGTGCTGGCATCTTTTTCCTCGGGTATGTGATCTTCGAGGTGCCGAGCAACGTGCTGTTACACAAGATTGGCGCGCGGGTCTGGATTGCGCGCATCATGATTACCTGGGGACTGATCGGCGGGGCCATGGCGTTCGTCACCACGCCGACGCAGTTCTATGTCCTGCGCTTTATGCTCGGCGTGGCCGAGGCCGGCTTCATTCCCGGGGTGATGTACTTGCTGTCGTGCTGGTTTCCGTCCGCCCGTCGTGGTCGGGCACTGGCCTTGCTGCTGGCAGCCGTGCCGCTCTCCAGTGTGATCGGTGGCCCGCTCTCAGGATGGATCCTCGTCTCCTTCGCTGGTATGGCGGGCATGTATGGCTGGCAGTGGCTGTTTCTGATCGAGACTCTGCCCTCGGTACTGCTCGGATTCGTGGTGCTGAAGATGGTGGCCGATCGTCCGTCTGCAGCACCTTGGTTGGCGCCGCAGGAAGCGGCGGTCATCGAGGCCGATATCGCGCAGGAGGCTGCGCATAATGCATCGCATACAGGTTTTGCCGGTGCCTTCCGCAGCCCGCTGGTCTGGCAACTGAGCGCGGCCTATTTCTGTATTGTCAGCGCGGTCTATGTGCTGATCTTCTGGTTACCGACGCTGATCAAGCAGCATGGTGTCACCGACCCATTGCAGATCGGCTGGTTGACAGCGATTCCCTACTTCGCCGCGATCGTGGTGTCCATCTGGAACAACGCCCGCGCCGACCGACTCCGTGAGCGGCGCTGGCACACCGCCGTACCGTGCATCGTGACGGCCATCGGGCTGGCCTTGAGCCGTTTGCCAGTCGATAGCCTGGTCGTCACCATGACGATACTCACCGTGGCCGCTGCAGCGGCATCGACGACGCAGGCCGCTTTCTGGAGCGTGCCGCCGACCTTCCTGAGCGGCGCAGCTGCTGCGGCCGGTCTCGCACTGATCAATTCGCTGGGCAATATCGGCGGCATGGTCAGCACGACGGTGGCCGGGTTCATCACCGACCTGACCGGCAATGCGCAGGACAGCCTGATTCTGTTCGCAGTCATCCTGCTGGTAGCGGCTGTGCTGATACTACGATTACCTGCGGCAATAGTGAATCGCTGAGCCGCCACGTCGCCAGCATCCTATGTGGCGACTCATCTCACAACCCAGTGCAAAGCGGAGATATACGGCCATCTGCCAGAGGCAGGTGCGCCGACAAGCTACCCACTGGCACTCACTACATGGTCAGTTTGTTGATGTACGCAGCCGCGCCATCCGATGCGCCTGCATCCGGGTGTGACAGGCAGAATGCATCAATGCTGCGGATGGCCTGCTCGGCGGCGTGAGGGTCGTCGTTATACGGATCCTGCTCCGCTCTTTTCAAGCCTTGAATGGTCAGGCTCAGCGGCGCAAGAAAGGCGTTTGCCCAACTTTTCTTCCTGCCGTGCTCCAGACCTCCCCAGTCCTTGCAAGAAAAATCGCCAAACAGGCTGGCAGCGCGTGTGTCCGGGATCGCGCATACGAGAATGGCAAGGCAGGCGCAGGCAAGGATGCCGATCCTGGCGGCTCGTGGAAGGGCAGTATTCATGGCGCAGGCGGTGGATGGTTTCTCACAGGGGGCTTATCGCCGATCTTGTTACCGACCCACCGTGTCGGCAGTGGGGCGCTGTTACCACCCTGAGCATCTGCGAGCAGACCTCCGGGGCGCAAGCCCGCAGTGTACGTAAGAATTCACGCAAGGTCAGTAAAAGTGCAGCGCGTTACCCTCCGTGCGGCAGTCATGGATCTGTGCCATCGCCCACTCGACGCTTGATGAATTCAATGAAAGGCAAGTTTAAATAGATGTGAACTGCAGCGGCACGGCGTCGGGAAAAATCCAATCCTGAAAAGATTTCGTCGAACAAAGACGCAGGAACATCATGCCATCACAGGCCGATAATCAACGGGGTAGCCGCACAGAGCAGTCAGCACGTCCGCAAGATTTCCATTCTCCGGCGGATCCGAGCTTGGTTGATTCGCGCTATGCCGCGATGCGCCTGCTGGCGACGCTGGCTTTGGTCACGCTGGGCAATGGGGCAATGTACGTACTGGCCGTTGTGCTTCCCGAGGTGCAAAAAGAATTCGGCGTCAGCCGCGCCGAGGCATCGTTACCCTATACGTTGATCATGATCGGATTCGGCTTGGGCAGCATCCTGTGCGGCCGCTGGGCGGATCGCTACGGTATAGCGCGGGTACTGGCGCTCGGTGCGTTCGGGTCATTCGCCGGTTTCGTTATCTCGGGCTTGGCACCAAACATCGTTGTCTTCGCACTCGCCCATGGCCTCTTTCTGGGCGTGCTGGCGATCGGTAGTTCGTTCGTACCGCTGATCGCCGATACCTCCCTGTGGTGGAACAAGCGGCGCGGGCTCGCAGTTGGCATCGCCACCAGCGGTAACTTTCTGTCCGGTGTGGTGTGGCCTCCGATCGTGCAGTGGGGAATCGAGCACTATGGTTGGCGGCACACCTACATCGCGCTTGGGATCGTCTGCGGGATCGGCATGGCGATATTGTGCATGCGACTACGGCAGCGCCCGCCGATGGCCGTTGCAGCCAAGGCCGGAGCGAGTACCACACAGCATTCTAGTGACCGTCCTTTTGGAATGTCCCTGAGTATGGCGCAATGGCTGTTGTTCACCGCGGCGGTTGGCTGTTGCGTCGCGATGGCGATGCCGCAAGTGCATATCGTTGCGTATTGCACAGACCTTGGTTTCAATGCTGCTCGGGGTGCAGAGATGCTGTCGGTGATGTTAGGTTTCGGGATCGTTAGTCGACTGGCATCCGGCTGGATTTCAGACCACATTGGCGGCCTGCGCACGCTCTTGCTGGGGTCTGTCCTTCAAGCCATCGGGCTGGCCCTGTTCCTGCCGTTTGACAGCCTGGCATCGTTGTACGTGATATCTGCGATGTTCGGCCTGTTCCAAGGAGGAATTATCCCGTCCTATGCCATCATCGTCCGGGAACACTTCCCTCCTCAAGAGGCGGGCGCACGTGTTGGCATGGTCGTGCTCGGCGTACAGATCGGGATGGCCTTAGGTGGTTGGTTGTCCGGTAAGGTGTTCGACCTGACCGGCTCCTATCATGCGGCGTTCATCAATGGCATCGGCTGGAACCTGCTGAATATCACCATAGTCGCAGTCCTGCTCCTTCGATTGCGCGTGAAGCCCCAATCTTAGCGCTGGATACCGGAGAAGAGGAATTGCACAGCCCCTGGTTTCTTGCCAAACCAAGATGCTTCAGGTAGCGCCTCTTACTCGACCTTCCAGCTCCCCGACTTCCCGCCGTGCTTCTCCATGACACGGATGTCGGACATCACCATGCCACGGTCGATGGCTTTGCACATGTCATAGATGGTCAGCAGGCCGACCTGCACTGCGGTCAGGGCTTCCATTTCAACGCCGGTTTTGCCGATGGTTTCGACCTGTGCGTTACACATGATGCTGCTGTCGGCTTCATTAATGGTGAACTCGACCGCCACGCGCGTCAGGGCCAGGGGATGGCATAGCGGGATCAGGTCGCTGGTGCGCTTGGCCGCCATGATGGCAGCGATGCGGGCGATGCCGAGTACGTCGCCCTTTTTCGCGGTACCCCCCACCACGACGTCGAGGGTCTTGGGCTTCATCGAGATGATGCCGCTGGCGATTGCCACACGGTGTGTCTCGGACTTCGCGCCGACATCCACCATGTGGGCCTGACCGCCTTCGTCAAAATGGGTCAGGCCGCCGTTCGCATCCTGCATGTGCGGAGGGTTTTTGTGTGTACTCATGGGAGAAATGTTTCGGTCATGGGCCGGCGCGGCAGCCGGCGGGATGCAGGTATCATAGCATCATGAGTCTGAGCATTCGTCGCCGCGTCTTGCCTCCTTTGCTGCGCGCCATCGCGGCCGGCGTGCTGCTGCTCTCGTCGCCGGCATTGCTCACGCCAACGCCACTGCAAGCGCAGGCACTGCCGAGCATCGGCGGGGGTGATGGCGAGGAGTTGTCACCCCTGATGGAGCGTCGGCTTGGCGAACAGGTCATGACCAACATCCGTCGCGATCCGGATTATCTCGATGATCTCGTTCTCCTTGATTTCCTTAACCAGTTCGGCGGCGTGCTTCTGTCATCCACGCCCAACGCGCGCGGCGACGCCGGCTATGATTTCTTCTTCTTTGCAGTGCGCGATCCGTCGCTCAACGCCTTCGCGCTGCCGGGCGGTTTCATCGGGGTGCATACCGGCCTGATGCTGGCCTCGCAGACGGAATCCGAACTGGCCTCCGTGCTGGCGCACGAGATCGGCCATGTATCGCAGCGCCATATCGCGCGCATGATCGGCGCCCAGAAGCAGGATGCGCTGCTACCGCTCGCAGGTCTGCTGCTGGCGGCGTTGGCTGCGCGCAGCAGCCCGGACCTGGCGGCGGCAGCGATGATGGGCGGCACCGGACTGGCGACCCAGCGGCAGTTGAGCTTCGGCCGCGACGCCGAGCGCGAGGCCGACCGTGTTGGCCTTGCCTTGCTCAACGGCGCGGGTTTCGAGGTCAATGGCATGGTCAGTTTCTTCGGTCGTCTGCAGGCAGCTGGCCGTAACCGCACCGACAATCTTCCGTCTTATTTGCGCACCCACCCGCTGACGACCGAGCGTATCGCCGACATCGAGGCGCGGATCCGCACCATGCCCTACCGGCAGCGAGTTGACAGTCTGGACTTCGCCTTCGCCAAGGCACGCGCTCGCGTGCTGCAGGACGAGTCGCTGCAGGGACAGCGCGATGCCACCGTGTTTTTCGAGGATCTCTCCAGGCAAGGCACGCGCAAGCAAGTGCTGGCCGCACGATACGGGCTGGCGATGCTTGCGCTGCGCCAGCGCGATGCGGCACGTGCGACATCGCTGGTCGACACCATCCACCAGGAGATGGCGCGCGAGCCCGTCCTGACGACGTCGCCCATCATGAAAAGCATGGACATCGACATCTTGCTCGCCAGCGGCCAGGCGACGAAGGCGCTGGCCGTCTCGCAAGAGGGGCGTAACCGCTTCCCGCTGTCGCGTGCGCTGACCATGCGGCATGCCGATGTGTTGCTGGCCAACGGACGCAAGGACGATGCGGTCGCCTTCCTGCGTGATCAGGCACAAATTTACCGGACCGATGCTGGCGTGCAGCGCGCACTCGCCCGCGCCTACGCCGAGCAAGGCAGGCAGGCACTGCAGCACATGGCGCTGGCTGAGCACTACGCGCTGATGGGCGCGTTGCCGGCGGCGATGGAACAGTTGCGCATTGCGCGCGGGGCGCCCGACGCGACCTTTTACGATCAGGCCGTGATCGATGCGCGCGAGCGGGAGCTGCAGGCGAGCTGGCGGGAGATATCGAGCAAGGGGAATAACCGGCGGTGAGCAGAGTTTCTCGATGATGCAAGGGCAGCCAACCCCAAGCAATCAGCCGCCATTAGCCGCCCGTAACGCCTCCGGACTCGCGACATACCCGAAGTGCTTGCCCAGCGATTTCTCCCGTAGCGGGCTCACGGTAATCCACTGCCCGCCGATTTCCAGCTGCAACTCCCCCTGCATAGATTCAAGCCAGTCGAGCAGTAGTCCGTCATCGAGCGCCTTGCCGTCCAGACGGAGCAGGGGCAGGCATTCCGACAAGTCCCGGTCGTCCACCATCGCCACTTTCTCCGCACCTTGCAGCACCAGCCGCCCATCCTGCGTGATCCAGCCGGTCTCGATCGGCCCCATCGGCACGCCATCATGCGTGACGAAGCCTTGCGTCGGGTCGGTGCGGGCGATGAAAGGCGTGGCCTCAAGTTCAACATAGACCCGTTGCGGCCCGTTCTGGAAGAACCAGGCGCCGCGCTCGTCGTGCAGGTAGTTGCGGTGTATGAAGGAGAGCAGCGAGGGATGACGGATGACGTCGCCGGCAGCCTTCGTCGCCTGCGCTGCATCGTCCCGCATGCGAAATGCGCCGCGCGCATCGAGCGCGAGCCAGCCGTAACAGTGAGGCACGTTCGGCCACTTCGCCATCGCCTGCCTGACGATCTCATCCATCGTGGTTGTCTTGTCGTGAAGGTCCCGGCCAGTGGCTGGGGATTAGGCAGCGCTGAGCTTGCTTTCCTGTTTCAGCAGCACTTGGTCCGACAGGAAGCGGACAATGCGGCGCGGCAGCCAGTCCAGCGAACCGGGCAGACGGCCGCTGACAAAGCCGACATGTCCGCCCTGCGAAGGATACTCCAGGATCACTGCGTCGGAGGCGCGGCGCGGCAGGTGGCGACCAGGAAGGAAAGGATCATTGCGGGCGTTCAGCACGAGTGTCGGCACGACAATGCTATCCAGCACATGCTTGGCGCTGGCACGATGCCAGTAGTCATCGGTATCGCGAAAGCCATGCAACGGCGCGGTCACGACATTATCGAATTCATAGAGATTGCGCGCGGCCAGCATACGGTCGCGGTCGAAGAGTCCCGGGTACTGCTCGAGCTTGGCCAGGCATTTCGGTTTGAGCGTTTGCAGGAAACTGCGTGTGTAGATCATGTTCAGACCGGACGACAGTGCGGCACCACCCGCAGCCAGGTCGAGTGGCGCGGAGATCGCCATCGCAGCATCGATGAACCGCGCATCTTCCTCGCGCGTGCCCAGCCAGCGCAATAACGCATTGCCGCCCAGCGAGACGCCGGCCGCGAACAGGTTCGAGGCATTGCGCGTTAACGGGTGTAAGGCGATGCGGGAAAGCATCCAGTCGATCTCTTCGGCGTCGCCGGAATGGTAGAAGCGCGCTCCCCGGTTGATCTCGCCGGAGCAGCCCCGGAAATGCGGAACCGCACCCGACCAGCCCAGAGATTCGATATGGCTCAGCAATGAGCGAGCGTAGTGACTGGACGACGAGCCCTCGAGGCCGTGGAACAGCACCAGCATGGGCTTGCCTGGCAAGCCTTCGACGAAATCGATATCGACGAAATCGCCATCTGGCGTGTCCCAGCGCTCGCGCTTGAGCGTGACCTCTGGCTGCCGGATCAGCTTGGCCGGATAGATGGTCTGCAGATGCCCGCCGGGCAGCCACATGGGCGCGTTGTAGTCGCTCATGCGTGCCCGGACACTTAGTGCAGCACGCCTTGCGGCGCAACGGTTTCGGGCGGTCGTCCGGCGGCGATCGATGCGTGGTGCGAGACGATACGCCAGCCTTGCGGTGTTTTCAGGTAGACGTTGGTGGCCACGATGTGCGCCTCTTGCCAGTCGGGGTCATTGGGTATTTTCACTTCCTCGATCAGGCTGTGCACGGCACAGGTCATGTTCTTTGCAACATGCAGCTGGTTCGGCCGGATCCGCACCGGGCCGCGCTCGAAAATCATTCGGTATGACTCGCGAATGGCAGCGTGGCCTTGCAGTCGTGGCGCCCCTGGGTGCACGCAGGAGATCTCTTCATCGTCGGCCCAGAGCGACATCATGGCGTCCAGATCCGCGCGTGCGAGTGCATCGTAGAAGGCGAGTTCGACCTCTTCGGCGCTGGCGATGGATTTGGGAGAGAAAGGCATGGTGGGGTGGGTTTCGTGTGGCGAAACCCGCCATCACAACCGACGAGCCCGCTTAATGCGAATGTCCGGCATGCGCACCCGGCTTGAGCCGGTACACGGTGCTGCAGTACGGGCATTTCGCCTCGCCGCTGGCAGCGAACTCGAGAAAGACGCGGGGGTGCGAGGACCAGATCGGCATGGCCTTGTTCGGGCAGAATGCCGGCAGGTCCTTGCTGTCAAGCTCAACGGTGGACTGCACTTGCTGGGTCATCTCGCACTCCTTCGGTCAGGGTTTCAGACGTTGGTGAGCCAATGGCGGTACTTGTCGGATTTGCCGCCGACGACGTCGAAGAACAGCGTCTGCAGTTTCTCGGTGATCGGGCCGCGGCTGCCGATGCCGATCTGACGGTTGTCCAGTTCCCTGATCGGCGTGATCTCGGCAGCGGTGCCGGTAAAGAAGGCCTCGTCTGCGCAGTAGACTTCGTCGCGGGTGATGCGCTTCTCAACCACGGTGATGCCCAGATCGCGTGCCATGGTCAGTACCGCATCGCGCGTGATGCCGTCGAGACAGCTGGCGAGATCGGGGGTATAGATCTTGTCGTTCTTGATGATGAACATGTTCTCGCCTGCGCCTTCGGACACGTAACCCTCGGTGTCGAGCAGCAGCGCCTCGTCATAGCCTTCGGCGGTCACTTCCTGGTTGGCCAGGATGGAGTTGATGTAATAGCCGCTGGCCTTGGCGCGCACCATCGAGACGTTCACGTGATGGCGGGTGAATGACGAGGTCTTGACGCGGATGCCGCGTTTGAGACCATCCTCGCCCAGATAGGCGCCCCACGGCCAGGCGGCGATACCGACGTGGATGGTATTGCCTCGCGCGGACACGCCCATTTTCTCCGAGCCGATCCAGACCAGCGGGCGAAGGTAGCAGGATTCCAGCTGGTTTGCGCGCACGACTTCCTTTTGCGCTTCCATCAGCGTCTCGATGTCGAAAGGAATCGCCATCTGGAAGATCTTGGCCGAGTTGAACAGCCGCTGCGTGTGCTCCTTCAGGCGGAAGATCGCGGTGCCATCCACGGTTTTGTAAGCGCGTACGCCCTCAAACACCGCCATGCCGTAGTGCAGGCTGTGCGTGAGCATATGCAAGTTGGCATCGCGCCAGTCGACGAGTTGGCCGTCTTTCCAGATTTTGCCGTCGCGGTCAGCCATGGACATGTCAGGGTCTCCAGTACAGTGAATAATGCAAACCGGGGATTTTAGCGGATTCAATGCCTGTCGCGGCTTGCTCGATAGAATATCGGTTTGTTCGTTTGTGACGCCCCGGTTGCCAATGCTCGCCGGTGCAGGCCTCTTGATGCATTCCCGCCCCTCATTTTATGACCGATCACGCCCCTGATCTCCACCCACGCGACGACCGCGAGCGCTCGGCTTTCTGGGATGCCGTACGCATCAGCACCCAGACCATGCCCGGCCTGTTCGCCTGGGGCGCGGTAACCGGCATGGCGATGGTGCAGTCTGGGCTCTCGCTCTGGCAGTCGCTGCTCATGACGCTGGTCGTCTACGCCGGTTCCGCGCAGCTGGCGGCGCTGCCACTGATCGCGGCAGGTGCGCCGGTGGGCGTGATCGTGTTCACCGCGCTGATGGTAAACCTGCGCTTCGTGATTTTCAGCGCCGTCATCGGCCCGCATTTCAGGCATCTGCCGTGGCCCAGGCGTCTCTGGTACGGCTACCTGAACGTCGACCTCGTGATGGCGTTCTTTCCGCAGCGTTTTCCTGCGCATACCATTGATCGTGCGGCCGGCAAGCTCGGTTACCTCCGTGGACTGATCATTCCGAACTGGTGGGCCTGGCAGCTCGGTACGCTGGCTGGCATCCTGCTGGCCAGCCAGATACCGCCGAGCTGGGGGGTGGGCTTTGCCGGCTCGCTGGCACTGCTGGCGATGACGATCCCGCTGGTGAAGACCCGGCCAACGGTGGCCGGCGTCATTGTTGCCGGCGCGGTAGCCGTGGCCACGGCTGGCTGGCCCTACCGGCTCGGCCTCCTGCTGGCTATCGTGCTCGGCATCGCCACGGCAGTGGCGGTCGAGCACGGGCTGGAAAAGAAGGCGGAGGCGGAATGAGCGATCTCCACTACCTGTTGCTGATCGGGCTGATGACTCTGACCACGGTGGTCACGCGCAGCTTCTTCTTCATGATCGGCGGTTCGCGACGTATGCCGGGCTGGCTGCAGAAGTCGCTGGGCTACGTGCCAGCCGTGGCGCTGTCGGCCATCCTGGCCCCGGATTTGCTGCTCTCCGGCGGTGTGGTCGTCGAGCCCTGGCAGAATATCCGCCTGCTTGCAGCGGTGGCAGCGACTGCGTTTTTCCTCGCCACGCGGCATTTGCTCGGTACGCTGGTGTTCGGAATGGTGTGCTACACGGTATTGCGCTTGATGTTTTGAACAAGCCATACCCATCTGGCAACGGTTTTCCCGCCCTGACCCTGCGGTAAAATAGCGGGTTTTCACTCTTCCGCTGTTCCCCGCCATGCAATTCAAGCGTCTCACCGACCTCGTCCAGCAAGACCAACTGCGCGGCAAGCGCGTGTTCATCCGCGCCGACCTCAACGTGCCGCAGGACGATGCCGGCAACATCACCGAAGACACCCGCATCCGCGCGTCAGTTCCGGCGATCCAGGCAGCGCTGAGCGCCGGTGCAGCGGTGATGGTGACCTCCCACCTCGGCCGTCCGACCGAGGGCGAGTTCAAGCCCGAAGACACGCTGGCGCCGATCGCCACCCGCCTCTCCGAGCTGCTTGGCAAGCCGGTCGCGCTGAAGTCGGGCTGGGTCGATGGCGTGGACGTTGCACCGGGCGAGGTTGTGCTGCTGGAGAACTGCCGCATCAACAAGGGCGAGAAGAAAAACAGCGACGAGCTCGCGCAGAAGATGGCAAGGCTGTGCGATGTCTATGTGAATGACGCCTTTGGCACTGCGCACCGCGCCGAGGCTACCACCCACGGCATCGCGAAGTTCGCACCGGTTGCCTGTGCCGGACCGCTGCTGGCGGCCGAACTTGACGCGCTCGGTAAGGCCCTGGGCCAGCCAGCGCGCCCGTTGGTAGCCATCGTCGCCGGCTCGAAGGTCTCGACCAAGCTCACCATTTTGAAAACCCTCGCTGACAAAGTCGATCGTCTGATCGTCGGCGGCGGCATCGCCAACACCTTCATGCTGGCTGCCGGCCTCAAGATCGGCAAGTCGCTGGCCGAGGCCGAGCTGGTTGATGAGGCCAAGGCCATTATCGGCATCATGGCCAAGCGCGGCGCAAGCGTACCCATTCCGACTGACGTGGTCTGCGCGAAGGAGTTCGCGCCGACCGCCGTCGCCACCGTCAAGCCCGTGGCCGACGTGGCGGATGACGATCTGATCCTCGACATCGGCCCTGATACGGCCAAGACGCTCGCTGCCCAGCTGCTCGACGCCGGTACCATCGTCTGGAATGGCCCGGTCGGCGTATTCGAATTCGACCAGTTCGGTAACGGTACAAAGACACTGGCGATGGCGATTGCCGAGTCGACGGGCTTCTCGATTGCCGGCGGAGGCGACACGCTGGCCGCCATTGCGAAATACGGTATTGCCGACCGTGTCGGCTATATCTCCACGGGCGGCGGCGCCTTCCTCGAATTCCTCGAGGGAAAAGTACTGCCGGCGGTCGATATCCTTGCCCAACGGGCGAACTGAGCACCCCATGAAACCCCGCGCTACCAAGATCGTTGCCACCATCGGACCGTCGTCGAGTACACCAGACGTACTGACGCGGATGATCGCGGCCGGCGTCGATGTGGTGCGGCTGAATTTCTCGCACGGCAAGGCAGACGACCATGTTGCGCGCGCGCAGATGGTGCGCGACGCTGCAGCCGCTTGTGGCCGCGAGATTGCCATCATGGCCGATCTGCAGGGCCCGAAAATCCGGGTCGGCAAGTTTGCAGAAGGCAAGATCGACCTGCTCAAGGGCGAGCCTTTCATCCTCGACGCCGACTGCGAGCTGGGTGACCGGCAGCGCGTTGGTCTCGACTACAAGGAGCTGCCGAAGGACCTGAAGCCGGGAGACGTGCTGCTGCTCAATGACGGCCTGATCGTGCTGACGGTGGATCGTGTCTCCCGTAGCGAAATCTTCACCACCGTGAAGGTGGGCGGCGAGCTGTCGAACAACAAGGGCATCAACAAGCAGGGCGGTGGCCTCTCCGCGCCAGCCTTGACGGCCAAGGACATGGAGGACATCAAGACGGCGATGCAGCTCGGCGCGGACTTCATTGCTGTCTCCTTCCCCAAGAGCGCGACCGACATGGCCATGGCGCGCCAGCTGGCGACGATTGCCGGCGAGGCGCACGGTCGCAAGCCGAAGATGATCGCGAAGATCGAGCGTGCCGAGGCGATACCGCTGCTCCAGGAAATCCTCGATGCATCCGATGGCATCATGGTCGCGCGCGGCGATCTCGCGGTCGAGGTCGGCAATGCCGCCGTGCCGGCGCTTCAAAAGCGCATGATCCGCATGGCGCGCGCGTCGAACAAGCTGGCGATCACCGCGACCCAGATGATGGAGTCCATGATCCAGAATGCGGTGCCGACCCGAGCTGAGGTTTCCGATGTAGCCAACGCCGTGCTCGACGGTACCGATGCCGTGATGGCCTCGGCCGAGACCGCCGCCGGTAAATATCCGATCGAGACCGTCGAGACCATGGCGGCCGTCTGCCTGGAAGCCGAGAAGTCCGAGCACACCTCACTCGACACCGACTTCGTCAACGTGACCTTCACCCGCATCGACCAGTCGATCGCCTATGGCGCGCTGTTCACCGCGCACCACCTGCGTGCCCGCGCGATCGTCGCGCTGACCGAGTCGGGCTCGACCGCGCTGTGGATGAGCCGGCACAACATCGAGATGCCGATCTACGCAATGACACCCAGCCTCACGACGCAGCGCGAGGCGACGCTGTTGCGCAACGTGCACCCGCTGGAGCTGCCGCGCTCGCACGATCGCGAGCAGGTGCTGGGCGACGTGGAAGCCTTGTTACTGGCCAAGGGGCTGGTAAAGAAAGATGACATGATCGTCGTGACCTGGGGCGAGCCGATGGGACAAACCGGCGGCACCAATGCCCTGAAGATCACGAAGATCGGCGAACGCTAATTTTTATCAGGAGATATTCATGCCTCTCGTATCCATGCGTCAGCTGCTCGACCATGCCGCCGAAAACGGCTACGGGCTGCCGGCCTTTAATGTGAACAACCTCGAGCAAGTGACTGCCATCATGCAGGCAGCCGATGAGGTTGGCGCGCCGGTGATCATGCAGGCTTCGGCCGGCGCTCGCAAATATGCAGGCGAGGCCTTCCTGCGCCACCTGATCGAGGCGGCGGTCGAAGCCTATCCGCATATACCGGTCGTCATGCACCAGGACCATGGCCAGTCGCCGGCGGTTTGTATGGCCGCGATCAAGTCCGGTTTTACGTCGGTCATGATGGACGGCTCGCTGACCGAAGATGGCAAGACCGTCGCTTCCTATGAGTACAACGTCGAGGTGTCGAAGAAAGTGGTCGAGTTTTCGCACGCGATTGGTATTACGGTTGAGGCCGAGCTTGGTGTGCTCGGTTCGCTCGAGACGATGAAGGGTGACAAGGAAGATGGCCACGGCGCCGAGGGCACAATGACCCGCGAGCAGCTGCTGACTGATGTCGATCAGGCAGCCGACTTCGTGCGCCAGACCCAGTGTGATGCGCTCGCCATCGCTATCGGTACCTCGCACGGTGCATACAAGTTTTCGCGCAAGCCGACCGGCGACATCCTCGCTATCGACCGCATCAAGGAAATCCATGCGCGCATCCCGAACACCCATCTGGTGATGCACGGCTCGTCGTCGGTGCCGCAAGACCTGCTGGCCGAGATTCGTCAGTTCGGCGGCGACATGAAAGAGACCTACGGCGTGCCGGTCGAGGAGATCCAGGAGGGCATCAAGCATGGGGTACGCAAGATCAACATCGATACCGACATCCGTTTGGCCATGACGGCCGCGATCCGGCGTTATCTGTTCGAGAACCCGTCGAAGTTTGACCCGCGTGACTACCTCAAGCCGGCTCGCGACGCTGCCAAGCTGGTGTGCAAGGCGCGTTATCTGTCGTTCGGCTGCGAAGGTCAGGCTGGCAAGATCAAGCCGGTGTCGCTAGAGAAGATCGCCGAGCGATACAAGAAGGGCGAGCTAGCGCAGCTGGTCAAGTAATTTTTGGTGGGTTTCGCTTCGCTCTACCCATCCTACGAATACCGACCCCGGCTCCGGCCGGGGTGAGTATTTATAGCGTGCCGTAGGGCGGATAGAGCGAAGCAAAATCCGCCGCCAACCAGGTTGAACCCATGAACAGTCTTTACGAATCCACCATCACCTCACTCCCGCTGCTCGGTCGCGGCAAGGTGCGCGATAACTACGCGGTCGGCGAGGACAAGATCCTGATCGTTACCAGTGATCGCTTGTCTGCCTTTGATGTGGTGATGAGCGAGCCCATTCCCGCCAAGGGCAAGGTGCTGAACCAGATGTCAGACTTCTGGTTCGACAAGCTCGGCCCTATCGTGCCCAATCACCTCACCGGTATTGCGCCCGAGAGCGTGGTCGCGCCGGATGAGGTCGAGCAAGTACGCGGCCGTGCCGTGGTCGCCAAGCGACTCAAGCCCATTCTGGTCGAGGCGGTCGTACGCGGTTACCTGATCGGCTCCGGCTGGAAGGACTACCAGGCCACCGGCGCCGTATGCGGCATCCCGCTGCCCGCCGGGCTCAAGCTTGCCTCCCGACTGCCACAGCCGATCTTCACGCCAGCCGCAAAGGCTGATCTGGGCGAGCATGACGAGAACATCAGCTTCGACGACATGGTGGGCCGCGTCGGCGAGGCGCTGGCCGAACGCATCCGCGACGTCAGCATCCGTCTGTACCAAACAGCAGCCGATTATGCGGCAACCCGGGGCATCATCATCGCCGACACCAAGTTCGAATTCGGTCTCGACGACAACGGCACGCTGCACCTGATGGACGAGGTGCTGACCGCCGATTCCTCGCGCTTCTGGCCTGCCGATTCATATGCTGAGGGCATCTCGCCGCCATCATTCGATAAGCAGTTCGTGCGAGACTACCTCGAGACCCTGACGCACTGGAACAAGACCGCGCCGGCACCCGCCTTGCCGGCCGACGTGATTGAGAAGACAGGCGCGAAATATCGCGAGGCATTGCAGCGCCTGACCGGCAACGAACTGAGGGACTGATAATGAGCGATGCGAACAAGGCCGCAGGCACCCCGCTGGTGGGTGTGTTGATGGGATCCTCGTCCGACTGGGATGTGATGCAGCATGCGGTCGCGATGCTGAAGGAATTCGGTATTGCGCACGAGGCGCAGGTGATTTCCGCGCACCGCATGCCGGACCAGATGTTCGAGTACGCCAAGTCGGCGCGTGTGCGCGGACTACGCGCGATTATTGCCGGCGCCGGCGGCGCAGCCCACCTGCCGGGCATGATCGCCTCGCAGACCATCGTGCCGGTCCTCGGCGTGCCGGTACCATCGAAGTATCTGCGCGGCGAGGATTCACTGCTGTCCATCGTGCAGATGCCCAAAGGCATACCGGTCGCAGCATTCGCCATCGGCGAGGCCGGCGCCGCGAATGCCGCGCTCTCGGCCATCGCGATGATCGCCGTCGATGATGCCGCCGTCGCCGAGAAGCTCCTCGCATTCCGCCAGCAGCAGACCGCCGCTGCGCAGGCGATGAAGCTGCCAGTTTGAATTTTCCCGCATGAGCTTGATGGCATGACCCAGAGTGATTCGAAAGACAGTTTCATCCCGTCCGCGACGCCGCCGACCTGGCTGGGCGTGATGGGCGGCGGGCAGCTTGGGCGCATGTTCGCTCACGCCGCACAGGCCATGGGCTACAAGGTCGCCGTTCTGGAGCCGGCCAGAGATTGCCCGGCTGGCCATGCGGCTGATCACTTGCTCGTAGCGGGGTACACCGATGTTGCCGCGCTCAACGAGCTCGGTGCGCAATGCGTCGCGGTCACCACCGAATTCGAGAATGTGCCGGCCGACAGCCTTGCGCAGCTGGCGGAGCAGGCGTTCGTGGCGCCGTCGTCAGCGGCCGTATCGGTCGCGCAGGACCGCTTGATCGAGAAAAAATTCTTCACCGACTGCGCAAGGCAGTCGGACGTCCTGCCGGCGCCGCATGCTGCCGTGACTTCCGGAGCCGATATCGATGCGCTGCCGGACGATCTGTTCCCCGGCATTCTCAAGACCACCCGTATGGGTTATGACGGCAAGGGGCAGGTGCGTGTTAACTCTCGCAACGATGTCCGTACCGCATTCGAGCAAATGAAGGGCGTAACCTGCGTGCTCGAGAAGATGCTGCCGCTCGCCTACGAAGTTTCGGTGCTTGCCGCGCGCGGTGCGGACGGGCAGGCGGTCGTCTATCCCATCGCGGAAAACGTGCATCGTGACGGCATACTCTTCAGCACCACGGTGCCGGGCCCCCATGTGTCGGCGCATTGCGCAGCGCGTGCGCAGGCGGCCGCGCTGGAGATCATTGCGCGTCTCGATTACGTGGGCGTGCTGTGCGTCGAGTTCTTTGTGCTCAAGGATGGCTCGCTGGTGGTCAATGAGATGGCACCGCGCCCGCACAACAGCGGCCATTACACGATCGATGCCTGCGTGACGAGCCAGTTCGCGCAGCAGGCGCGCGCCATGGCCCGACTGCCGCTGGGCGATGCCCGCCAGCATTCGCCGGCGGTGATGCTCAACATCCTTGGCGACCTCTGGTTTGCCGACGGATCCGCCACACCGCGCGAGCCCGCCTGGGCGGAGTTGCTTGCGCTGCCCGGTGCGAACCTGCACTTGTATGGCAAGGATGATCCGCGCCGGGGCCGCAAAATGGGACATGTGACCTTCGTCGCGGCCACGCTGGCCGACGCGCAGAAACACTTCATCACCGCCTGCCAGATCCTCGGCATAGACCCCTGATGGACGGGGACGCCATTCGCGCTGCGGCCCGGCTGCTCGAGGCCGGCAAGCTGGTCGGCATGCCAACCGAGACGGTGTACGGCCTTGCCGCCGATGCGGGCAATCCGGATGCGGTCGCTGCGATTTTCGCTGCGAAGGGACGTCCGTCGAACCACCCCGTGATTGTGCATGTCGCCCGCGATGCCGATCTCTCGCAGTGGGCTGCGAAGGTGCCGTCCAAGGCGCGCCAGCTGATCAATGCCTTCTGGCCCGGACCGCTGACCCTGATTCTCCAGCGTGCCGCGGGGGTTCCTGCTGCAGTCACCGGCGGACAGGCATCGGTTGGTTTGCGCTGCCCGTCGCATCCGGTGGCGCAGGCCTTGCTCAAGGAGTTCAGGCAAGGGCAGGGCGGGCTGGCTGCGCCGTCGGCCAATCGCTTCGGTCGGGTCAGTCCTACGACTGCGCAGCATGTGATCGATGAATTCGGCGTGCCTGGCGCAGGGCCACTGGCGGCGGTGCTGGACGGTGGTCAGAGCGAGGTCGGCATTGAATCGACTATTGTGGATTTGACCCGCCTCGACACGCTCGGGCCGGTGCTGTTGCGGCCCGGTCGAATTGACGCGGCACAGATCGGCGAGGTGCTTGGCCTGCAGCTGGCCTTGCCCGACCTCGCCGCGCCGCGCGTCTCGGGCAGCCTCGACGCGCACTATGCGCCGGCTACTCCCATGGCACTGGTGGCATCATTGGATCTTGCGCGCATTACTGCACTCTTGCAGGCGCAAGGCAAGCAGGTGGTCACGCTGCCTTGTACCGGCGACGCGCACGCCTATGCGCATGCGCTGTACGCGGCGCTGCGCGGGCTCGACCGCGAGCGTGCCGATCTCATTCTGGTCGAACAACCGCCGCAGGATGCGGCATGGCAGGGCGTGAATGACCGGCTGCGGCGTGCAGCATTCGATTCGGCGGGGATAGTGCAGCGGCTGTTGGCGTGAGGTCGGAGGCCGCCTGTGGCTCCTCCGTCCTGCCGGCCCCTCATCTTTCCAGCTGCGCAAGCCGGTTGCTGTGAAACACCAGCGCCGACTTCTTCTCGAATTCGCAGCGCTCGACCTCCCCGACGAAGATCACATGATCCCCCTCCGGATAGCGGCTGCGGTTGTGGCACTCGAACCAGGCCGATACGCCGTGCAGTATCGGTAGCCCCGTCTGCGAGAGATCGTAATCGACACCTTCAAAACGATCATCCAGGCGGCTGGCGAAGCGTTCGGCCAGCCAGGCCTGGTCGCCGGCCAGCACATTGATCACGTAATGTGAATTCACCGAGAACAGCGGCAAGCTGCGTGAGGTACTGCCGAGGCTCCACAGCACCAGTGGCGGGGTGAGCGACACGGAGTTGAAGGAGCTGGCGGTCATACCGAAGAAGCCGCCGCTCTCATCGCGGGTGGTGATTACGGTGACGCCAGTGGCGAACTGCGACAGGGCAGCGCGAAAATGCGTGGTGTCGAATTCGGGTTCTGCGGCACGGGAGATGGGGGTGAGCATGATGGCAATCAGATCTTCAATCTCCGAATTATGCCGAAAAAGCCTTGTCCCGGCGGAAGGCCGGCGCTTCTTGCGTAGAATCACGGCTATGGAGACTCATCATCATTCGATGCTGGCCCTGCTGCAATCGCATGGGACCACGCACACCGATGCACTCGCGCACTTGATGCCGGTGCGAGATATTACCTACCGCCGCCTGTGGTCGCGCATTGAGCGTGGCTCCGCCAGGCTACAGGGCGAGTGGGGCGTGCGGCCTGACGACCTTGTGGCCTACGTCGGCCATGGCCATCCGGACGCTATCGTTCTCTACTTCTCGTTGCTGAGGATTGGTGCTTCACTGCTGCCACTGGAGGCCATGCCGGCCGCGGCCATCACGCGCGCGCTGGCCAGGCATAGCCCGGTGCTGGTCTTGCATGATGACGGCGTGACCTGCGATGCCGCACCTTCGTGCCGGCTTGAGGAATTGCTTTCCGTCTGGAGTCATCACGATCCCGTGATCGCCGATGATGACATGACACGCCGTGCACTGTGGCTGCCGGATGGCCCTGAGCAGTGGCAGCACCTGAGCCTGTTCGAGCTATCCGCCGCGCTGCCACCTGCGCCACGTTCAGACTTCATCAATGACTGCATCTTCACCACAGACACTCTCTGTAACATCGTGCTGCCATCGCTGCGAGACGCGCTGCAGATCCGGTTCGCGGCGACAGACCCGGTGGCACGTACAGGATCGTAAGCGACACTGACTTTCCCCTTTCTTTCAGGAGTACATGATGAGTACGGAAATCGCAACCCTGGGCGGCGGCTGCTTCTGGTGTCTGGAAGCGGTCTTTCAGGAACTGCATGGTGTGCAGTCGGTCGAGTCCGGCTATAGCGGTGGCCCTATCGTCAACCCGACCTACGAGCAGATATGCGAAGGAACCACGGGTCATGCGGAGGTGGTCAGAGTTTATTTCGATCCGGCGATCGTCAGTTACCGTGAGGTGCTCGAGGTCTTCTTCACCATTCACGACCCGACCACGCTGAACCGGCAGGGCAATGATGTTGGTACCCAATATCGCTCGGTGATCTTCACCCATAGCGATGAGCAAATGGCTACTGCAAGGCTGGTGATCGCCGACATGGCGCAACGGTGGGATGCACCCATCGTCACCCAGCTGGCCGACGCACCGGTGTTCTATCGCGCCGAGGAGTACCACCAGAACTACTTCATTAACCATCCATTGCAGTCGTACTGCGCGTTCGTCGTTGCGCCGAAGGTGGCCAAGTTCCGGAAAGTGTTTGCGGAAAAGCTCAGGCGGTGAGGGTATGGCGGATGCCTCACGGGGCCGGATCACCGGGTGGATAAAGCCGCAGCCGACATTCGTTACCTGCCACCGTCACGAATACATGTATCTTCGGGACCACCGCAAGGTCCCGGCCTCTCGCCCTGCCTTGCCGCACACCACCTGAAACAGCGAGATCCAGTCATGTCGGAACGCATGCGCGCAGCCGGCAAGATAGACACGCCAGATCCGGTACTTGCGCTCGTCGACCAGCGTGCGGATCAGTGTATCGTTGCGTTCGAAATTGTCGGCCCATAGCGCGCAGGTGCGCTCATAGTGCCGGCGCAGATTCTCGACATCCAGCGTTTCCATCCCGCCGTCCTGCATCGCTCCCAGCACGGTGCCGATGTGGGGCAGTTCGCCATGCGGGAAGACATACGCTCCGATGAATTCGCCCGCGCCGTAGCGTGCCGTACTGTGGTCGGTATTCGTCGTGCAGATGCCGTGGTTCATGGCCAGCCCGTCATCGGCCAGGAGGCGGCGGATGGTTGAGAAGTACAGCGGCAGGTTTTTCAGACCGACATGCTCGAACATGCCGACGCTGGTGATGCGGTCGAACTGCCCTTGCACGTCGCGGTAGTCGAGCAGCCGGATGCTGATCCGGTCTTCCAGACCCGCTGCGCGCACGCGCTCGCTGGCCAATGCGTGCTGGTTTCTTGAGAGGGTGACGCCAACACAGCGCGCACCATAAGTCTGCGCCGCGCGCAGCACCAGTGCACCCCAGCCGCAGCCAATGTCGAGCAAGGTGTGGCCAGGGGAGACATCGAGCTTGGTCAGGATGTGATCGATCTTCTGCTGTTGAGCAGTGGCGAGGTCTTCATTGCCGGTCTCGAAGTAGGCACAGGAGTACACCATGGCCGGATCGAGGAAGCTGCGATAGAAATCGTTCGACACATCGTAGTGGTATTCGATGGCTTGCTTGTCCTGACGTCGCGTGTGCGCACGAGGCTTGAACAGTTGCCCGAACCGGCTACCGTGTCCGATGCCACACTCAGCGAGCTGGTTCGCCACCTCGACGATTGCCCGCAGATGGCCATCGACCTCGAGCTTACCCTCCACATAGGCGCGGCCAAGGTTGTCGAGACTCGGATTGAGCAGATAGGTGAGTGCTGACGGCGCAGGCACGCGTATGGTGACTTCCGGCGCCTGCGTGCCGAGGTCGAACTGCTGGCCATTCCATAGCTGCAGGCGCAGGGGGAGCGCGGCGCTGCGGCGCATGCCCTGCAACCACTGCCCGAATTTCTTTTCCCAGAACATCGTCCCTCCCGCGGAGGACTATGATGTCCATCGACAATGCCGGTGTTGACCTTCGTCTAATTCAGGGTTGGAGTCGTTCCCGGGTCCAGTGCCCGTCGGCTGTGCGGGTATAGACAATGCGATCGTGCAAGCGCGAGCGCCGGCCTTGCCAGAACTCCATCCAGTCCGGCGACAACCGGTAGCCTCCCCAATGCGCAGGGCGCGGCGGGCTGTCGCCGAATTTCGCCGACGCTTCCTCGAACTGCTGCTCGAGCTGTTCGCGACTGGCGATCGGCCGGCTCTGTGCCGATGCATGTGCACCGATGCGGCTTTTGACCGGACGGATGTTGAAGTAGGCATCGCTCTCTTCGCCGGCGACGCGCTCGACACGCCCTTCGATCCGCACTTGCCGCTCCAGCTCGACCCAGTGGAAGGTGATCGCTGCCTGTGGGTTCTTCAGCAGGTTCTCGCCCTTGCGGCTCTGGTAGTTGGTGTAGAAGGTGAAGCCGCGCTCGTCGAAATCCTTGAGCAGTACGATGCGCAGCGATGGTCGCCCGTCGCTGCCGACCGTGGCGAGGCTCATCGCATTCGGCTCCGGCATCTGCGCATCAACGGCCTGCCGGAACCAGACGGCAAACTGCTGGATCGGATCCGAATTGACCTCGTGCTCGGACAGGGTGGCATGGCTGTAGTCGCGACGCAGGTCAGCGACGGAGATCTTGTCGTTCATGGTGGTTGGCAGAAGTTGGTTTCGATGTCTTGAGGGCGCGGCCTGCGGCGACCGGAATGCCGCAGGCGATGACGACGCCCAGCCCCCAGAATACGGCAAACAGGCCAAGCGTGGCGCCGGCCGCGCCAAAGGCCAGCGGCAGTGCGACGGCCGACAGGTTGCCGATACTGGCGCGGATGGCGATCGCTTCCGCGCCCCGGCCGGGCGGCGCCGAGCCGTGCAGCAAAGCGAGCACGTTCGGCTGGCCGCTGCCGAGCGCCAGCCCCAGGGCGGCAGCGGCCAGTGCCATCGTCAAGGGCTGCTCCATGAAGGGCAGCAGCAAATAGCAGAGGGTGGCAGCGGTGAGCGCACCGGTCAGCACTTGCCATTCATGATAGCGGCGGGCGATACCGGGCATGGCGATGCGCACCACCAAGGTCGCCGCCGAGAACGACGCGAGGATCATGCCGATTGTCGAGGCGGAGAATCCGAGTTGCGTACCACGGATCGGCGTGACGAAAGTGAACAGGTCCCAGGCGGCCGCCAGCAGGATGCCGACAATGTACACGCCCCGCAGATTGCGGTCGCGCAGCAGTTGCAGCGGACTTCCCCTGGCTTGCCCGGTCGAAGCTGCTTTCGTCGGCAAGCCGCGCAGCCAGCGGCTCCAGGCCAGCGTGAATGCGGCCAGCGTAAATCCGACGCACACCATGAAGGCCGCGGCATGGCTGGCGTGATCGATCGTGAAACCGGCCACCAGCGGTCCGAGAAAGGCCGAGATCGAAAAGCCGACCGACAGCTTGCTGAAGCTGATGGCCCGCTGTTCAGGCGCGGCCAGCATACCCACCGCATGCTGGGCGGCGATGAAGATGGCCATGAAGCCGGTGCCGATCAGCGCCGCGGCCACATACAGCGCGGGAAATGCCTTGACCGAGGCGGCCAGTGCCGCCCCGCTCGCCGCGACGAGGCAACCGGCCATCATCGGTTTACGTACGCCGATGCGGTCGATCACGCGCCCCAGGGGTACGGCAAACAGCATCGGGAACACGGCAAACAGCGCCACCAGCGTACCGACGGTAAAGGCGGATGCCTGCATCGATAGCGCGTACAGCGAGATCGTGACCCGAGCTGCACCTAGCGCAACATGCGCGGTGACGGCGACGGCAATCAGCGAGAGCAGGGGAGAGGGAGAGCGCATGGCAAGAGGGTGGATGACGGACAGTCCGGAGTATCGGCGAGAGGATTGCAGACACCGGATCGCGGCCCGCGACCCGGCGATACCCGATTGGACAATCATCCTCCCCCATAGTTTAAGTCCGGCAAGCTGTTTATGTCCGTTAGAATGCGCGCATGGCCAGCGTAATTCCTCTCCACGGCGACCCGGCTGCCGACATCGACTTCGAACGACGCTTCGGGGGACTGGCACGCCTGTACGGTGAATCGGCCCTGGGGGCATTTCGTGATGCGCATGTTTGCGTGATCGGTGTCGGTGGTGTCGGTTCGTGGGTCGTCGAGGCACTGGCCCGCAGCGCGGTCGGCTGCATCACCATGATCGACCTTGATCATCTCGCCGAGTCGAACGTGAACCGTCAGCTGCACGCGTTGACCGACACGCTGGGCATGGCCAAGGTCGAGGCGCTGGCACGCCGCATTAGCCAGATCAACCCCTATTGCGAGGTCACGCAGGTCGAGGACTTTATCACCGCGGACAATGTGGCGGCCATGATCCCGCCGGGACGTTTCGATTACGTGATCGATGCCATCGATGACGCGCGCGCCAAGACCGCGCTGATTGTCCACTGCCGGCAGCAGCAGATTCCGCTGGTCACGATCGGCAGCGCCGGTGGCCAGGTCGATCCGACACGCATTACCGTCTGCGACCTCTCGCGCACCGAGCAGGAGCCGTTGCTGGCGCGCGTGCGCAAGAACCTGCGTATTCGGCACGGCTTCCCGCGTGGAACGAAACACAAGTTCGGTATTGATGCGGTGTACTCGAATGAGCCGCTGCGTCATCCCACAGCCTGCGAGACGGACGAGGGCGCCGCTGGCGTCACCGGACTGAACTGCGCGGGCTATGGTTCGGCCGTTGTGGTGACGGCCAGCTTCGGGTTGGTCGCCGCCGCGCACGTGCTGCGCAAGCTGGCCGGACGTGCCGAAGCCGGCTCGTCTCAGGCGAGCGCCTTCTCCACGATCGGCGAATAGAACACGCCTCCCTTCACCTGAAGGGACTGGATCAGCATGATCCTGCCGACCTTCCAGGGAATCATCGGTACAAGCGGTTCGTCAAGGCGGTTCGCGTCACGCGCTAGTGTCACGTGCGGCGTGAATTTACCCTCCGCCTTTAGCGGCACCTGGGCTTCGTTCAGTGCATTCAACAGCATCTGATGCAACTCCACCAGCGGTGATGGCGTCTCCGACGGACCCACCCACGCCACCCGCGGCTTGCTGAAAAATCCATAGCGGTCGATGCCGACGGTGAAGCTCTGGTCGGGCAGTGTGTCGACCAGACGGGCCAGTGCAGGAATCAGCGATGGGGTCTGGTTGCCGAGGAAGGCGAGGGTCAGGTGCAGGTTCGCGGGGTTCACTTTGCGTCCGATCACGGATTCCTGCAGTCGCGTCAGGTGACTGCGGGTCGCATCGTCCGGCCACAGGGCGTAGAAAAGTCGTGCGTAGTGGTTCATTAAAAAGCTGAGGCGGGTACCGCGCCCGGCTCGCGCTGCGATGCTAATCAATCTCTGACCTCACTCAGGCGATCTCATTCCAGATTCCTCGACATCACGAGGGCGAGCGCGCGCTGGTCGCCGGCAATCGGTGACGGGGGCAGTAAACGACTTGCCCTACATCAAAGTTTCCCGAAATTCAGACGGGTTTGTTAGCGCTTGCACACGCTGAAGCGATTTCTCCGCCTTGAATTGTTGTAATAAAGATACGTCCATTAGTTCATTTGCACTATTCCGCTTTTGTGGCCACGGGCGGACACTGCATGCAATGACAAATAAGCAACATTTGTCAGGAGGTCGGGAAAAGACGAGGCGTCGGATCCTGAAATGTGCCGAGGGTTCTGGAGGGGCCTCTGCCCGCAATGCGCACCAACCAGCCTGACGCTCACATCAACGTTGTCGATTGAGGAGTTCTCCAATGAATGCATTAAAAAAGAAAGCACAAGCCTTCCTCGCGGATGAGCAGGGCGCCACCGCGGTCGAGTACGGCCTGATGGCGGCCCTTATTGCTGCCGTGATCGTCCTCGCCGTGTCGGCGATTGGTACTCGCCTGAATGCGGCATTCGAGTTCGTCCGCGATCAGCTCAAGGCAACGTACTCCTGAGCGTGACGCCCCGGTGCTTGCCTGACCCATCCGGAGGGCACCGGTTCCGTAAAACCCACCGGTCGTCATCCGCGGCGATCGGTGCCTTCGAGAGCTGCCATGGTGTATCCCGTGATGAGTCTGCCACCAATGATGGCCTTACTGGCGATGATGACGGTTGCGCTCATCGCTGCATGGACGGATTGGCGTAGCTGGCGTATCCCGAACGTACTTGTCGCAGGTGGCATGGCAGCGGCATGGATGCTGTCAGTCTTTGCGCATGATGGTATCGGTCTGCAAGCGTGCTTGCTCGGAGGTGCGACAGGCTTTCTGATGCTCCTGCCGTTTTACCTGGCCAAGGGTATGGGCGCAGGCGATGTGAAGTTGCTCGCCACCCTCGGCATGCTGGCCGGACCCGGCCTCATCATCGTCATCGGAATGATGAGCTTCTTGATTGGCGGAGTGTGGAGCCTGGCCTTGCTGATTGCGGGCAGTTCTCCGTGGGGCCATTACCTGTCGCAGCACGTGCCCATCCGCCGCCGGCAGCCTGCTTACCTGCAGGAGTCGCCGAAGCTGCTTTCCTGGTCCAGGGGCAGCATTCCCTATGGGGTCGTGATCGCCCTCGGCACGGTTGCAGGCATCCTCAGCGTCCGAGCCATCTGAGCCCTCATGCCAGATCACCCAAGCGCCAAACCATACCTTTCGGGGGAGCCCAGATGAAAAAGACAAGAATACTCACCATGCTGGGCATTGCCGTGCTCGCCGGTCTGGTCGCCGTGATGCTGGCCTCGCGCTGGCTCAACCAGCAAACCACGGCTGGCCTGTCAAAAGTCGCCGTGGCTGCCGTCGATATCAGTCTCGGTCAGCGCCTTGCGCCTGAACTGATACAGCTGGTCGACTGGCCGAAAGGCAGCACGCCGCCCGGTGCCTTCAACGAAGCCGCCGCGCTCGAAGGCCGGGTACTCAAGACCAGCATACTGCGCGGCGAGCCGGTGCTGGAAGCGAAGCTCGCGCCACAGGGAACGTCGGGCGGCCTGTCGGCCGTCATCGGCGAGGGCATGCGTGCCATTACCGTCCGGGTCAATGATGTCATCGGCGTCGCCGGCTTCGCACTGCCCGGTAACTATGTCGACGTCATCGTCAACACCCAACGCGATATCGGCGACCAGAGCTCGCGCGACAAGACCATTTCGAAGATCGTCCTCGAGCGCATTCTGGTGCTGGCCGTCGCGCAGGAAGTAAGCCGCGATGAAACCAAGCCCAAGGTCGTCAATGCCGTGACCCTCGAAGTCAGCCCGGAACAAGCCGAGATGATTGACCTTGCACGCAGCGTCGGCTCGCTTTCCCTCGTATTGAGAAATCAGGTGGACCCCAAGCCGGTATCCACTGTCGGGGCAACGAAGGCCACGCTGCTGGACGACAAGCAGTTCGTGGTGGTGAAAGCAACCAGCAAGACGCCACCTGCGGATGCCCGCCCGGTGCGGGCCGTGGCCCCGACGCGTGCCGGCACGGGCAAGGCGCAGGCCACCCCGACGGCAGTTTCCGCAGCCGGACCCGCGCCCGCCCCCGTGACCGTCCCCCCCGCAGCTATGTCACGACAGTCCTGCATTGGCGTGATCAATGGCCTGCGTAATTCGCAGGAATGCTATTGAGACCGGTCGCTCAGGATAAGGAGAAGAACAATGACACGACGAATCCCGGTGCTGACACTCACCGCGGCCAGCCTGCTGTTGACCGCCGCTCCCTTATTGGCCCAGGAAGGAGATGCGGCCGGACGGCCGGCAGCGGGCCAGGTGGCACCCAGCCAGGTGAACGCGCTCCCGCCCCTAAACTGTAACGGCGAGCCTGCCACACCCGGCAAGATGACACTCCCGATTGGCAAGTCAACCTTGCTGAAACTACCCGAGCCGGTAACCAATCGCACGCTCGGCAACCCATCGGTTGCCCAGGCGATGCTGGTCTCACCTGAGACGCTCTACTTGCTCGGCGTGGAAATCGGTTCGACCAACATGATCCTTCAGGGACGCAGCGGCCGCTGCAGTGCGATTGACGTAGTGGTGACGATGGATCCGAGTGCGCTGCAGGAGACGATACGCGAGCTCATGCCCGAAGAGCGGGACATCAAGGTATCGGCCGCCGCCGATAGCCTGATCCTCAGCGGCACGGTCAGTGATTCACTGGTCGCGTCCCGTGTGAATGATCTGGCGCTCGCCTTCGTTCGCCGGCCCGCGAGCGTTGGCGCAGGCGCCCAGCAGGAAGGAATGGCCAGCCCGATGGGAGCGGCCGGCGGGGGTGCTGCTGTGACGACCAACATCGCCCTGCAGCAGCTTCGGGTGGTGAACCTGCTACAGGTGATTGCGGCCCAGCAGGTCATGCTCGAAGTGAAGGTTGCGGAGGTCTCAAAAACCCTGCTCGACAAACTCGGTGTCGGTATCGCTGGCGGGCCGACGACCGGAAGCGGTATCACCTACAGCATTCTGTCGAATTTCCTCGTCGGTAATCTGGGAGGAAACCTGGGCATCACGCGTGCCTCGGGTTCCGGCGTGGTGCTGGACGCCGAGAAGAAGGACTCCCTCGTCAAGGTGCTGGCTGAACCGAATGTCATGGCCATCAGTGGTCAGGAGGGTAGCTTTCTCGCGGGTGGCCGCATTCTGATACCGGTGGCCCAGGATGGATTTGGTCGTGTCACGCTGGAAGAAAAGGAGTTCGGTGTCGGTCTGAAATTCACACCGACCGTGCTGGCGGGCGGCCGCATCAATCTGCGGGTGGCGCCCGAAGTATCGGAACTGGCGCGCGAAGGAGTGGGTATCGGTGCGGCGAATACCCAGAACCGGTCGATCCTGCCGTTGATCACGACGCGCCGCGCATCGACGACGGTTCAGCTGGCCGACGGCCAGAGCTTTGCGATCGGCGGACTCATCAAGAATAACGCGACCAGCAACATCAAGGCCTTCCCGATCCTCGGAGAGATCCCGGTCATCGGTGCACTTTTTCGGAGTACCGACTTCCAGAATGACCGCACCGAGCTGGTCTTTGTCGTCACGCCGCGTCTAGTCAAGCCGCTGCCGGCAAATTACAGGTTACCTACCGATGACTACAGAGAACCGAACCGGAAGGAGCTATTCATCGACGGCAAGCTCGAGGGCTCGAACAAGCCGGCGGAATCCAGCGATGGCTCCGCGGGCTATCAACTGAAATAACGGAGGCCATGATGAGATATCAATCGATCGCTGCTCTGGTCATCCTGCTGGCGCTGTCTGCCTGTGCCCCGACCACGCCGCAATGGGATAAGCGCTTCGGAGACACCGTGAGGCTCACGCAGCAGCAGCAAGTACTGGATCCCGATGCTGGTGGCGATGCACCCGTCAATGGCATTGACGCAGCAACGGGGAGAGAGGCCATCGGACGCTACCGTAGCAGTTTCCGCGAACCGCAACCGCCATCGAATGCGTTCACGATTGGTGTCGGGCGATAAGCCGCGCGTCATCCACCTCAGAAAGCGACTCATGAACGCGCTCATCATCACCGCCTCTGCTGAGATAAAGGCGCTCATACAGCAGATGTGCAGCCGCCGGTCACCCGCTATCAGCATCACGCGTGACCTGCCGGGCATGCTCAAGCCGGGCGCCGGCGTGACGCTCACGCAGCCGGACATCATTTTTTTCGACGCCAATGCCGCAGAGGGCACGGTTCTCCCGGAACTTCAACGACTGGCGACGAGATATCCGAAGGCGATGATGGTCCTGATTGCACCCTTGCAGTCGCCCGATCTGCTGATCGCCGCGATGCGCATCGGTGTACGTGAGGTCGTCAGTTTGCCGTTGAGCCCTGACGAACTGGACTCCGCACTTGATCGCCTCGTCTCGCGTATGCGGGATAGTCAGCGCGAGGAGGGCAAGGTGATCGCTGTCGTTTCCAGCAAAGGAGGCAGCGGCGCCACCTTCGTCGCTACCAATCTTGGTTACGCATGGGCCGCCATTGCACAGAAAAAGACGCTGCTGATCGATCTGAACCAGCAGCTCGGCGATGCAGCGCTCTATCTGTCAGATGCGAAACCGCAGATGACCATGGCTGATCTGTGCGGCCAGATCAGCCGGCTTGACGAGCAGTTGCTGCAGTCTAGCCTGATTAGCGTGACACCGGATTTTGGCGTGCTGGCGGCCGCATCGAATCCCGATCCGCAAGACCAGATCCGACCGGATCACGTGGCTGCCATCCTCGCGCTGGCAAAGCAGCACTACGATGTCATCCTCCTTGATGTGGGCAGGGAAGTGAACGCAGTCACCATTCGTGCACTCGATGGCAGCGATGTGATCATGCCCGTCTTGCAGCAGAGCCTGCCGTTCATCCGTAACGGGCAGCGCATGCTGGATATGTACTCCACGCTCGGCTATACCAAGGGCCGGATCCGGCAAGTCCTCAATCGTTATGACGATACAAGTCCGATCTCGGTTGCGGACATGGAGCGTGGATTGGGGCAGCGGATTGCACATTACATCCCCAATAATTTCGATATCGCCAATACGTCGATCAATCAGGGCGAGCCCGTGATCAAGCTGGCACGCAGCAGCAGTATTTCCAAGGCCATGATCGAGATCGTCCGGTCCCTGACGGAGACTCCGGTCGCCGATAGCAAGAGCATCATTCGCCGCCTGTTTGTGCGTACCCCGGCCGTCGCCAATGGAGGGCAATAAACATGATGCTGGCAAAGCAGGCAATCGGGGAGAGCGTGATGGACTTGCGGCAGCGCCTCGCGGTAGCCGAACATGGTCGTACCCTCTTGCCCGGGGATGAGTTCAGCACGGATGCCTTCCGAGCCCTGAGCAAGCACCTCTACCGGACGATTTTCGAACGGATTGATCTCGAGCGTCTCCAGCAGCTTTCCGGTGAAGACTTCAAGAGGGAACTCTCCCTACTGATCGAGCGCATCCTCGATGATGAGGGTATGGTGGTCAACCAGGCCGAGCGCCGCCGCCTGGTGCAGGATATGCAGAATGAAATGACGGGTCTGGGTCCGATCGAGCCCTTGATGTCCGATCCGGGCGTCTCCGATGTACTCGTCAATTCACACCGGCAGGTATATGTTGAACGCGGTGGTCGACTGGAGCTCACGCCGATACGCTTCCATGATGACGATCATGTCCTGCGCATCATCGAGCGCATCGTCTCTCGCGTCGGTCGGCGTATCGATGAATCCAGCCCGATGGTCGATGCGCGGCTGCCGGATGGATCCCGGGTGAATGCCATCATTGCGCCGCTGGCGCTCGACGGTCCGGTGTTATCGATCCGCCGCTTTGCCGTGCATCCTCTCACCATCGCCGATCTGATTGCCCACCATACCCTGACATCCCCGATGGCCGAGCTGCTCGAGGCGCTCGGCAAGGCCAAGGTGAACATCCTGATCTCGGGTGGCACCGGGAGCGGAAAGACGACCTTGCTTAACGTGATGTCAGCCTTTATCCCCGAATCGGAACGCATCCTCACCATCGAGGACGCGGCTGAGTTACAGCTTCAGCAGCCGCATGTGGTTCGGCTGGAAACCCGCCCGCCCAACATCGAGGGAAAAGGCGAGGTGCCCCAGCGCGCGCTGGTCAGAAATGCGCTGCGCATGCGCCCGGACCGCATCATCCTCGGCGAAGTCCGGGGTGCGGAGGCACTCGACATGTTGCAGGCGATGAACACGGGTCATGAGGGATCGCTGGCAACCATCCATGCGAATACACCGCGCGATGCCTTGTCCCGACTCGAGAACATGATCGGCATGGCAGGAGCCCACCTCGGGCTGCGCGCCATGCGCCAGCAGATCGCATCTGCCATCACGGTCGTCATCCAGCTGATGCGCTTGAGTGACGGCAGCCGCAAGCTCATCAGCCTGCA
>CAZESK010000001.1:76882-92041 GCA_964515155.1 uncultured Bifidobacterium sp.
TCGTCATCCAGCTGATGCGCTTGAGTGACGGCAGCCGCAAGCTCATCAGCCTGCAAGAAGTCACCGGTATGGAAGGCGACATCATCACCATGCAGGAGATCTTCGCCTTTCGTCGCACGGGTGTGACAGCGGAAGGCAAGGTCAAGGGCTACTTCACCGCCACCGGCATATGCCCGCAATTCGATCAGCGTCTCAAGGAATTCGGCGTACCGGTGCCGGAGTCGATCTACCAGCCGTCGCCATCACTCGGATAAGCCGGGAGGGAAGCATGAACCTGCTTTATATCGGTTTTGCTGTTTTCGCCTTCATCGCAGTTGCGCTGACCGTCGAGGCTGTATGGCAGTGGTGGTTCTCGACCCAGAGCCAGTCGGCGCGCCGCTTCAGCCGCCGCATTGGCGCACTCACGGAGAGCCACGGCAAGGCGGGAGGGCGCGTCTCCCTGTTAAAAGAACGTCGGCTGGCCGATTCCGATCGGACCCATGCCTTCCTGCGTCGCTTTGCCATCACTGAGACGATCGACACCTGGCTGCAGCAAGCAGGTAGCCGCTGGAATGTGGGCACCTTGCTGGGGCTGTGCCTGCTCACCGCCGGTATCGGCTTGTTGCTCGGTCAGCTGGTGTTCTTGGGCTGGGAGAGCAGCTTGCTCGTCGCACTGCTGCTTGCATGTCTGCCGGTGCTTTTCGTCAGCAGGCAAAAGGCGAGACGCCTTCATCAGTTTCAATTGCAGTTACCGGAGGCGGCCGATCTGATCGCCCGCAGTCTCCGTGCAGGTCATGCGCTGCCATCAACCTTGCAGATGGTGGCCGAAGAAATGCCCGAGCCGATCAGTGCCGAGTTTCGGATCGTCTCTGATGAAATCAACTATGGCCTCGGCTTGCAACCTGCGATGCAAAGGCTGGCCCGGCGCGTACCGCTGGACGATCTGCGTTTCCTTGTCCTGTCTGTCCTGATCCAGCGCGAGACCGGGGGCAATCTTGCCGAGCTCATGCAAAACATGGCCAGCCTGATCCGGGAGCGCCTGAAGCTGCTTGGACAGATCCAGTCCCTGTCCGCAGAGGGGCGCTTGTCTGGCTGGATCCTGTTTCTGCTGCCCATCGTGATGGCCATGTTGCTCATGATCGTCAATCCCGAATACATGGAACAACTTATCGCCGATCCCCTCGGGCGGGTGCTGCTGGGCGTGGCCAGCGTGCAGATGCTGCTCGGTGCGATCTGGATGCGCCGCATCGTGAATCTGCGTGTCTGAACGGAGCACGACCAACCGATAACGGAAATCGCCATGGATGGACAATCGCTGATTTTTCTGACGGTCGTTTTTGCTGTCGTTGCTGCTGTCGCCGGCCTGGCAGTATGGCTTCTGATGCCGGACCGGATACGGCAGCGCGTTGGTCAGGCCGCCGCGCCGCATGATCCTGCACGTACCTCCTTGGGTAGCGACCTCGCGGAGCTGATCAAGCCGTTGGCCAGACTCTCCCTGCCGGCCGAGGGCTGGGAAGGATCGGCGATAAGGCTTCGCTTCATAAATGCCGGATGGCGAGGTGAGTCGGCACCTTTCCTCTTTTTCGGGCTCAAGACGGTATTGGCCCTGATCCTGCCAGCACTGATTTTTCTCTGGGGGGGCGAAGCCTTGCTGATTTCCGGCGGCGCAAGAATCCTGCTGTATCTGGTCGCCGCCGCAGCGATCGGTTACTACCTGCCGAACCTCATACTCAAGCATGTCATCGAGGTGCGGCAGCGGGAGATCTTCGAATCCTTTCCTGATGCGCTGGATCTGCTGATCATTTGCATCGAGGCCGGACTGAGTCTCGATCAGGCGCTGGTCAAAGTGGCGGCCGAGATCGAGATCAAGAGCAAGATACTGGCGCAGGAACTGCAGTTGGTGCTGATGGAGCTACGCAGCGGGTTTTCGCGGGAGGCAGCGCTTCGCCATCTGGCGCTCCGGACGGGTGTCGAGGACATCGACCTGCTGGTTGCCATGCTGATCCAGTCCGATCGCTTTGGTACCAGCATGGGTGATTCGCTCCGTGTTCATGCCGACAATCTGCGAACCAAGCGTCGGCAGCGGGCGGAAGAAGCCGCCGCAAAGATTGCGGTGAAGCTGCTGATGCCACTGATTTTCATGATCTTTCCAACGCTGATGCTGGTCCTCATGGGGCCGGCCATGATCCAGATTTACCGCGTTCTGCTACCAACAATGTCAGGTCAATGACGCACTAAGGGAGGCGCTATGAAGACGAAAACCGGGCTTTGGGTCACACTCTGCGGCAGCATGCTGATGGGCTGCTCGTCACTCAACGATGGCAGCCTCGCTCTCTGGAAGACCCCGCCAGTCATGGCGATGACGGCCGACGGCGAGTATCAGCGCGGACGCCAGCTGCATGTGATGGGGCAGTATGCCGATGCACAGAAAGCCTATTTGAGTGCGTTGGCGATCGATCCTCAGCATGCGGAAGCCAGTAACGGCATCGCAGCTCTGATCGGCGCCAGCGGTGACCTTGATCGTGCGATCGGCATGCTGGTCGAGCTCAGCGCCCGCCATCCGAAGTCCCATGTCTTTGCCAACCTTGGTCACGCCTACTACCTACGGGGCCGGACGTTCGAGGCCCACGATGCCTATCAGCGCGCGGTGGATATCGATCCCGGCAACGAGCATGCACGTCGCAAGCTTGCGGCATTGGCGCAGCAGCTCGGCGCGACGGCGGTAGCCGAGGCGCCTGGAGAAGCCGAGACAGCCGCCGTTGAGCCTGACACCGGTGCGATCGACCTCGTTGCCCGTGGCGTGTATGCGATGCGCTACCCGTCTGCCGGCCAGGGAATGTCCGCCACCGTCGCAGCAGATCTCGGCGACTCGCCGGTCAGGACCCTGGTTGCGGCACCATCATTGATGCCGGCCGTGTCGACCGCGGCGTATGGCCCTGGCCAGCAGGTTGATGTCGGACATGCGCCGGCTCGTGCACTGACCGTGGAACTGGTCAACGGTAATGGCGTCAATGGTCTGGCCCGGCAACTGAGGACGTGGTTGCCGGCGAGTGAGTGGAAGGTCGTGCGTACGTCCAACCATTCCGATTTCTGGGTGCGGCAGACCCGTATCGAATATGTTCAGCCACACAAGCCCGCTGCCCAACGGCTGGCTGATGACATCGGCGTGCGGCCGGCCCTGCGCCCGAACAACGAGCTGACCGGCATCCGTCTGCGCGTGGTACTCGGCCATGACTGCAAGGATCTCGACAGTCTCCGGCAGCGGCTGGCCACGGCCGAGATGCCGCCGGCTTCCTGAAGCAATTCAGTTGATCGCCACCGGCGGATTCAGGTTACCCGGCTCAGCCCATACAACATCATGGTCGATCGAGTACAACTTGCACGCTACCTTGCTGTTCTTCTGACAGGAGGCCACCGCGCGTGTGGCCGGGTCGTCGCCTTCCTCCGCCCAGCTCCATGCACCCGAGCTCGATATCGCGAAGGCGCGCGGCGCCGACTTCTGCAGGTACTCGCGGTAGCCGTTGCGTCCCTTATCGGTCAGGTAGGGAATCGCGCTGACATTCTCGACCGCGGCGAAGTAGGTCGCCGCAGGCCGCGGTGTCTCGGCGATGGCCACCGTCACTTCGGTCGGCATGCCTATCCCTTGAAGGAAGCGCTCCACTTCCGGCAGCCAGACCGCCACACCATCACGGCTGCCGACCATGCCATGCGCATCAGCCTTGAATGGACCAAAGGCGATCAGCTGCGACGGGCCACCGGCGGCCTGATAAGCCTGCTGCAAGCGTTGCGCAAGCGGCTGATCGAAAAAGCTGTCATTCTCGCCGTAGAACCACAGGCTGGGCAGCGACGTCGCCGCGCCATAGCTGGCGAAGGCCGTCACCAGCGCGCTCTTCCAGTCGCACTTATCGCCGTCGATACGCAGGCCGCCGGCAAAGTTCAACAGTCCGCGCACGCCAGGATAACGGCGTGTGCCGAAGGCCATGGTCGCCAGGCCGCCATACGACTGGCCAGCCACGACGATGCGATCTTTATCGACCCACGGCTGGTTGACGATGGCGTCGAGTACCGCCGCTACATCATCAGCTTGTTGCTGTCCATTGTCTTTCATGTTGCAGCCATAGTCGCTGTAGCTGCCGCTCGACTGCGAGAAGCCTTTGCGCATCGGTACCACGACCGCGTAACCACGCCGGACGAACTCGCGGCTCATCGAGAGAAAGCGATCGCGCTTCTGCTGGCTCGGGTTGCCACGCTCCTTGCCATGATTCATCAGCAGCAGGGGGAAGGGGCCGTTACCCGGCGGCTGGTAGATCGTGGTTTCAAACCGGAATTGGCTGCCGTATTGCGTAACGGGCAGCATCACCACGCGTTCATTCACCGTTGGATCGACAGCCTGCGGCAGTACGTTGCCGGCATGGCTGATCGATACCAGCGAGACCGCAGCCAAGGTGATGACGGAGCCCAGTCGGCGGAAGGTGCCTGCGTATGAGGATGGCTTCATGTCAGCTTTACGATGAGCAAGAGCTGCTCATGGTAATGACCGACTTTCCTCACTTCAATGACCGGAAGAACAACTTACGGCAGAAAAATCGAAACTTTAAATTCTTCTAATGGGTTACATGATCAACGTCGTGCTATCGCCCCTGGTATTGCCTTCGATTGAAATACGCTGCCCTGTACAGACGGCACCGAAGGAGCGGGTGTATCGCATCCGGCACGACCAGCGCAGAGGAGGAATGATGCCAATCAATCGTACAGCGCCATTACGGAGACGATGGCGCGGCGGGGCTGCCGTCGAGTTTGCGCTGGTCCTTCCCTTGTTGCTGCTGATTATTTTTGCAACGATCGAATTCAGCCTGGCGCTGTATGACAAGGCGGTGATCACCAATGCAGCACGCGAAGCGGCTCGTGCAGGGGTGGTGGTAAGAACAACGCGACTGACCAACGACCAGATAGAAGCAAGAGCGCTCAGCTATGCCTCCGATCGCCTGATCTCATTCGGAAGTAGTACGCCCACCGTTACCGTCAACAATGGCGGCGGTGTCTCGGGCGCCAATCTCACGGTCACCGTGAACTACACCTTCCGTGGCCTCGGCCTGGGACCGATGCTGTCGGCATTAGCCGGGCCGATTGTGCTGTCTTCCACCGCCACGATGATCAACGAATAAATGGAATGGATATAGCCATGATGTCTTCGAATATCCGGAAGCGACCTGTGTCACGGATAGTGCCCCGGCAGCAGAAGGGCGCCGTGGCAGTGATAACGGCATTTGCCCTAGTCACCCTGATCGGGGCAGGCGCATTTGCGATTGATTTCGCTCACGCCTTCGTCGTACGCAATGAGTTGCAGAACAGTGCGGATGCCAGTGCGCTGGCGGGAGCCTCGTGTCTGTTCTCAAGAGCCGATTGTGCCAATGTTGGCTTGTCTGAGCCGACATGGGACAGCGCAAAGAACAAGGCATCCTCCTATCTTCAGCACAACAAGGCGGAGAACCGAACTCTGGCTAGCGCGGAAGTACAGGCCGGGTATTGGAATCTGGGTACGTCGGTCTTCAGTACGGCTCCCTTGGCGCCCGGCTGGATTCAGTCGGCGAACGATGTGCCGGCGGTGCAGGTCACGATTCCGCTGGCTACCTCAGCCAACGGTGGCGGAGCACATACCTTCCTCTCCCGTATCTTTGGGTACAACGATATTCCCCTGAGCGCGCGCGCCGTCGCGGTCGTATCACCTCCGCGAGGTGTCAGTCCGAGCGGACTCACGCCGTTCGTTCTCTCCAAATGCCTGTTTGATCGCTACTGGAACGCGACAACGAACCAGCCGCTCGTGGCCGACAGACGGACCGATATTGTCGTGGGGCCTGGCAACCGGCAAGATGTCACGATCACGACGCCCGCAGGAGAGACCTTCAAATTCCCTGCGGTCTCCGAGTATGTCTTCAAGGGAAGTAGCTGCGACTCTGGGCAGTGGACGACGTTCAACCTCGATTCAAACTCGGCCAATGATGTCCGCAGGCTGATCAATGAGGGCAATCCGGCACCGTTGGCCATTGGCGATCCGACCTATATCGCCAACGGAAACATGGCGTCCATGTATCAGGAAATTCATCGCTGCAGCGCGGCTGGTACCAGGGCATGCCAATACAGTGTGGTCCCGGTCGTCGATGATTCCAGCAAAACCGGAACGGAGCAGACCATTGTTGCGTTTGCTTGTGTGCAGGTGCTTTCGGCAAGCTGGTCAGGCAGGGTGAAGTACATTGAAATGCAGTTGAGCGCGGATACTTCCCAATGCCATGTCAGCGGAAATCCCGGTGGGCCGAATCTGGGGGCGGTCGTGCCGCCCCGACTGGCCTTGTGAACTGCATCAGCGCCCGATGCGGCGGGTCTGGCCCAAGGGCGTGACAAAAAACGCTTCGGGATCGATCCCCGTCGCATGTACTGCAGCCTTGAGTGCAGTGGCTGGCTCATCGAGTGACTCATCCGTCAATTCGAACGCGCCCCAATGAATCCCGAGTGAGCGACGCGCCTGCAGATCGCGGTGGATCTGCACAGCCTCCGCTGGATTCACATGTTGTGGTTTCATGAACCAGCGCGGCTCGTAGGCGCCGACCGGGATCATCGCAAAATCAAAGTTGCCGAAGCGGCGCTGAATATCGATGAAGTCTTTCGAGTAACCGGTATCGCCGGTGAAGAATGCCTTGAATGGCTTGCCATCGGCCTGCGCTTCGATTACCCAGCCGCCCCAGAGTGTCTTGAAACGGTCGAATAGCCCGCGGGCCGACCAGTGCTGCACTGGCACGAAATGCAGCCTCGCTTCGCCGACTGGGTGCGACTGCCACCAGTCCAGTTGCTGCACATTGCCGATACCTTGGCGCTTCAACCAGTCGCCAACACCCAGCGGCATCAGCAGCAGCGGTGGCCCGCCCGGCTGTGCCTGCAATGCGCGCAACGTGGGCAGGTCGAGGTGGTCATAGTGATTGTGCGAGACGATAACAATATCGATATGCGGTAGCTCTTCAACGCGCATGGCCGGTGGCGTTTTGCGCTTTGGTCCTACCCAAGATAACGGCGATGCGCGCTCGGAAAAAATCGGGTCGGTGAGGATGTTGAGGCCACCCACTTGCAGCAGCACCGTTGCATGACCTATCCACGTCGCCGTGGTCTCGCTGCGATTTTGTCTGAGCCAGTCGATATCGGGTCGCTCAGCCGGTAGCGCGTATCCTTTTGGTGGCGGCTTGGGCAGGCCGTCGCGCCAGCGTTCCCACTGCCATCTCAGGAAGCCGCCACCGATTGGCTCTTCCAGGTAGTTGTTACGAAAGCCATCCCGCGTATGGTGCGGTTTGGAAGGATCATAGTAGGGGTTGGTGGTGGTACAGCTTGCGCATGCCGCTGCCAGCGTCAGGCCAGCCAGCAAGCGCGCGTGCCCTCGCTTCATCAGGCCAGTGCCTCGAGCCGCTCGACCTTCATGCGCGAGGCCAGCAGCTTGCCTTTGCGCGCACGCTTGCCGACGTGGCTGGTGAGATCAGCGCCGGTCAGGTTGGTTTCCTGTGCCTTGCCGCTGCGTTGTCCGCTACCAACGATCTTCACGCCTTTGGTACCGATCGGCTGCGCCGCCAGAAGTTTCTCATCGAGCTCGAGCTCCATCAGGATGACACCGCGGCCGCCACCGGGCTGGGTCTTGATCTCGTCGAGGGCAAAGACCAGCAGTCTGCCATTCTCGGACAGGCAGGCGATCCGGTTTGCGCCTTTGGCGATCACCTGCGGCATCACCGGCTCGTCGCCGGTGTCGAGGGTCATGAAGGACTTGCCGCCTTTTTGGCGCGACACCATGTCAGCGACTTTGGCGGAGAAGCCGTAGCCGGCGGTGGAGGCCAGCAGCAGCGGCGTGTCCGCCGTACCGGCAAAGTAATGAACGAGGCGTGTGCCGGATTCGACTTCGACCAGCGTGGTGACCGGGACGCCGTCGCCGCGCGCACCGGGAAGCTGCGCCACCGGCACCGAGTACACGCGGCCGCTCGATCCGAAAGCGAGCAGGGTGTCCGTCGTACGGCACTCGAAGGTGGCGTACAGCGCATCGCCGGCCTTGAAACTGAATTGCTGGGCATCGTGGCCATGACCCTGGCGCGCACGCACCCATCCCTTTTGAGAGACGATCACGGTCACCGGCTCGTCGATCACCTTCTGTTCAGCGACAGCACGTTCGGCTTCTTCGATCAGCGTACGTCGCTCGTCGCCGTACTGCTTCGTGTCGTTCTCGATTTCCCTGATCAGCAGCTTCTTCATCGAGGCGGGGTTATCGAGCACATCCTGCAGCGTGATTTTCTCTTTGCGCAGTTCGGCCAGCTCCTGTTGTACCTTGATGGCTTCAAGTCGCGCCAGTTGTCGCAGGCGGATCTCGAGGATGTCCTCGGCCTGCCGCTCGGAGAGCTTGAATGCCTGCATCAGCGCAGGCTTGGGCTCGTCCGACTCACGGATGATCTTGATGACCTTGTCAATATTCAGCAGTACCGCCTCGCGGCCTTCGAGGATGTGAATACGATCGTCGACCTTGCCAAGCCGGTGCTGTGTGCGGCGGGTCACGGTCTCGAAGCGGAAGCCCACCCACTCGCGCAGGATCTCGCCCACACCTTTCTGGCGCGGACGGCCATCGGCACCGATCATCACGAGGTTGACCGGTGCATTGTTTTCCAGCGAGGTATGGGCGAGCAGCAGATTGCTGAACTCTTCCTGATCCTGATTCTTCGATTTTGGTTCGAACACCAGCCGTACCGGCGCATCGCGACCGGATTCGTCGCGTACGGTGTCGAGCACGGCGAGGATGCTCTGCTTCGTCGCCATTTGCTCGGGTGTCAGGCTCTTCTTGCCGAGCTTGACCTTGGGGTTCGTCAGCTCCTCGATCTCTTCGAGTATCTTCTGTGACGAAGTGCCGGGCGGAAGCTCGGTCACCACCAGCTGCCACTGGCCGCGGGCGAGCTCTTCAATTTTCCAGCGCGCGCGTACCTTGATACTGCCGCGACCGGTTTGGTAGATCTCGCTGATCTGCGAGGCCGGCGTGATGATCTGCCCGCCGCCGGGGAAGTCCGGGCCGGGGATCAGCGCCATCATCTCCTCATGCGACAGCTTCGGATTCCTGATCATGGCCACTGCTGCCGCAGCGACTTCGGTCAGGTTATGCGACGGAATTTCGGTAGCCAGGCCGACGGCGATACCGGAGGCGCCGTTAAGCAGTACGAAGGGCAGTCGCGCGGGCAGCAGTTTGGGCTCCTCGCTCGAGCCATCATAGTTCTGCGTGAAATCGACGGTGCCCATGTCGATTTCGTCGAGCAGCAGGCGTGAGATCGGTGTCAGCCGCGCCTCGGTGTACCGCATCGCGGCGGCGCCATCGCCATCGCGCGAGCCGAAGTTGCCATGACCATCGACCAGCGGATAGCGCAGCGCGAAATCCTGCGCCATGCGCACCATGGCGTCATACACCGACTGGTCGCCGTGCGGGTGCAGCTTGCCGAGCACATCGCCGACTACCGCCGCTGACTTGCGTGGCTTGGCGGCCGGATCGAGCTTGAGCTGGTTCATCGCATACAGGATGCGGCGTTGCACCGGTTTCTGGCCGTCGCAGACATCCGGTAGCGCACGACCCTTCACCACCGAGATGGCGTAGTCGAGATAGGCGCGCTCGGCAAAGGTGGCGAGCGTCAGCGACTCGCCGGCATCATCGGCGGTGGATTCGAAAAGCTGGTTTTGGTCGTTCATGGTTTTCGTTGTTTTGACGGATGACGCTTCGTTCTATCCGCCCTGCGAAAGATGTCGTCGGTAGGGCGGGTAGAGCCAAAGGCGAAACCCGCCAATCCCCATCAATCAGATATCGGCTTCCACTTCATTCCCATGTTCCTCGAGCCATGCGCGCCGCGCTGCGGCCTCGCCTTTGCCCATCAGCATGGTGAAACGGTCCTCGGAGGCTTTCACGCCAAGGTCGCCCAAGGCCACCGGAAGCAGCCGGCGTGTGTCCGGATTCATCGTGGTTTCCCACAGCTGTTCGGCACTCATCTCGCCCAAGCCCTTGAAACGAGCGATACTCCATGCGCCTTCTTTCACGCCATCCTTGCGTAGTTTGTCTTCGATGGCTTCGAGTTCACCATGGTCGAGCGCATAGATTTTCTGTGCCGGCTTCTTGCCGCGTGCCGGCGCATCGACCCGGTACAGGGGCGGGCGCGCGATATGAATGTGGCCGCGCTCGATCAGCTTGGGGAAATGGCGGAAGAACAGCGTCAGCAGCAGTACCTGAATGTGCGAGCCATCGACATCCGCATCCGAGAGTATGCAGACGCGACCGTAGCGCAGGCCGGAGAGGTCGGGATCGTCATTTTTGCCGTGCGGGTCGACACCGATGGCAACGGCGATATCGTGAATCTCATTGTTGGCAAACAGCCGGTCACGTTCGGTTTCCCAGGCATTGAGCACCTTGCCGCGCAGCGGCAGGATGGCCTGGAATTCCTTGTCGCGGCCCATCTTCGCCGAACCGCCGGCAGAATCGCCCTCGACCAGGAAGATCTCGTTACGCGTGATGTCGGTCGATTCGCAATCAGTGAGCTTGCCCGGCAAGACGGCGACGCCGGACTGCTTGCGTTTCTCGACCTTTTGCGCAGAACGCAGTCGGCTTTGCGCCTGCTTGATCACCAGATCAGCCAGCTTCTTGCCGTAGTCGACATGCTGGTTCAGCCACAGTTCGAGCGCGCCGCGCGCGAAACCGGCAACGAGCCGTACCGCGTCGCGCGAGTTGAGCTTTTCCTTGATCTGCCCCTGGAACTGCGGATCAAGCACTTTCGCCGACAGCACGAACGAGGAGCGCGCGAATACGTCTTCAGGCAGCAGCTTGACGCCCTTGGGCAATAGCGAATGCAGCTCGACGAAGCTCTTGACGGCATTGAACAGGCCCTCGCGCAGCCCGGACTCGTGTGTGCCGCCGGCTGGTGTCGGAATCAGGTTCACATACGATTCGCGTACGACGGCGCCATCCTCAGTCCATGCCACCACCCAGGCCGCGCCTTCCCCCTCGGCAAAGCCGTCGGCGTCGGCCGTCGCATATTGTTCGCCCTCGAAGAGTGGGATCAGCATGAGGGGTGAATGCGTGCTGCCGCCGCTACTTTGCGCGAGTGCTTCGTTGAGGTAGCCGCGCAGACCTTGTTCGTAGAGCCAGGACTGCGTTTCGCCGGTCTTCTCCTGCGTGAAGGACACACGTACGCCCGGCAGCAGTACGGCCTTCGAGCGCAGCAGGCGCTGCAGTTCGGGAATCGGAATCTGCGATGAATCGAAATACTTCGGATTGGGCCACACGGTCACGCGCGTGCCGGACTTCTTGTCATCTTTGGTCGCGGCGCGCGACTTCAGCGGCTGCACCACGTCGCCGTCGGCGAACTGGATACTGTGCACACCATTGCTCTTGTCATCCTTGCGCCAGACCGTGATGTCGAGCCTCGACGCCAGTGCATTCGTGACCGACACACCGACACCGTGCAGGCCGCCGGAGAAAGCGTATGCGCCGCCTGATCCCTTGTCGAACTTGCCGCCGGCGTGCAGACGGGTGAAGACGATCTCCACGGTCGATACCTGTTCCTCGGGATGCAAACCGACCGGAATGCCGCGGCCGTCATCCTCGACGCTGACGCTGCCATCGGCGTTCATCGTGACCTGGATGTTTTTGCAATAGCCACCGAGTGCTTCGTCGGAGGCATTGTCGATCACCTCCTGGATGATGTGCAGCGGATTCTCTGTGCGGGTGTACATACCCGGCCGCTGCTTCACCGGCTCGAGGCCTTTCAGGACACGGATCGATGATTCGCTGTAATCAGGTTTTTTGCTGGCCATTCGACAGGGGGGTGAATTTGCAAACGAGGTGCCCGCGCGGGACAAACCGGGGAATTCTAATGAATTTTGTCAGGTGCAAGCGGATTTCGTCATTTGCGGTGCGGACGGTGGATGGCGCATGCTACCTCGGCGGGCTGTGCCATCACTGCTCGGAAACCCGGCGACGCTACTTCGACAACATCTGCATCGCCCGATCCAGGCCTTCCATCGTGACCGGGTACATGCGGTCGGCCACGAGCTGGCGGATGATCGCGATCGACTGCCGGTACGGCCATAGTCCCTCGGGCTCCGGGTTCAGCCAGACATATTTGGGAAACTGGTGGGTGAAGCGCTGCAACCAGACCGCACCGGCCTCCTCGTTGTTATATTCGACCGAGCCGCCCGGCTGCACGATTTCATAGGGGCTCATCGTCGCATCGCCAACGAAAATGAGCTTGGTGTCTGGCGGATACTTGCGCAGCACATCCCAGGTCGCGAAGCGCTCTGCATGGCGGCGGCGGTTGTTCTTCCACAGGGTTTCGTACACGCAGTTGTGGAAGTAAAAGAACTCCATGTTCTTGAACTCGGACCGGGTCGCCGAGAACAGCTCCTCCACCTGCGCAATATGGTCATCCATGCTGCCGCCGACGTCCATCAGCATGAGCACTTTGACCTTGTTCTTGCGCTCGGGCTGCATCTTCAGATCGAGCCAGCCGGCATTGTTGGCGGTGGCGCGTATCGTGTCATCGAGTGCGAGCTCCTCTTCCAGCCCCTCGCGCGCAAACTTGCGCAGACGGCGCAGCGCGACCTTGATGTTTCGGGTACCCAGCTCCCGCTCGCTGTCGTAATCCCGGAAGGCGCGCGCTTCCCAGACCTTGACCGCGCTGCGCTGGCCGCCTTCGCCGCCGATGCGTATGCCCTCGGGATTCACGCCGCCATTACCGAAGGGCGAGCTGCCGCCGGTGCCTATCCATTTATTGCCGCCTTCGTGTCGTCCCTTCTGTTCGTCGAGCAGTTGCTTGAGGCGCTCCATCAGCTTGTCATAGCCAAGCTTCTCGAGCTGGGCACGTTGCTCAGGCGTGAGCTCGCGCTGCATACGCTTGGTGAGCCAGTCCAGCGGGATCTCGGGAGCCTTGTCGAACAGTACTTGTACGCCGTGGAAGTAATGACCAAAAGCCTTGTCGAACTTATCGAAATTAGCTTCGTCCTTTACCAGCGTGGTTCGCGCGAGGTAGTAGAACTCGTCGAGCGAGGGCGAGATCACCTGCTTGTCCAGCGCCTCGAGCAGAATCAGGAATTCCTTGATCGAGACCGGGACTTTCGCATCTTTCAGCGTGAAAAAGAAATCGATCAGCATGGTGATGCGCGTTCCGGGTTTACCGGTTCTGCCGCGACATGAACACCAGTCGCTCGAACAGATGCACGTCCTGTTCGTTTTTCAGCAGCGCACCATGCAGAGGCGGCACGACGCTTTTCTGGTCTTTCGATTGCAGCACGTCGGCCGGGATATCTTCGGCCAGCAGCAGCTTGAGCCAGTCAAGCAGTTCGGATGTCGATGGCTTCTTTTTCAGGCCGGGCACTTCGCGTAACTCGAAGAAGTTATGCAGGGCGGCGGCGAGCAGGTCGTGCTTGATGGTGGGGAAGTGGACATTGACGATCTGCTGCATCGTTTCCTTGTCCGGGAACTTGATGTAGTGGAAGAAGCAGCGGCGCAGGAAAGCATCGGGCAGCTCTTTTTCATTATTCGACGTGATGATCACCAGCGGCCGGTGCTTTGCACGCACCATCTCGCGCGTCTCGTAAACATAAAATTCCATGCGGTCGAGTTCGCGCAGCAGGTCGTTCGGGAATTCGATGTCGGCCTTGTCGATCTCGTCGATCAGCAGTACCACTGGCTCATCCGACGTGAAGGCTTGCCACAGCACGCCCTTGACAATGTAGTTGTGGATATCCTTTACGCGGGCATCGCCGAGCTGCGAATCGCGCAGCCGGGACACGGCGTCATACTCATACAGGCCCTGCTGTGCTTTCGTGGTCGATTTGATATGCCATTGCAAAAGTGGCATCTTCAGCGCCGCGGCCACTTCCTCGGCCAGCATGGTTTTCCCGGTGCCGGGCTCGCCCTTGATTAGCAGCGGACGCTGCAGGGTGAGAGCGGCGTTGACCGCAAGTTTCAGATCCTGGGTGGCGACGTACTGGTCGGAACCATCGAAGCGTTTTGGCGCGGTCATCGGAATTGATCAGGTCGATTACTGGACCGGGCAGTATAAACGACCGCCCTGCATCAGGTTTTTGTGTCGCAGTTCGCTTTGGAGCAGATGGAATCCTTTCGTAGGGTCATCGATTCCGTCAATAACAGTGAGAAATACAAATCGACATCGACCGGTGTTTTGGTTAGAATTTCGACGCTTTTTTTATACGGGCAGGCAACAAAACAAGCTGGTCCTCGATAAAAAGCCTGTTTCCGTTACCTCGTTTTATCCAACTACCGGGCTATCATGAAAAAACTCTTTGCTCTCCTCGTCCTGGCGGGTGTGGCTCAGGTGTCTGCGGCTGCTGACATCAAGGGCGACGCCGCTGCCGCCAAAAACAAGGTGGCGATGTGCGTCGGCTGCCATGGCATCGCCGGCTACAAGGCGACCTTTCCCGAGGTCTATCGCGTTCCCATGATCGGTGGCCAGTCCGAGCAGTACATCGCCGCCGCGCTGAACGCCTACAAGAAGGGCGAGCGCAATCATCCGTCGATGGTCGGTATTGCCAAGGGCCTGTCCGACCAGGACATCGCCGATCTCGCCGCCTACTACGCGCAGCAGAAATAAACGGAGCTCTTCATGAAAAAGATTTTTGCCCTGCTGGCGCTCGCGCTGTCCGTCAATGCCTTCGCCGGCAATGTCGAGGCAGGCAAGGCCGCTGCACAGAAATATAACTGCGCCGCCTGCCACGGCGCTGACTACAACACGCCGGTCGATCCCAGCTATCCCAAGCTGGCTGGCCAGCATGTCGATTACCTCAAGCACACGCTGAAAGCCTATCAGCGCGGGGGTCAGGCTGCCAATGGCCGCGGCAATGCGATCATGGCTGGCATGGCCAAGCCTTTGTCGGCGAAAGAGATCAACGACATCTCGGCCTACCTGGCCAGCCTGCCCGGCTCGCTGGTGGTGCGCAAGTAATTGCAGCCTGTCCAATAAAAAACCGCGGCATGCCGCGGTTTTTTATTGCCTGCCATGGGCAGAGTTAGCCACGGGCCTGCCGCTGTACGCAGTCGACATAAGCCTGCCCGTCAGGCGGCATGCCGTTGCGCTGCGCATTCCATAGCATTTCGCCGAGACACTCCATGATGACGTG
>CAZESK010000001.1:92141-97333 GCA_964515155.1 uncultured Bifidobacterium sp.
TGCCGTTGCGCTGCGCATTCCATAGCATTTCGCCGAGACACTCCATGATGACGTGCTGTGCTTCATGTTCGCCGAGGCGACTGGCCAGCTGCACATAGGCCTCGCGTATGCCCGGCGGCTGGTCGATGGAGACCTGCTCCGTAATCGACAGGTGCATGGCCAGGTGCAGGAAGGGATTCGATTGTCCCTTGCCGATGTCGTAGTCCGCAGACTGTGCGGCCTCAGGGTCGGTCAGCTCGGTTTCATACTCCGGATGTTGCAGGAGCCAGTCGCGTGCGATGGCTTCCAGCGGTGTCAGCACCTCGCCGGCAGTGGTCTTGCGCCAGGTGTCGCAAAAGAAGCGGCGGACTTCGTCTCGGGTGGGATTGAACATGGCCGTACTGTACTCCGCGCCCGGTCAGAGTCCAAACACCAGCACCCAGAGACCAAGCGCGGCAAACAGCGCTGCCGCAGCCATTCGCACCATCGGCATGGGTATCCATTGTGCCGTGGTCTTGCCCAGTAGCACGGCTGGCGCGATGGCCAGCATCACGCCCAGCGTTGCGCCAGCCATCACACTGGCGAACTGGCCGTACGTCGCTGCCATGACCAGGGTCGCTACCTGCGACTTGTCGCCGAGCTCGGCCAGCAGGAAAGTCGTGCAGGCGGTCAGCATCAGACTGGACGAGGATTTCAGCGGCAGGTCGTCGTCGTCACCACCCTCGGGGATCAGCGTCCATACGGCGACTGCGAAGAACATCACCACCAGCACCCAGCGCAGCAAGTCGGTCGGGAGGAGATCCGAGATCGTGGTCCCGATGAGCGAGGTCACGCCCATCGTTAGCAGCGTGGCCACCAGAATGCCTGCGAGGATGGGCCGGCTGCGCCGGTAGCGGACCGACAGCAGCAGTGCCAGCACCTGTGTCTTGTCGCCCAGTTCGCCGAGGCCGACGACGGCGGCGGTGTTGAGGAGAGCATCCGGGCTCATTACAGGCCCCTGGCTGGTACAGGCGTCTTGTGCTTGTACTCGCAGAGGTCGGCGATCAGACAGTTCCAGCATTGAGGGCTGCGCGCTGTACAGGTGTAGCGTCCGTGGAGGATCAGCCAGTGGTGCGCATCCATCAGGTACTCGGCCGGCACGAATTTCATCAGCTTTTCCTCGACGATATCGACGTTCTTGCCGGGCGCGATGCCGGTGCGGTTGGAGACGCGGAAGATATGCGTATCGACAGCCATCGCGGCCACGCCGAAGGCGGTGTTGAGCACCACATTCGCCGTCTTGCGACCAACACCGGGCAAGGCCTGCAGTAATTCGCGGTCGCGTGGTACCTGACTGCCGTGCTGCTCGACAAGGCGACGGCAGGTTTCGATCACATTCTTTGCCTTGGTCTTGTACAGGCCGATGGTCTGGATGTAGGGGATCAGGCCGTCGACACCCAGCGCATGGATCGCAGCTGGCGTGTTCGCGATCGGATACAACCTGCGCGTGGCCTTGTTGACCGAGACATCGGTCGCCTGCGCCGAGAGAATCACCGCAATCAGCAGCTCGAACGGCGTTGTGTACTCGAGCTCGGTGGTCGGGTGCGGGTTGGCCTGTTTCAGGCGCTCGAAGATCTGCCGGCGCTTCTCTGCATTCATGATTTATTCCGCGTGGCCTCTTGTGCTGCTTTCTCCTTTTGCAGGCGCGCGCGCTCGATGGCGGCCTCAATGATGGCGCGTTTGCGGTCCTTTTCGGCCTGCTCGGCGGTGCCCGCGGGTGTCGAGGCGTCCACTTCCCTGAGCTTGGCGACTGCCTTGGCGGCCAGCCGCGCGTCGTTTTCCTCCTTGTCGCGCTTGAGCCTGTGCGCGCGGGTGGCATGGCGCTGGCGCGCTGCATCGGCAGCCTGCTGCGTCCATGCAGCCCAGCCGGTGCGGCCCGGCGTTACCGAGACCATGCTGATGCAGTCGACAGGGCAGGGCGCGACACACAGATCGCAGCCCGTGCAGAGTGACGGCAGGACGGTATGCATTTGCTTGGCGGCGCCAACGATGGCATCGACCGGGCACGCCTGGATGCACAGCGTGCAGCCGATGCAGACCGCCTCGTCAATCACGGCGACTGGCCGCTCGCGTTCCACGCCATGCACCGGGTTGATCGGAATGACTGGCTTGCCGAGCAGCGCGGCGATGCGCGCAACACCCTCGGCCCCGCCTGGCGGGCACTGGTTGTAGCCGGCACGGCCGTCCGCGATCGCTTCCGCATACGGGCGGCAAGCGGGGAAGCCGCATTTCGTGCATTGCGTTTGCGGCAGCAGATCCTCAATGCGGTCGGCCAGTGATTTCGGAGATTCGGACATAGCCCGGCATTATCCGATATTTGCCGGCCCGGAAAGCAACAGGGCCGCCATCGGGGCGGCCCTGTTTTGCCAGCAGCAAGAGGTCAGGCGTGCGCCTTGATGAACTCCGTGATCTTCGGTGCGATGATTTCGCGCCAGCGGCGACCGGAGAAAATGCCGTAGTGGCCGCACTTGGGTGCGGTGAAATGCTGCTTGTCTTGCTCCGGTATGCCCGAGCACAGATCTTGTGCTGCGCGCGTCTGGCCGGAGCCGGAGATATCGTCGAGCTCGCCCTCAATGGTGAAGAGCGCGACATTACTGATGTCCTGCGGACGGACGAGCTTGCCCGCGACTTCCCACGTGCCCAGCGGCAGCGCGTGGTCCTGAAACACGGTTTTGATCGTCTCGAGGTAGTACTCGGCCGGCATATCGAGAACGGCGTTGTATTCGTCGTAGAACTTGCGGTGCTCTTCGGCCGACTCGTTGTCACCTTCACGCAGGTGCAGGTAGAACTCCCAGTGGCTCTGCGCGTGGCGGCGCGGATTCATCGCCATGAAGCCGGCATGCTGCAGGAAACCCGGGTAGACGCGCCTGCCGTAGCCGGGATAATTCGGCGGCACGTTGTAGATCACGTTGTTCTCGAACCAGTTGTAAGGCTTGTTGGTTGCGAGATCGTTGACTGCCGTGGGCGACTTGCGCGGGTCGATCGGGCCGCCCATCATCACCATGGTCTTCGGCATGACCGGCTCGTTGTCGCTGGCCATCAGCGAGATCGCGGCCAGCACTGGCACTGTCGGCTGGCAGACCGATATCACGTTCACGCCCTCACCGAGGAAACGAATGAATTCTTGTACGTAATGGACGTAGTCGTGCAGGTGAAACGCGCCTTGCTCCAGCGGCACCATGCGCGCATCGGTCCAGTCGGTGATATAGACGTCATGCTCGGGCAGCAGCGCACGCACGGTGTCGCGCAGCAGCGTGGCATGGTGGCCCGACAGCGGCGCCACCAACAGCACCTTCGGCTGCGTCAGCTGGTGCAACGCCGGATCGTGGCGATCCTTTCGAAAATGCAGGAGCTTGCAAAAGGGCTTATCCAGCACCACGGTCTCGATGATGGCCGTCCTGATGCCCGCGACCTCCGTCGTGGCAATGCCGAACGCCGGCTTTTCATATTCCTTGCCCAGCCTGAACATCAGCTCGTAACCCGCGGCGATGCGCTGGGCGAACGGTGTGTGAGCAAAGGGTGATACCGGATTGGTGAACAGCTTCGACGATGCCTCGGCCCATTGAACCAGCGGGCTCAACAAAGTGCGGTTCATTTCGTGCAGTTGGTAGAGCATGGTGACCCCTCATCCAGGACGCTCGAATTGTGTCGCGTAGTCTGCGTTTCCGCAATGCAGCAAACACAATACTCGAACAAATCTGATCGAAGAAAACGTGAGTAACCCCTGCTTCGCTTGTCATTTGACTACGGGGTTACGTATCGCGATGTGTCGTAGCTCAGCCGCCACAATTTTTCCTGAATGTAACACACCCGATACACGCGTCGCGTTCGACTGGTTGGTCATTTCTCAACGGCTACTTCTTCCCGCCAAAAGTGTGAGTAAAGCGTTAACACATCGCTTTTCATCGGCCACGGCGATCAACAATTAGACCTGTTTTTTGCCGAAATTACGCCCGGAAAAGGCGAACGGCCGCACTTTTTCAGCAAGTGGCTCAAACCGGCGGACCGGTCGCTATGCTTGCCCGTGATAAACTGCGCGCCCATGACATCCCGTCAATTCCACCGCGTTTCACTCGCTGCGCTGCTGCTGTTGGCCCTGCTGATGCAGGCCCTGCTGCCGGCGTGGGCCGCTGCGCGTACGCAGTCCCCGGCGGGCTGGGTTGAGGTTTGTTCGGTCTCCGGCCTGAAGTGGGTCAAGGTCGATCAGGCGCCGGACTCGGTATCGCATGCCGCTGCCGACCACTGCGCGCTGTGCGCCACCTCGGGTACCACGCCCGGGTTTGATGTCAATCCGTATCTCCACGCCGGACTTTCCGACGCGTCGCCCCGGGCGATCAGCAGCCCACTGGTCATCGCCTTCCCCGGGCACGCACTGCGCTCGCGCGCGCCCCCCTCGTTCTCCTGAAGCCCACATCGTTCTTCGTACCGGCCTGCGCTGACGGGCCGGGCTGATCGCTTTCAGGAGTCATTCATGCAACATTTTCTTCCGCGCGCGCTGGCGGCGGCTGCCATGGCCATCGCCGATGCTGCGATAGCCGACAACGGGGCGCTGCCCGAGGTGACGGTCACCGCCACCCGCGAACGCGCGCCCCTGTCCGAAACCCCGTCCTCGGTCGGCGTCATTCGTCGCGAGGCCATCGAACTTGTACGGCCATCGCATCCGCAGCAACTGCTCGGCCAGATTCCCGGTGTCGCCATCGCCGTCACCAACGGTGAAGGACACACCACGGCGATTCGCCAAGGCTTCACCACCAGCCCGCTCTACCTGTTTCTCGAGGACGGTATACCGATTCGTGCGACCGGCAACTTTAATCACAACGCACTGTATGAACTGAACCTGCCCTCCGCTGGTGGTGTCGAGGTGGTGCGCGGTATCGGCTCGGCACTGTATGGTTCGGATGCCATCGGTGGCATCGTCAATGTGCTCACGCGCACGCCGAAGGAGTCGCGTGGCGCCGACCTGTCGCTGGAGGCGGGCAGCTTCGGCTGGGCCCGCCTGCTCGGTGGCCTTGATAGCGGACGCATCGGCCAAAGCGCGTTGCGCGCCGACCTGAACCTCACGCATACCGACGGCTGGCGCGAACGCACCGCCTACGACCGGCAGAGTGTCAATCTGCGGTGGGACTACGAGCGAGACAGCAGCACCGTCATCAAGACCATCTTCGGTGCGACGC
>CAZESK010000002.1:0-9012 GCA_964515155.1 uncultured Bifidobacterium sp.
GTGCCGAAGATGTAGAAGTCGAAGTACTCGATTGTCGTGCCGATCAGGCTGGCGAACAGGACTTTCGAGGCCGAATTGGGTGCGCGTTGCGCCTCACCCTCGGCGCCCTCAACGCCTTTGACGCCCTCCGCCGACGTCATCGTCTCGTCTCGCATGTTTGTCTCTCGTTATGATGTTGTTTTGCGCTGTGAAAGCAAGACCGATGCGCTACTGCCCGTTGATCATGCCAAACGGGTCATGCGGCGTCAAATGAAAAACCTGAAGCGAGAGGAGACCGGGGCAGTGGCGGGCGAGCACCCTCCCGACCAAATGAAGCGACGACCTAGCGTGAACCGAGGATCTCGTTGGCGTTGATGATCGCCTTGGCGATCTCTTCCGCCGTCACCCGCTTTTGCATCGCCTGCTCGCGGATTACGTGATAAGCCTCTTCTTTCGTGATGCCACGCTGGGCCACGAGAATGTCTTGCGCCTCGGCGATCTGACGCACGCTCTGGAGCTTGGATTCAAGCTGAACGATGCGCTTCTTTTGCTTGCGCAGCGTGCTGTGCACATCGCGTGCCAGCACCAGCACCGACAACAAGCCAAAGGAGCGCACCGGCGAGGCGACGGTGGCGATCGCGCCCACACGCAACACCGCCTCGATGATGGTCGGGTTCTCGTAGGTGATGACCGCGATGACCGGCGGACCATCCTCCACCTGGCACCATGCGAAGTCGGCATCGACCATGTCGGGCGACAGCGCCATGAACACGACGTCAACATCGTCGGGTAGTGATGGCAATGGCGGCCAGAAGGCCTTCACCTGGCAGCCGATCCGCTCGAGCTGGCGGGTCAGACCCTCGCCGTCCTGATCGCGTGGATGGAACACGCAGACACGCAGCGAGCGCAGGTCGCGCAGAATCTGCGGTGCCTCACGCACCGCACGCATGCCAGTCCGAACCAGCGTTCTCGATTTACCGACCATCAGTCAGGCAGCGCTTCAAGCGCGAGCGTCCAGTCACCCAGCGAATGCGTGACCAGATAAGGGTCGGGAGCCACCGCATGTTTGGAAGCGCGCACAATCGAGAATTCGCCTTTGGAGTTGACGCGACCGATGCGCGGATACAGGTGGGTGTGGTGATTGCCGGGCTCAATGCGTACCCGCCCCTGGGGCGCGACGAATTCGGTGCCAAGCAGTTGCGGCATGAGCGCGGGCACGAGATCGGTGCCGGTCGCACGCATCGCGTTGGCGAACATATGCACCTGGAAATACGCCGCTTCCCAGCATGCATTCGGACGAACCTCGTCACCGAAGCGGGCGCGGAAGCGATCGATAACACGCTGATTCTCCGGTGTATCGATCGATGAGAAATACGGTGCTGCAGTGAAATGTCCCGCTGCTACCGATGCCCCCATCTGCGCCACTTCGACTTCAGAGGTCGTCAGACTGGCAATGGGCATGGTCTTTGGATTCAGTCCGGCCTCCGCATAGGCGCGATACAGGTGCTGGGTCGCATTACCCACGACCGTGGAGAAAATGAAGTCTGGTCGCATCTCGCGAATCTCGGCAACGATAACATCGAAATCGCGCGGGCCGGCATCCAACGGCACGTAGCGCTGGGCGACCACGCTGCCACCCGGCCGCTGGTTCACCAGATCCGACATAATACGGTTCGATTCGTAGGGGTAGATGTAATCGGAGCCGATCAGGTAAACGCGGCCACCGAAGGACGACATCATGTAGTCAGCCAGCTGTACGCTGTTCTGGTTCGGTGCGGCGCCGGTATAGATGATGTTGTTCGAAAACTCGAAGCCTTCGTACAACGTCGAGTAGAACAGAACACGGTTATATTTCTCCACTACCGGAATGACCGCCTTGCGCGCACTCGACATGTAGCAACCGAAGATCACGTTCACATTGTCGACCGCAACTAGCCGTTCGGCCAGGGTCCGGAACTGATAGAGATTCGATTCCGGGTCGTACTGCATCGCGACGATTTCGCGTCCGTTGATGCCGCCGGCCTCGTTGATCTCCTCGATCGCCATCAGCGTGCCGAGTCGCTGCGAAGACTCGATGGCCGAGGTTGCGCCGGTCTGCGAGTACAGTACACCTACCTTGACCGGATCTGTGTTCGTCATTGCATTTCTGCCTTGTTGCCAGTGATTGAACTGCCTCGAACGGATGTCAGCGCGCCGCGATGCGGGTCAGCGCGCGAGACAACTGCGCTGGAAGCGATAACGCATTGTCGACGATCAAATAGTTACCATCGCCGAAAATCCTCTTCATGTAGCTGCCACCGGCTCTATCGAGCGTGAGGCAGAATACCGTGATGCCTTTCGTGTTTAATGAATGTACCGCAAACCGCGCGTCCTCGACCAGGTACTCACGATCGGTGACATCGATATCCGAAGGCTCGCCATCGGTCACCAGAAGCAGGATGCGCTTCTCGGAAATCTCCCTCAGTAGACGCGTACCGGCATGTCGCAGTGCGGCCCCCATGCGGGTCGACAAGCTGCCTTGCTGGCGCAGCAGCAGCTGCCGCTGCGGTTCGTTGTAAGGTTCGTCGAATTCCTTAAGTCGGAGGTAGTGCACTTTCTCGCGTCCGTCCGAGTGGAATCCGGCAATCGCCAGCCGGTCGTAATCGGTGTCGATCGACTGCGCCAGCAAATCGGCTGCCTGCTTCTCTACATCCAGCACCGAGGTGAAGCCCCGCACCCGGTCGTTAGTGGATTCCGAGAGATCTACCAGCAGCAGAATGGATGCATGACGCCGGCGCTTGCCCGGACGCTGAAAGATGCGCGGATCCGGCGTCACGCCAGCACGCCAGCTGATGCGGCTCTCCACGGCCGCGTTCAGGTCGAGCGATTCGCCCTCCTGCTGCCGCCGCAAGCGTATGGCGCGGTCGAGAGTTCGTGCTCGCGTATCCAGCGACACGCCGCGTGACAGGTTGCGCTGGCGGCCCGTGCCGACGGCCATGTCGGCATCCCGACCCGAGCGGTCGAGCACCACGGCCCACGCATCGTGCAGCAGATCCTCGCGGTAATCGTACTCGGGATACTCATAGCGCTGCCCAGCCTCCGGCGCTACCGGCGCCACATGGATCGCGCTGTCAGCATCGCCGTCGGTCGGGTCGATCTGCACCGAGCTACGCGACAGGCTCTCTTCGGGCGGTGTGTCCGGCGGCGCATCGTTATCGAATTGCCACAGAAAACTGTTGTCGTCCCGGTAGGCTGGTTGGACTACATACAACTCGGGCACGAATCGCACGCGCATCTGACCCAGGTCGTTGCCGAGGATTTTTCCCACCTCCGCGAAGCGCTCAGGATCGTCCAGCCCCTGCGTGGCCTCGGCCTCGAATAGATCCCGGCCCTTGTTAACCCAGTGGTTCGGATCCTCGTAGCCCGGATCATGCAGCGCGCGCGCCAGCCGCGCGGCAAGCGATGCAAAGCTCAGCTCGTTTTTCTCGCCACTGGCCACATGGAAGCAGCCCCATAGCGAGCGCAGGCCCGGATAGCGGCGAATGGCAAGACGCTCGACACGTGCGTCCTCGATCAGCGAAAGCACAGCCAGCAGCAGCGGCTTCTTCTTCCCGGCGGGCTGGTGGCGCGGCGAATGCTGCAGGTGCGCCAGCGTGTGGGCGACCGCCGCGCGGTAGATATTGCCGCGCGCCGCACCATCCCATGCCAGATAATGATCGGGCAGTAGCAAGGTGCCTTCACTAATCACCGGGCGCAGCGGCAAGGCATTCAGCTTGCGCTGGCGGCGTGCCGACAGGGAGAGATCCCGCAGCCCGAAACCCGCCGCGTACAGCTGAAGCGCGTTGCGCGCCCGCTCGAACGAGGTGCCGCGGCTTTCAGTCACCATCGCCTGCGCCGCTGCCGGATCCTCGAGACGAAAGAAGGCGGCCAGCTTGTCGGCGTGATTGGGATACAGCCGCATGCCGGTCAGTATCCAGCGCCGCAGTGCGCCAATATCCAGCGAATCGAGCACAAAACCGAGATGCGATGCGAGCGCTGGCTCGAGCCCGGGTACGGCCTCGCCGGCATCGGAAAGAAGATCTGCCAGCTCCTCGCGCATAGCAGGCAGCTGCAGCCGTCCGGGAAGCGCTTCGAGCGCTGCGGCGAAAGCCGGGTGCAGCGTTGCGGCGACCGGGCTCTCAGACACCGAAGTAAGCATCGATGAACCCGTCGAGCGCCGACAGCATGTCGGGATCATCCGTGATCGGCCGGGCCAGCGCGACGCGGCAGGCCTCGCGCGGGGCAATGCCCACATGAATCAGGGAGCCGGCATGGATCAGCATTCGCGTGGAGATTCCCTCGTCGAGTCCCCGTCCGCGTAACGCGCGAGAGCGGTGCGCAATGCCGACCAGCTTTGTAGCCACGTCACGATCGACGCTGCTCTCATGGGCGACGATATCGGTTTCCACGTCCTCCCCGGGATAATCGAAATCGAGCGCACCGAAGCGTTGCTTGGTCGACTGCTTGAGGTCCTTGGTGAGACTTTGGTAACCGGGGTTGTAGGACACCACCAGCTGGAAGTCGGGATGGGCATGAATCAGTTCGCCGCGCTTATCCAGCGGCAGCGTCCGCCGATTGTCCGTCAGCGGGTGAATGATGACAGTCGTATCCTGCCGCGCCTCGACAACCTCGTCGAGGTAACAGATCGCGCCATGGCGTGCCGCGATTGTCAGCGGACCATCGTGCCATACCGTGCCATTGGCATCGAGCAGGTAACGGCCGACGAGATCGGAGGCAGTCATGTCCTCGTTGCAGGCTACCGTAATCAGCGGGCGTTTCAGGCGCCAGGCCATGTGCTCCATGAAGCGCGTCTTGCCACACCCTGTCGGCCCCTTCAGCACCATCGGCATCCGCAACTTGTAGGCCGCTTCGAACAGTTCAATCTCATTGACCGAGCTACGGTAGTAAGGCTCGGATGCGATGAAATAAGGCTGAATCAGGTCGTTCATTTCATTCAATCAAAAAAGCACGCCCCAACAAGAGGAAATTGGGGCGTGCAATCAGGTCAATACTCGTGATTAGCGGTGTGCAGCAGACTTGTTCGGGATGCCCTCGATCGGGGAATCCTCGGTACCGGGGGTGTCACGGGTGAGTGCCTCCACCATCTTGCGCGTACCTTCCGGATCATTGATCCACTTGCCATAGAACTCGTACGGGCATGCAGCCACGCCATTCGGGTCTTCGCCCGAATTGATCTTGCCGGTGTAGCCGCGGTGCAGCAGCTTGTACAGGTGGTTGTTGGACTGGCTGTTCTTGCGTGCATCGCGGATCAGCGATACCGACAGCTCGGCGTACTGAATACCCATCTCTTCCTCAGCGCACTCGCCAAGCGTGCGGCCGTCGAAGCCGATGATGGCCGAGTGGCCGAAGTATGAGTACACGCCGTCGAAACCGGTGGCGTTAGCCACGGCCACATAGCTATTGTTGGCCCAGGCCATGGCCTTGGCCATGATGACCTGCTGGTCCTTGGCCGGGTACATGTAACCCTGGCAGCGCACGATCAGCTCGGCGCCCTTCATTGCGCAGTCACGCCAGATCTCCGGATAGTTGCCGTCATCGCAGATGATCAGGCTGACCTTCAGGCCTTTCGGACCATCCGAGACATAGGTGCAGTCACCCGGATACCAGCCCTCGATCGGTACCCACGGCATGATCTTGCGGTACTTCTGAACAATTTCACCCTTGTTGTTCATCAGGATCAGCGTGTTGTAGGGCGCCTTCTTCGGATGCTCCTCATGGCGCTCGCCGGTCAGCGAGAACACGCCCCAGACGTTAGCCTTGCGGCAGGCCGCTGCAAAGATTTCGGTTTCCTCGCCCGGCACCGTCGACGCGGTGTCGTACATCTCTTTCGAGTCGTACATGATGCCGTGTGTCGAGTACTCGGGAAAAATCACCAGGTCCATGCCGGGCAGACCCTGCTTCATGCCGATCAGCATGTCGGCGATCTTGCGCGCGTTATCCAGCACCTCTGCCTTCGTGTGCAGGCGCGGCATCTTGTAGTTGACGACCGCGACGCCTACGCAATCCTTGCTGCTTGCTATATCTCCGTGCCTCATGTCACTCCTCCAGTAAAGAATTCCTGACTACACCGTCAGGTACGAACGAACTTCTTCGATATCGACTGCGTTCTTGGTGGCAGTGCGCACGACGCGACCCAGGTCCAGGACCAGAATCTCGTCGGCCACCTCCATCGCAAACGACAGCACCTGCTCGGATACCAGGACGGCAATGCCGAGCTCCTTGCGCAGTCGGTTCAGAGACTGCGCGATTTCCTTGATGATGGACGGCTGGATTCCCTCGGTCGGCTCATCGAGCACCAGCACGCTCGGCTTGGAGACCAATGCGCGTGCGATCGCAAGCTGCTGCTGCTGACCACCCGACAGGTTGCCTGCCTTGCGACCCGCCATCTCTTTCAACACCGGGAAAAACTCATAAATGAAGTCGGGCACGCCGTCATAGCGGCCGGTCTCCAGGCCCGACAGGATGTTTTCCTCGACAGACAGCAGCGGAAAAATCATCCGTCCCTGGGGCACGTAGGCCAGGCCCGCCTGCACGCGCCGGAAGCTCGGCAGCTTTGACAGCTCCCGGCCGTCAAGCGCGATGGATCCGGAGGCCACCGGAACCATGCCGATCAGTGATTTGAGCAAAGTGCTCTTGCCCATGCCGTTGCGGCCAACAATAGCGACAGCGGCATTGTTCTCCACCGTGAACGACACGTCATGGATCACCCGGCTGTCGCCGTAGCTCACGTTGAGATTGGAAACTTTCAGCATCTTGTCCTCAATGGCCGAGATAGACGTCGATCACGCGCGGGTCTTTCTGGACCTGCTCGATGGTGCCTTCGGACAGCAGCCTTCCCTGGTGCAGCACCGTGACCTTGCTGGCGATCGACTTCACGAAGTCCATGTCATGCTCGATGACGACCAGCGACTTGCCCAGCGAGATCGTGCGCAACAATTCAGCCGTCAGCTCGCGCTCACGGGGCGACATACCTGCCACCGGCTCGTCGAGTAGCAACAGCTCCGGCTCCTGCATCAGCAGCATGCCGATCTCCAGCCACTGCTTTTGGCCATGCGAGAGCAGGCCGGCCTTCTTGCCCAGGTGATCCTGCAGATTGATTTGCGAGGCGACTTCCTCGATCCGTGCGCGCACCTGCGGCGTGCGGCGAAACAGGATCGATGCCCAGACACCGTGCGCCTGCGGGATCGAGATCTCGAGGTTTTCCATCGTCGTCAGATCTTCATAGATCGACGGATTCTGGAATTTGCGGCCGACACCGGCGCGCACGATTTCGTATTCCTCCATCTCGGACAACTCGAGATCCCGGAACCGGATGCTGCCGGAGGTCGGCTTGGTCTTCCCGCAGATCATGTCGAGCAGCGTGGTCTTGCCAGCGCCATTGGGGCCGATCACTACGCGCAGCTCGCGCTCACTGATTGACAGCGACAAATCATCCACGGCCTTGAAGCCATCAAATGAAACCGTCAGGTTCTCGACAATCAGAACCGGACGCTGCCCGATCGCTTCGGGATGGATATCCTTGAGCGCATCGGAAGTTACCGCATTCATGCCTTCTCCTTTGCAAAGATGCGCTGCACGCCGCCGGCAATACCATTGGGCAGCAAACCAACCGACACGATGAACATCAGGCCGAGCAGGAATAGCCAGGTCTGCGGGAACTGCTCGGACAGCCAGGACTTGGTAAAGCCCACCACCAATGCACCGATCACGGCACCAGTGACGGACAGACGACCGCCGAGCGCGGCAAAAATCACCATCTCTACCGAGGCCACAGCGCCTACCAGCGTCGGACTCACCAGACCTACCTGCAACGTGTACAGCGCGCCGCCCATTGACGACAGCACAGCGGCAATCGTGAAGACGAAGGCTTTCACCATGGCTGTGTCGTAGCCCGAGAAACGTACCCGGTCTTCACGGTCACGGATGGCGATCAGGATCTTGCCGAAACGGGTGTGGAGCAGCGCGGCGGCAAGCACCGCAACGACGATCAGCAACCCGACTTCGAGGTAGTAGATATTGCGACGCGACTCGTCAGAGATGATGTCCATGCCGAGCAGGGTCTTGAAGTCCGTGATGCCATTGGCACCACCGGTATCCCCTTGCTGGCCGATGATGAGCACCGTCATCGTCATCGACAAGGCGATGGTTACGATGGCAAAGTAGACGCCCGAAACCCGCTTGCGAAAGATCGCATAAGAAAACGGAAATGCGATCAGGATCGGGAGGATGAAGATTTCCAGCAAGGTGAACGTCAGGTAACGCGACGGCTCCCACCATGTCGGGAGCACTTCGACGCTACTCCACTCCATGAAGTCGGGCAGGTTCGGGGCCGAGGCCTCGAGCTTGAGGAACATCGCCATCGCATAGCCGCCGATGCCGAAGAAGATTCCCTGTCCGAGCGACAGAATGCCGCAGTAGCCCCAGGCCAGTACGAGACCGACTGCGACGAATGCGAACGCAACATACTTACCGAGGTTTCCCATCCAGAATGGATCCAGCGTCATTGGCAGGATGACGAGCAGCAGCAGCGCCATCGCGATGTGCGATGCGTGCTCGGGAGTGAGCTTGAAGGCATTCATGTCAGCTGCGCACCTTTGAAGAGAACAATCCGCTCGGACGGAAATACAGCACCACGATCACGAACAGCAGGATCGATACCTTGGCCATCGAGCCGCTCATGAGGAATTCGAGCGTGGTCTGGGTCTGGGCGATGATGAATCCCGAGGCCGCAGTGCCCAACAGGCTGGCGACGCCGCCGAAGACCACGGTGATGAATGAGTCGATGATGTAGGCCTGACCGGTACCGGGGTTGGTCGACCCGATCATCGTGAACACCGCGCCGGCGATGCCAGCAAGACCGGCGCCGAGCGCAAAGGTGGTGGCGTCGACCTTGTCCGTATTGATACCCACGGCTGAGCTCATTGCGCGGTTCTGCGTAACGGCACGGGCGCGCAGGCCGGCCCGGGTCTTGTACAGCAGCAGCCATACGCCGAA
>CAZESK010000002.1:9112-92076 GCA_964515155.1 uncultured Bifidobacterium sp.
CGGCACGGGCGCGCAGGCCGGCCCGGGTCTTGTACAGCAGCAGCCATACGCCGAATGCCACTAGGGCAGTCAGTCCGATGATGAAGATGCGGTTCAGCGGCAGCTGGATGCCCTCGGTTGGCTCCCACGCGCCGGACAGCCAGCTGGCCAGAGGGACGGACACTTCCTGCGCACCAAATATGGAGCGGTAGGTCTGCTGCAGGATCAGCGACAGGCCCCAGGTAGCCAGCAGCGTATCGAGCGGACGCTTGTAAAAGAAGCGGACAAATCCACGCTCGAGCAAATAGCCTGCCGCGTACGCCACCGAAAAGGCGACGAGGATGGCCGGAATCAGATAAAAATCCATCAGCGACGGCGCGAAATGCGAGAAGAATTTCGCAGTCAGGTAGGTCGCATATGCGCCGAGCGTCATCAGTTCGCCATGGGCCATGTTGATCACGCCCATCAGCCCGAACACGATGGCAAGCCCAAGCGCCATGAGCAGCAGAATGGTGAACAAGGACAGCCCATTGAAGAGCTGCATGACAAAAATATCGAACGACATCGCGCGCTCCGGAAAAATGCATCAGTGGACCGCCCGCGCATGCGGACGGCCCGGGTTACTGCAAGGAGGCAGTGATTACAGCTTCGGGAACGGGTTCGGCTCGATCACGCCCGTCTCATGGACGATGTCGAACTGACCGTCCGGACGCGCGCGTCCGATACGCACTTTCTTGGCCACGTGGTGGTTGGTGGCGTGGAAGCGGATCTTGCCTTCGGGCGCATCGAGCTCGAGACCTGACGATGCAGCGATCACCTTGTCCACGTCGAAGGACTTCGCCTTTTCGACAGCCATCTTCCACAGGTACACGCAGTTATAGGCCACCTGCATCGGGTCACCGACCACGCGATCCTGGCCATACTTGGCCTTGATCGCCTTGACGAACTTGTCGTTACGCTCGCTCTTGATGCTCTGGAAGTAACCCATGCAAGCGTAGTAGCCGACTGCATTGTCCTTGCCGATACCGTCGATCTCATTCTCCGAGACCACCGTCGACAGCAGCTTCTGCTTGTCGCCACCGAGGCCGGCTGCCTTCAGCTGCTTGTAGAAGGCTACGTTCGAACCGCCGACCACGGTCGAGTAGATCCAGTCCGGCTTGGCGGCCTTGATCTTGTTGATGATCGACGAAAATTCCGTGTGACCGAGCGGGACGTACTCTTCACCAACGGTCTTGCCGCCTGCCTTGGCAATGGTCGGCTTGGCGATCTTGTTGCAGGTACGGGGATAAATGTAGTCGGAGCCAACCAGGAAGAAGGTCTTGCCCTGCTGCTTGGCCATCCATTCGATGGCGGCGATCACCGACTGCGTGGCCTCCTGCGACGGATAGAGGACATACTTGTCTTCTTCCTGGCCCTCATAGTAAGTCGGGTAGTACAGCAGACCCTTGTTCTGGTTCAGCACAGGCAGCACAGCCTTGCGCGAAGCGGAGGTATAGCAGCCAACGATGGCGGCAACCTTGTCACGCTGGAGTAGTTTCTTGGTCTTTTCTGCGAATGTTGGCCAATCGGATGCACCATCTTCGATGACGGGTTCGATCTTCTTGCCCATCACACCGCCGGCTGCGTTGATCTCATCGATAGCGAGCTTTTCCGCATCGATCAGCGAGGCCTCGGCCAGCGCGATCGTTCCGGTCAGCGAGTGCAGCAATCCCAGCTTCACGGTATCTGCCGCGAAAGCCGACGGTAGCGCTCCGGGAATGGCGCTGGCAGCAATGAGGGAGCCACCAGCCTGCAAAAAGTCGCGACGATTAAACTTGCTCATATCCTTTGCTCCTTGTCCTTGTTGTGGTCGTTTACCTGCGTTCCATCGACAGCCAACACAACTCCGTCGCCGCTGTCGCTGTAGCCGGTTCAGGCAAACAGTCGAGAACAGAAAACAAAAAGCCCCGGACAGGCGAGACGCCTGTCAGGGGCTTTTTTGCCTTGCGCGGCTCAGGCAATGTTGGCTGAGCCGCTGACGAATTGTGGTCCCGCGCTATGTTGCAGGACGGCTTTAGAGTACGACGTTGAATTTTCCCTTGTCAACAACTGCGCGAAAGATTTTTCGCGAATCCATCCAAAGTTTTCTTACGCTTTGCATAAGAAAAGCTTTTCCTTTCCTAAATGACTATGCACGACGCACGCAATTGACGCATCGCAGCGCACCTGAACCGAGCAGTGGGGATTCAGCGGTGCAGCCGATCACGTATCTGCACCACGCTGGCCACCTCCCCGCCAGAAGCCTCAACCAGGCGGCGCGCGTTGCGTACCTGCTCGACATTGCCGACAGGATGGCCGAATGGCACATCCTCAAGCCCGACACGCAGGTGTCCGCCGCGCCGCACAATCTCCTCGGTCAATGGCGCGACTGTCGTACCCAATCCGGCCGCCATCCACGGCGCCCCCGGATCGAGCTCGTCGAGTAATGTCAGATAGGCGTCGATCGCCCAGGGTCGCGGCGGAAAGCCGAAGGAGAAACGGTCGGAGAACATCAAGCGGTATACCGGCTGCGGCACGCCGTCGTAACAGCGCGCCAGCGCCGCACCCAGTCTCATGAATCCGGGCTCATAGATCGCATACGACGGCACGATGCCGTGCCGCCGGCACAGGTCCAGCCCGTGGCGCACGTGGCTGTCGGGATTGGCATAAATGAAGCCCTCACGCCCCTCGGGAAGCTCGTCGAGCAGGCTGATGTTGGTCGAGCCGGGATCGACGACCGACCATTCAAGCAGGCCACTCGCGGCGAGCTTCTCGACCGCCTCGAAGCGTCGCTTGGCCGTCATGGGCTCGTTCGCATCGACATCGCCGGTAAAGGGCAGCGTGCCATAGCAGATGACATCGACACGGGTGCGGATGCGCTCAATGATGGGTGCATAGATCTCGTACGCATCGCGCTGACGCCCGGTCGTCGGATCGTACGGATGAAAGTGGATGATGGAGGCACCTTCGCCGGCGCAGGCCACGGCCTGCTCGACAATCTCGTCGGCAGTAATTGGGATGCCCGGCTGCCGCTCGCGCGACCAGGGGCCATTGAGCGCGGCTTCGAGCCACACGGCGTGCTTATGCATCGGTCAGTCTCCTGCTTCCGGTTTACATTGTGCGGCCCGCAGCGGGCGGCGTTGACGTCCCGATTGTAGAGGGGAAAACACCGTCCCGGCGTTGGCAACCAAGGTAACCATGACTGCGCCTTGCTAGAATCACCACGCGATCTCGATGCGAGGAGGACAAGCCATGACGATACGGATGACGGGGGCCAGATGCTGAAGACACTGATCGTCTGCCTTGCCGGATGCGGCACACCCACCTCCATCAGTGACGAGCTGGGCAAGATATCGGCCGGATACCTTCGGACCTGTCACGAATTACAAGAGCTGCGTCGCGCTTTCTGTCCCGAGTGGCCAGCCCCACCGCTGCTCCAGTGCGTCAATGATGTCGAGCGCGAATTGCCGGCACGCTACCGCGGCGAGTTTCGCCAGGGAGTGGGCGTTTTGGCACAGCGCTTCGCGTCCGAGCTGCCTTCGGCCGTGGCTGCACGCTTTGCTGCGGAAGTCAGGGCTGCAGGTGGCGAGGCCGGCCCTGCCTGCGCGGCCATGGCTGCTGACATCGACCACCAGCGGCTGCAGTTGCGTAGTCAGTTAAGGAGTTTCAGCAAGGCGAAATGAAGCTCGCGTGGCATCAAAGCCCGGCGAGGCGGGAAGCCAGCGCCGCCAGTGGCGCGGCCTTGCGCCCGGTTTGCACGGCGTCCGGACTGTTGGCATTGCCCTGCAGCGCACGCTCAGCAATGCCATGCAGGATCGCCGACATGCGGAACAGGTTGAAGGCGAGGTAGAAGCGCCAGGCCTCATCATCGACTGTCTGCCGCCGCTCCGCGTACCAGCGCCGGTAAAGCGCCTCATCCGGAATGCCGAGCGACATGAGATCGAGACCGCGGATGCCGCGCCACAAGTCATGTGGTATGTGCCAGCTCATGCAGTGGTATGCGAAGTCCGACAGCGGATCGCCGAGCGTTGACAACTCCCAGTCCAGCACGGCGATCACCCGGTCCGCCACCGGATCGAAAATCAGATTGTCGAGACGGAAGTCGCCATGAATCAGCGTTGCCGGCTGGGCCGGTGGCTGGTGCTCTGGCAGCCATGCCATCAAGCGGCGCATATCGTCAGTGGGCGGCAGTGAGGACTGCTCGAGCTGTCGCGACCAGCGATCAACCTGACGGCTGATAAAGCCGTCGCGCCGACCGTAGTCGGACAGGTCCACTGCGTCGATATCGACCTCGTGCAGCGCGGCGATCACGCGGTTCATGTCGCGGTATATGGCCTCCCGCTCCGCAGACGACATACCGGGCAGGGACTGGTCGACGATGACCCGACCCTCGACATAGGACATCAGGTAGAACGGCGTGCCGATGACGTCCGTCTCATCGCACCATGCAATGCCCTCGGGCACGGGCACCGCGCTGCCATGCAGCGCGCGAATCACCCGATACTCGCGATCGATCGCGTGCGCGGACTTCAGCAATACGCCGGGCGGCTGCTTGCGCAATACCATGCGCGCCTCGCCCGTATCGAGCAGGTAGGTGGGATTCGACTGTCCACCGGCCAGTGGCTTCATCTGCAGCATGCCGCCGGCAAAGCCGCGCGCACGCAGCCAGTCATGCAGTCGGATCTTGTCTGCGTCGTTCACAGCGAACTCACCAAATGGCCTCGGTCGACGGCGATGCAGGCACCAGTCATGCCAGCGCCTGCGTCGGAAGCTAGCAGCAGCAGCGGACCGTCGAGATCAGACAGTTGACCGAATTCGCGGGTTGGTACGCGCTGACGTAGCCGCTGACCCGGCTCGCTATCGAGAAAATCGCGATTCAGATCGGTCACGACATAGCCGGGCAACAACGCATTGATACGGATCTTGTATCGTGCAAGCTCCAGCGCCATGACCTTCGTTGCCTGCACAACGCCGGCTTTCGAGATCGCATACGGTGCCACACCGGCAGCGACGCGTTCGCCAAGAATGGAGGCAACGTTGACGATACTGCCCGGGCGGCCCGCATCGCGTAACTGACGCGCGGCCTCGGTAGCGACCAGCCAACAGCCCTTGAGATTGGTGTCGATTACGCTGTCCCAATCGTCTTCGGTCTGATCAAGCAGACCGCGCGTGACCGTAATTCCCGCGTTGTTGATCACGATATCGCAGGCGCCTGCTTGCGCAAACGCATCGCGCACGCTGGCCGCCGATGCAACATCCAGCGCAACCACGTCAGCGCGCCTGCCCTGCGCCTGTAACGCATCGGCGAGGGCACGCAGCTTGTCGGTGCGGCGCGCGGCCAGCACGACCTCGGCGCCAGCATCCGACAGCAGCTGCGCGAAATGCGCGCCAAAACCGCTGGAGGCGCCAGTCACCAGCGCGCGCTTGCCGTCGAGCCTGAGCATCGTATCGGTACGACCAGTACTCATTGTGCCGCTCCGGCTGCCAGCTTCTTCGCCATGCTCCAGCGGTGAACTTCGCTCGGGCCGTCATAAATTCGGAAGGCACGCATGTCAGTAAAGATGCGCATGACTGGCGTCTCGTTCGTCACGCCCGATCCGCCCAGAATCTGTACGCAACGGTCAACCACGCGCCACTCGGCCTCCGAACACACGACCTTGGAGCGACTGGATTCGAAATTGCAGCGCTCGCCGCGGTCCAGCAGCCACGCGGTGTGCCAAATGTGCAGGCGCGCTGTCATCAGGTCCATGTCGTTATCGGCGATCATGAAGCCTACGCCTTCATGCTCGACCAGCGGCTTGCCGAAGGCCTCGCGGCGGCGTACATAGTCCAGCGCAACATCATGCGCGCGGCGTGCCTGTCCCAGCCAGCGCATGCAGTGCGTCAGCCGCGCCGGCGCCAGTCGTACCTGGGCATAGCGGAAGCCCTTGCCGATCTCACCCAGCACATCGGTAGCAGGAACGCGCAGATTGGTGAATTCAACCACGCCGTGGCCACCGGCGAAGCAGCGGTCCATGGCGTCGAGATTACGCACCACGCGAATGCCCGGTGCATCCATGTCAGAGAGGAACATGGTCGCGCTGCCGTCTTCCATGCGCGCCATGATGATCGCGTAATCGGAACCGTCAGCACCGGTAATGAGCCACTTGCGACCATTGATCACATAATGGTCGCCTTCCTTCACGGCAGTAGTCATGAGCATCGACGGATCTGCGCCCGCGCCAGGCGACGGCTCGGTCATGCAGAAGCAGGAGCGAGTCTTGCCCTCGACCTGGGGTTTGAGCCAGCGCTCCTTCTGTGCCGGCGTCGCCACCTCTTCCATCAGATGAATGTTGCCCTCGTCCGGCGCGTGAATGTTGAGCGCGGTCGGGCCCAGCCATGAGTAGCCTGCCTCCTCGAACACCACTGCCTTTTCGATATGCGAGAGACCAAGGCCGCCCAACTCGCGCGAAGCATGCGGTGTCAGCAGGCCCGCTGCACGGGCGTGCTCCACCAGCTCATCACGCAGTTCACGATGCGGGCCATGACTATCCTGGCGCGGGTCGTTTTCAAGCGGGATCACCCGCTCAGCGATGAAGCTACGCACGCGGTCGCGTAAGGCAATCAGTTCAGGGGACAGAGAAAAATCCATCGCGATTCAGTCCATAAAAAAAGCCGACCCTTCAGGGACCGGCTAAAGCCAAAGGCGGAGTCAACATGAACGTGCCCCGACCGTTGCCGGCCGGGGTACGCACTACTTCACTTACTTTGCCAGCTTGAACACCAGCACCGTTCCGCCCTGCGGAACGACCGTGTTGGTGCCACGTACGTGGTCTACTGCACTGGCCAGACGCTGGGCATCGACACCCCAGCCAGCAACCACGGTAATGTACTGCTCGCCGTCGACTTCATAGGCGGCCGGCACACCGATCACGCCGGACGGCGCGTTGAAGGACCACAGCTCCTTGCCCGTCTTCGCGTTGAACGCACGGAACTTGCGGTCCGAGGTGCCGCCTGCGAACACAAGGTTACCACCGGTGACGAAGGTCGGCGTCCAGATCTGCTCCTTGAATTTCTGCGTCCAGACTTTCTTGCCGGTCGCAGGATCCCAAGCCTGGATCTCACCGATGTGGTCCTTCGCTCCCGGGCCAAGGCGGACGTTGGTCAGGACAGCCTCGAGGGGGAAGCCGATGAACAGATCACCCGCTTTGTAGGTGGTCTCCTCGCCCTTTGGCAACGCCGAGCACATGTTTTCGTTGGCCATAGTGTAGACCAAGCCGGTCTTCGGGCTATAGGCCTCCGGCAGCCAGTCCTTGCCGCCCCAGATCGACGGGCAGAAGGCAGCACCCTGCTTCAGCGACGGCTTCTTCGACATATCGTACTCAGGACGGCCCGTCTTCGAGTCGACCTGCTTGAACACGTCATTGCCGACATAAGGCCACGCGTTATGGAATGCCAGTGCACCCGTCTTGGTACGCTCGAGCACATAGAAGTAGCCGTTACGTGCGGCACGCACGGCCAGCGGCGTCTTCTTGCCCTTGATGTTGGCGTCGAACAGCAGCGGCGGAGTGACTTCGTCCCAGTCCCACGAATCGTTGGGCGCGTATTGCTGATAGCCCTTCAGATCGCCGGTGCTTGCGTCGATCGCCATGGTCGAGCTGGCGAACAGGTTGTCGCCCTCGCGCAGATCAGGCGTCCACGGACCCGGGTTGCCGGTACCCCAGTAGGCCGTGTTGGTTTTCGGATCGTAAGTGCCGGTGACCCAGACCGAACCGCCGCCCGTCTTGTACGAGCCGTTGTTGGGCCAGGTATCGCCGCCCATTTCATCCGGCGCAGCGATGGTGTGGCGACGCCATGCGAGCTTGCCGGTCTCGGCATCGACACCCGCGACAAAGCCCCGGATACCGTATTCGCCGCCAGACACGCCGACCATGATCTTGCCCTTGGCCGCCAGGGGAGCCAGCGTCATGTAGTAGCCGGTCTTCCAGTTCTCGATCTGCGTCTGCCAGAGCACCTTGCCGGTCTTGGCATCGAGCGCGATCAGGAAGCAATCGGTGGTGGCCACATAGACCTTGTCACCATACAGCGCCACGCCGCGGTTGGTCGGGTGCAGCTGGAATAGTTCTGCGGGGATCTCTTTTTTATAGCGCCACAGTTCCTGGCCGGTCTTGGCGTTGAGCGCAATGACCTGGTTCTGCGGGGTCGTGACATACATGTAGCCGTCATTAACAATCGGTGGCGACTGGTGACCCTCGGTCACGCCGGTCGAGTACGACCATGCCAGCTGCAGCTTGCCGATGTTCTTGTCATTGATCTTGTCCAGCGCCGAGTAGCCCCAGCTACCGTAATTGCCGCGCCAACTCAGCCAGTTGCGCGCTTCCGGATTCTGCAGGCGGGCATCCGTGACCGGGTTGTAGGGCATCGCCTGGCTCTTCGCAGCCGACGGGCTTTCGGCCACTGCCATCAGGGGCAGCAGGCCAAGTGCCAGTGCGAGGTACTTGGTACGCAGTCTCATTTTCTTCTCTCCTCCATCGTTAAAATTCGCCGCTGGTGGCGGCGCCTTGCAATCAGCAGCCCGTGTGGAGGCCGCTGAAATCTTCCCCCGGCCGATCAGACCCCCGGCTTGTTAGAAAATCCTCCGGCGACGACCAGGAAGCCGTCCTTCTCTGCCAGCGGTACGAAGGGCAGGCTCTTGGTGGCCGGCCCCTTCGCAACGCTGCCGTCGCCAGGGTTGAATTTCGAGAAATGGCAGAAACACATCAGCAGCTTCTCCGACGCGACGAACTCGGTCACGTCACAGGCCTGGTGCGTGCAGATCGACGAATAGGCCAGTACGCCACCCACCGAGCGCTGCTTCATCTCGTCGCTCATCTCTGCCGGATCCATGCGGATCAGCAGCAGCTTGTTCAGGCGAGAGTCACTGCGCGCAGCTTTCTGGGCAAGGTCGTAGGGCCAGACAAGCACCGGCTTGCTACCCGCCTTGATATCGCCAGCCTTCAGCGGTGCGGTGGCATCGCCCTTCGCGGGCACCAACAGGTCGCCCTCGACGACACCCTGCGCCTGCTGTGCGCCGGCCGGCGCGGCCTGCAGCGCACAGCATCCGGCAACCGAGGCGCCGGTGGCCTTGAGCAGCAGGCGGCGGCGCGAATCAACTGCATCCATGTTCTTCTCCTCTGTCATGTCATTCATTGGTTATCCGCAGATCAGGACGCACGCCACGTGCGCTCGGCCTCTTCCCATGCGCCCAGCGGCTGCAGGTCGGGCACCCAAGCGAGTCCGGACTTGCCATCGGAGGACTTCGCCTCGGGAGAGACCAACACGTCGAGCAGCGCCGGCAGCTTGTCAAGCGCGCGTTCGATGGCAGGGCCCAGATCCTCGGCCCGCTCCACGCGCTCGGCATGCATGCCGAAGGCACGCGCCATCGCCGCGTAGTCCGATAACTGCAGCCGGGTCCCAACGACCTTGCCGTGGCTGTCCTGCTGGTCATGCACCTCGATCTGCCACGCACCGTTGTTCGCCACCACGATCAGGGGCTTGGCGCCGTGCCGAACGGCCGTATCGATCTCCATCGCATTGAAGCCAAACGCGCCATCGCCGGTGGCGACCAGCACCTGTCGCTCCGGATATGCGAGGCTGGCCGCGATGCCGAATGCGGTACCGATACCGATGCAGCCCAGCGAACCGGGATCCAGATAAGCGGAAGAGGACAAGCCGACACGGGCGAAGCTCAGAAAATCACCACCGTCGGCGACGACCACGGCGTCCGGCGCAAGGCGCTGCTGCAGCTCATGCAGCACGCGGTTCGGATGGATGCGGCCTTCCTTGTCCGACGGCGCGGCAGCCATCGTTGAGCGCAGCTTGGTCGCGCGCTCTTCATGCTGGCGACGCAGGCTCTGTGCCCAGTCACGGTCGGTTGCGGCTTTGCGTGAGCCAGCGTGTGAGAGCATGGCGGCAATCGATGCCGCGGGTGTGGCCAGCAGCTCGGCATCACCGCGGCGGTTGTCGCGCAGCTCGGAAGCCGTGCCGGCGATACGCAAAAAGCGGGCACCCTTGAACACAGCCGGCGAGCCATAGGCCAGCTGGAAATCAAGCTTGCGGCCGATGGTGATGACGAGGTCGGCATCGCCCATCACCGAGCCACGCATCGCACCAACAAAAGATGGGTGACTGTCGGGTACCAGGCCGCGACTCTCCCCGGTATCCAGATAGACCGCGCCGGTCGCGTCGAGCAGGCGCAGTAGTTCGGGGCCGGCTCCGCGCGCACCGCGCCCGGTAATGACAAGCGGCTTTTTCGCATTCCACAGCAGCTCGACGGCGGCGGCCACGCTGGCGGCGTCTGGTTGCGTGACGGCGACCGGCTTGGGACGAAAATGCTCGTTCAGCTGCAATACCTTCGGAATGACGCCGCGCTGGGTGTCGACCGGGAAGTCGATATAGACCGGACCCGGGTCACCGCCCTCACCCAGCGCGCGCGCCACGGCCTCGTCGAGTTCCTGCAGCACCAGTGCAGGTTCGCGTACGGTGCGCGCATAGCGGGTGATGGGCCGGACCATGTCAATGTGCGGCATGTCCTGCAGCGCGCCACGGTTTTCCTGCGCACGCGGCGGGCCACCGGAGAGTACTAGTACCGAAGCGCGGGAAGTGTGTGCATTCGCGATGCCGGTCATCGCATTGGTCATGCCGGGACCCGCCGTGACGAGAGCCACGCCCAGGCGACCCGTCAGCTCGCTGTGCGCATGCGCCATGTAGACGGCGGCGCGCTCATCGCGTACGTCGATGATGCGGATGCCCTCAGCATCACAGCGCATCCAGATCGGCATGATGTGGCCACCGCATAGCGCGAAGATGCGGTCGACACCGCGCGCCTTCAGGAAGCGGGCGATCACGCCAGCAGCCATATCGGCATGAAGTTCAGGCGCCTGGATCATGCCGTCACCGCCACTTTCTTCTGCTTTTTCTGCGCACGCAGGTCGATCACGCCCGGTTGCGTGCGCGGGTCAACACCCGGAGGGAAGATATGGATCTTCTGCACCTTGGCCGAGGTGCCCATCGGCAGGCTATCGACGAACAGTACCCAGCCCGGTGCCTTGAAGTAGGCCATGCGCTCGTAAGCCCAGTCGAACAGGTCCTGCGCCAGCGCGTGCTTCGCGACCTCGCTGCCGATGTCCGCATCGTCTTTCACCACAACGCAGGCCATGACTTCTTCTTCGCGCACTTCATCCGGTGCGGCCAGCACCGCGACCTGCCTGGCCTTCGGGTGTGCATTCAGGCAGGCCTCGATCTCGGCAGCGGCAATGTTTTCACCGGCGCGGCGAATGATGTTCTTCTTTCGATCCATGAAATAGAACATGCCCGACGCGTCGCGCACGGCGGCATCACCGGTGTGGAACCAGCCACCCTTCCAGGCTTCCTCAGTCGCTTCGTCGTTCTTCAGGTAGCCTGAGAAGAAACCCTTGCGCGGTGCTTCGGCGCTGTGTCGGATGACGAGTTCGCCGGGCGTATCTGCCGGCAGCTCGTTACCGTTCTCGTCGATAATCCTGGCCTCGACCCACGGATTGACGCGACCGAAGGAGCGCGTATGAACCAGCCTGGGTTCATGGTTGTCGCTGATCAGACGCCCCACTTCCGTCATCGACCACATCTCGATCACCGGGAGGTTGAACCGCTTCTCGAAAAGCTCATGCAAGCTGGGCTCAACACCCGCGCACAGCGCAAAGCGCACCGAGTGCTGCCGCTCCTCCGGGCACTCCGGCAGCTTCAGCAAAATATTCGGGATCACACCCTGGAACTGCACGACGGTTGCGCGCGTGGCGACCAGGTCTTTCCACCAGGTGCTCGCATGGAAGCGGTCGGGGAAGATGAGGCAACCACCCGACATCAACATCGCCGGCAGCGAAATCGACAGGCAGTTTGCATGATGTAAAGGTAGCGGGTTGACCAGGCGCTCCACCCCTTCATGCATCGTGAGCCTACCGCCGAGACCCAGATAGCAGGCACCGAAGGAGTGGAAGTATTCGTTGGTCAGGATGCAGCCCTTGGGCTTGCCGGTGGTACCCGAGGTGTAGAGCAGTGCGGCCTCGGTTTGCGCATCGGGCTGTCCTGCGCATGCAGCTGTTTTCGGCGCTGGAATACGCTCTGGAAAACGGTCGAAGGAGACACGGCTGCAGGCGCCATTGAGCATCCCGACCACGGACTCGAGATCCTCGCTTCGGGCATCGACGCCGACGATCAGTGAGGATTCCGAGTGTTCGACAACGTAGTGAATTTCTTCCCGGCGGTAGTCCGGATTGATCGGCACCACCGACACGCCAAGCGCATTGAGTGCGAAGTAGTGGAAGACAAACTCGGGACGCTGCTCGAAAAGAATGGATACGCGGTGACCGATGCCGTAGCCGGCGGCAGCGTAGATGGCGCGCAAGCGCTCGACCTCGGCCAGGGTATCGCGGTAGCTGACTTCCCATCCGTCCGGATGGTAGGCACGACCGGCGGCCGGCGGCACGGCATAGGCCGAGTGCTCCGGATAGGTCGCGGCCGCCTTGTGCAGTGACTGGTACAGGGTACCGTAGTGACTGGCGTCCATCTGTTGGCTTTCCTTGTTCATGATGCTTGTACTTGCGGAATGTCGTTCTATCGATTCACGACGTTGGCCGGCAGGCGCAGTACCATCAGCGCGCCGATGGCCACGATGCCGGAGAAGAGGTAAAGGCTGACGTTTGGCGTACCGGTCAGATCGGTCAGCCAGCCGACCAGCGAGGTGCTGGCCATGCCAGCTACGTTGCCGAGCGAGTTCACCAGCGCGATGCCTGCAGCAGCGCCCGCACCAGTCAGGAAGGCCGGTGGCAGGGTCCAGAAAGCGGCCTGCGCAGTCGATGCACCTGCCGCGCACAGCACGAGCCCAAGCATCGCGACGGTCACGCCGATATCCGGTGTGGCGACCACGGCAAGGCCAACGGCAGTCACGAAACAGGGCACGGCGGTGTGCCAGCGGCGCTCGCCATGACGGTCGGCGCTGGCATTGCCATAGAACATGGCGATGATGGCGACGGAATAGGGAATCATCGTCAGCAAACCGATCTGCAGCGGATCGGCAAAGCCCAGCTGCTTGACCAGGGTCGGCATCCAGAAGCTGGTGATGTAAATGGCCGCGGCGATGCAGAAATACGCCACGCCGAGCATCCAGACGCGACCGCTGCGTAATGCTCCCAGTGCGCTGGCATGCTGGGTTCCGATGCCGGCCGCAGTTTCGTTCGCGAGATCGGCGGTGATGCGTGCCTTTTCGTCGGCGCTGAGCCAGCGCGCATCCTCGACCCGGTTATCGAGGAATTTCAAGATAGCCAAGCCCAGCAGGATGGACGGTGTGGTTTCGATGATGAACAGCCACTGCCATCCGCGCAGGCCGCCGACATCGCTCATGCTGGCGAGGATCCATCCCGACAGCGGGCCGCCGATGATGTTGGACATCGGTATTGCGGCAAGGAAGAGCGCGATGATGCGCCCGCGCCATGCAGCCGGAAACCAGTAGGTCAGGTAGAGCAGCACACCGGGAATGAAGCCGGCCTCGGCCACGCCGAGCAAAAAACGCAGCACGTAGAACTGGGTTGGCGTGGTAACGAAGGCCATCGCCCCACCGAGCAGACCCCAGGTCAGCATGATGCGCGCGATCCAGACCTTGGCGCCGACCTTGTGCAACAGGATGTTGCTCGGCACCTCGAAGATCACGTAGCCGAGAAAGAAAATCCCTGCACCGAGGCCATAGACAGTATTGCTCCAGCCCAGGTCGGCCAGCATATTGAGCTTGGCGAAGCCGACATTCACGCGGTCCAGATAGGCCGCGAGATAACAGATGCAGAGAAATGGAACGAGCCTGAGTGCGACCTTACGGTAAAGGGTCTGCGCGTCGAGCGACCCCGCGACCTCGATCGTCTGCGTGTTGGTTTGCATGATGTCTCCCCCATGGGACCCGGCTGCGTCACGCACGCCTGCCGGCCCAGATTGTTCTTATCGATGCGGTCCGGGGTCTGCGCCCCTCATGGACTGCGGTATTCGGTCCTGCCTCATCCGCCGCTTCAGCGGGCGACTGCCGCCTCCTGATCCAACTGGCGCAGCAACGAATCGGTTGCGTTATTCACATGGGCACGCGACAAGCGCTCGGCCTCGGCCACATCGCCGCTCGCCACGGTACGCAGGATGGCTTCATGTTCGGCCCAGATGTCGCGCGGGGACTCACCCTGCATCAGCACCGCACCCATCACGCACCGCAGGTACGTCCAGTGCGGGGAGGCTGTCTCCGCGATCAGCGGGTTCCCCGACAGGTCGTAGAGAAAATGATGAAAGGCCATGTCGGCGGCGATCATGTCCGAGATCGACTGCCTCGCAACAGCCTCTCTGCCGCGAAGGATGTACTCGGTGCCTTCCCGCTGCGCGCGCGGATCGGCGCGGCGTGCGGCCTTGACAACCGCGAGCGCATCCAGGCTGGCGCGAATCTCATACACATTGCGTACCTTGTGCTCTTCGAGCGGCGCGACCATCAGCCCCCGCCCCGGGGCGCTGATCAGGACACCCTCGTTGCGCAGCAGCAGGAGCGCCTGCTGCACTGGCTGACGCGAAACGCCCAGCTTCTCGGCGATTTCTTCCTGAACGAGCCGGGCATCGGGGCCGAACTGGCCGGCCTCGATCCGCGACAAGATCGCCTCATACACCTGATCAACCAGCGAAGGCTGGGAGCGAAGGATTTCCATGGCTCGGGCTCCAATCGGGTACGTATTGCAATGTTTCTAACGGAAAACATCCGTCCGGTATTCAGAATTCTGAACTCCGAACTCTGAATTCAGAATGCAGTAAGTGTAATCCCGTTTTTTTCAACGCGTCAATACCCTCCTTGCCGGTCCCGATTGGGCGGTAGTCAGCCATGTGAACCCGTGGGAAGATACGAGGCACCATGCGCCCCTCACACCTCATCCGCCCCGTCGCTGCGGTCTTGCTGGTGGCCGGCCTCGCCGCCGTTCACCTGCGCGCCAGCACGAACACCTCCCCGCCATCGCGACCGGTAGCGCCACACACCGCCTACCTCCAGCCCGTGCCCGGCCTGACGCCAGACCAGCAACAGACCTTCCGCGCCGGCGAGAAAGTGTTCAACAACTTCTGGATCGCCATACCGAACGAGGTGATCTCACAGTGGTGGGATTTATCGCAGCCGGGACCCGGGGGTGGCGGCTGGGGATTGGGACCGACCTTCCTTGCGACTTCCTGCGTTTCCTGCCACGTGCAGGCCGGGCGCGGACGCGTCCCCGATACCGGTGCCGGCCCGCTGTTCCAGCAGACACTGCGCCTCTCCCTTCCCGGCGATGGTCCGCACGGTGGCCCGAATCCGGATCCGCACTACGGGCTGCAGTTGGAGCCCTTTGACATCATCAAAAGCAAGGACCAGACGCGACAGCCCGGTGAAGGCGAGGTTCACATCACGTGGGTCACGAGCCAGTTTCGCTTCCCCGATGGCGAGACGGTTCCCTTGCGCAAGCCCGTCATCCGCATCGAGAAGCTGAACTTCGGCCCGCTCGCTGCGGGATTGATGACCTCGCTGCGCAATACGCAGGCACTGGTTGGCCTCGGGTACTTGCAGGCGGTGAGCGAGGAAGACATTCTCGCGCTGGCCGAACTGCAGAAATCGCAGGGACTCAACGGCCGGCCGAACTATGTGCGCGACGACATACACGACCGCATCGCACTGGGCCGCTTCGGATGGAAAGCAAACCAGCCTTCGCTGCGGCAGCAGATCGCCGGTGCCTTTCACAACGACATCGGTATTACCTCATCGCTCTACCGAGCACAGAACTGCCCGCCGGTGCAGAAAGACTGTCATCTCGAGAAAGATCCGGAGAAGCCGGAGCTCTCCGACGAACTGTGGGGACAGGTGGCTTTCTGGGCCATGGCGCTCGACGCGCCGGCGCCAGTCGACACGGCGAACCCGGCGGTGCAGCGCGGCGAGAAGCTGTTCCATGCAGCCAAGTGCGCGCAGTGCCATGTGCCCGAACTGAAGACGGGGGCCTTCCCCGAACTGCCGGCACTGGCGAACAAGCGCATCCGCCCCTACACCGACCTGTTGCTGCACGACATGGGGCCGGATCTGGCCGACGGCCGCCCGGACTTCCGCGCCGGCGGCTCCGACTGGCGCACGCCGCCGCTCTGGGGCATCGGCCGCTCGAAGCAGGTCAACGGCAGCACACACTTCCTGCATGACGGCCGAGCGCGCAACCTGGTTGAAGCCATCCTCTGGCACGGCGGTGAAGCGACGGCATCACGCGAGCATTTCGCTAAGTTGTCGAAGCAGGAGCGGCAGGAGTTGATTGCGTTTCTGGAGGCGTTGTAGCCCGTGCCGGGGGTGATGGCTCAAGGCGATCGAGTATCCAGGAAAGTGACAGCTATTCAGTGGAGACTGAAGTTGAAAAACAAGGGATGTCGACCGAATGTGAGCAAACTGAGACCAGTATCACGGACGGAGAGCCCGCAACGTCTTCAGCTTCCCAATAAAAAAGGCCCCTGAGTCTCAGGGGCCTTGACTGTCTGGCGGAGAGAGGGGGATTCGAACCCCCGATAGGCTATGAACCTATACACGCTTTCCAGGCGTGCGACTTAAACCACTCATCCATCTCTCCGGATACGCTACAAGCAGGGAGGCCTGAGCGAAGCCCGCGATTATAGCAAAGCCAGGCGCGCATTGGCATCTTCCCGGCAGGACTACCGAAGCAAAAAAAAGCCGCCCCATCGCGAGATGGAGCGGCAATCCGGTAATAGGGCCATCGGAGTGGGCCCTACGACCTTCCCCCACAAACTTGCAGTGATACTAAAAACAAACTTCCGTTGCAGGCGACGCAGAATGCGTCACCAGTGCATCATCAACTTGCCTGCTTCAACTGATCCAGCACGGCAGGATTCTCCAGCGTGGAGATGTCCTGCGTGATCTCTTCGCCCTTGGCGAGCACGCGCAACAAGCGGCGCATGATCTTGCCAGAGCGGGTCTTGGGCAGGTTATCGCCGAAACGGATTTCTTTCGGCTTGGCGATCGGCCCAATCTCCTTGCCAACCCAGTCCCGCAATTCCTTGGCGACCTTGGCCGCCTCATCCCCGGTCGGGCGCTGGCCCTTCAGCACGACGAAGGCGCAGATGGATTCACCGGTCGTCGCGTCCGGCTTGCCGACCACGGCAGCCTCAGCCACGAGGTGGTTAGCGACCAGTGCCGACTCGATTTCCATGGTACCCATCCGGTGACCCGAGACATTGAGCACGTCGTCGATACGGCCGGTAATGGTGAAGTAGCCGTTACTCGCGTCACGGATCGCGCCATCACCAGCAAGATAAAGCTTACCGCCTAATTCGGCCGGAAAGTAGCTGGCCTTGAAGCGCTCAGGGTCATTCCAGATCGTGCGGATCATCGACGGCCACGGGCGCTTGACAACGAGAATGCCGCCAGCGCCATTGGGAATGTCCGTACCGGCCTCGTCGACAATTGCCGCCGCGATGCCTGGCAGCGGCAGCGTGCAAGAACCCGGCACCATCGGTGTGACGCCCGGCAGCGGCGAGATCATGTGGCCGCCGGTTTCGGTCTGCCAGAAGGTATCGACGATCGGGCAACGCATGTCGCCGACGTTCTGGTAGTACCACATCCACGCCTCGGGGTTGATCGGCTCGCCGACCGAACCCAGCAGGCGCAGCGAGCGCAGATCAAAGTGCTGTGGATGCACCTTCATGTCAGCGTCGGAAGCCTTGATCAGCGAGCGGATCGCGGTCGGCGCGGTGTAGAAGATGGTGGCCTGATGGCGCTGGATCATTTCCCAGAAACGACCAGCGTGCGGGTAAGTCGGCACGCCCTCGAAAACGATCTGCGTTGCACCAACGGCCAGCGGGCCATAGGCAATATACGTGTGGCCGGTGATCCAGCCGATGTCGGCGGTACACCAGAAGATATCGGCGGGCTTGATGTCGAAGGTCCACTTCATCGTCAGCATGGACCACAGCAGAAAGCCGGCAGAGGAATGCTGCACGCCCTTTGGCTTGCCGGTGGAGCCCGACGTGTAGAGGACAAACAGCGGATGCTCGCTGCCAACCCACTCCGGCTCGCACTGCTCGGATTGCTGGTCCATCAACTCGTGCAGCCAGCGATCGCGGCCTGCCACGGTAGCGATCTTGCCCTTCGTGCGCTGGTAGATGACGACGTTCTTCACTGCATCACAGCCGCCCATGGCGAGGGCTTCATCGACGATCGCCTTGAGCGGAAGCTGCTTGCCACCGCGTACCTGCTCATCGGCAGTGATCACCACCACCGCACCGACATCGATGATGCGCTCTTGCAGCGACTTGGCGGAGAAGCCGCCGAACACCACCGAGTGCGTCGCACCGATACGGGCGCAGGCCTGCATAGCGGCAATACCCTCAACCGACATCGGCATGTAGATGACGACGCGGTCGCCCTTCTTGATGCCAATCGACTTCAGACCATTGGCCAGCTTGCAGACTTTGGCGTGCAGTTCCTTGTAGGTCAGGCGGGTGACATGACCGTCATCGGCCTCGAAAATAATGGCGGTCTTGTCAGCGTTGCCGTTGGCGAGGTTGCGGTCGAGGCAGTTGTAGGAGACGTTCAGCTGACCGTCGTCGAACCACTTGTAGAACGGCGCCTGCGATTCATCGAGCACCTTGGTGAAGGGCTTTTTCCATTCGATGTTCTCTTTTGCCAGGCGGCCCCAGAAACCCTCGTGATCACGGTCGGCTTCCTGGCACAGCGCAAGGTATGCGTCCATGCCGGAGACCGCTGCATTTTTAACAAACTCAGCCGGCGGGGAAAAGATCCGATGCTCGTGCATCAGAGATTCAATGGCGGACATGCCGTCTCCATGATGATGGTTATTCGGTGAAAAGATAAGACGACTCTCTTACTCAAGCCTTACATAGCGCATATCCCGCTGGGTTGCATTAAGACTCGGCAGTCATGGGCAGGTGCGGCGTGTAAAATGACGCGCCGCATGATTTCCCTCTGAAAACCGTTACTTTTTCGACTGATTCGCGATGACTCCTGACCGCACGTCCGCCAAAAGCACCATTCCCGCTCTTGCCAATTTCATATTCATGGCGCGCTGGTTACAGCTGCCGCTGTACCTGGGCCTGATTCTTGCGCAGTGCGTTTATGTTTTCCACTTCTGGGTCGAGCTGGTTGACCTCGTCGGCGCCATCCTGGGTAACGGCGCATCGCTCGAGCACATCCTGGCCGCCACGAGCATCAGTGGCGCGCCCGCCCAGACCAAGCTGACCGAGACAGCGATCATGCTGGTAGTCCTTGGACTCATCGACGTAGTGATGATCTCCAACCTGCTGATCATGGTGATCGTCGGCGGCTACGAGACCTTCGTCTCGCGCATGCATCTCGAAAACCATCCCGATCAGCCGGAGTGGCTCTCGCATGTGAATGCCTCGGTGCTGAAGGTCAAGCTGGCCACGGCGATCATCGGGATCTCCTCGATTCACCTGCTCAAGACCTTCATCAATGCGGGTGCCTACGATGCCAAGACGCTGTACGCGCAAACCGGCATCCACTTGGTGTTCCTGCTCTCGGCGCTGGCAATCGCCGCCGCGGATCGCCTTATGGCAGCCACCCTGAGTGCGAACCAGCAATCTCACTGATCCGATACGGCCGCTACTCGCTTGCTACTCGTCCGCTTTCTACCAATCTGACCAAGCACGATTGCCATGACCATCATCCGACAAGACGACCTCATAGAATCCGTCGCCGCTGCGCTGCAGTTCATCAGCTACTACCATCCGGTGGACTACATCCGCCATCTCGCACGCGCCTATGAGCGCGAGCAGAGCCCGGCGGCCAAAGATGCCATCGCGCAGATCCTGACCAACTCGCGCATGTGCGCCGAGGGCAAGCGTCCGCTCTGCCAGGACACCGGCATCGTCAACGTCTTCCTGAAGATCGGTATGGACGTCCGCTTCGAGGGCTTCAAGGGCTCGATCGAGGATGCGGTCAATGAGGGTGTGCGTCGCGGCTATAACCACCCGGACAACAAGCTGCGCGCGTCGGTCGTTGCCGATCCGCAGTTCGAGCGCAAGAATACGAAAGACAACACGCCGGCCGTCGTGCACATGGAACTGGTGCCCGGCAACACGGTCGATGTGCAGGTGGCGGCCAAGGGCGGCGGCTCGGAGAACAAGACCAAGTTCGTCATGCTCAACCCCTCCGACTCGCTGGTGGACTGGGTGCTCAAAACCGTACCCGCCATGGGCGCCGGTTGGTGCCCGCCGGGCATGCTCGGCATCGGCATCGGCGGTACGGCCGAGCGTGCGATGCTGATGGCCAAGCAGTCGCTGATGGATGACATCGACATGTATGAGCTACTGCAGCGCGGCCCGCAGAGCAAGCTGGAGGAACTGCGCATCGAGCTCTATGAGAAGGTCAATGCGCTTGGTATTGGCGCTCAGGGACTGGGTGGCCTGACCACCGTGCTCGATGTGAAGATCAGCATGTACCCGACGCATGCGGCCTCCAAGCCGGTAGCAATGATCCCCAACTGCGCGGCCACGCGCCATGCACATTTCGTGCTCGACGGCTCCGGCCCCGCCTACTGCGAGCCTCCGTCACTCTCCGAATGGCCCGAGGTGCACTGGACGCCAGACACGCAGCGCTCGCAGCGGGTCAATCTCGACACACTCACCGCCGCCGAAGTCGCCGCATGGAAGCCGGGGCAGACACTGCTACTGAACGGCAAGATGCTGACCGGTCGCGACGCCGCGCACAAGCGCATCCAGGACATGCTCGCCAAGGGTGAACCGCTGCCTGTGGATTTCAGGAACCGGGTCATTTACTACGTCGGCCCGGTCGATCCCGTGCGCAACGAGGTCGTCGGCCCAGCTGGCCCGACCACGGCAACGCGCATGGACAAGTTCACCGACATGATGCTCGAGAAGACCGGACTGATCGCCATGGTCGGCAAGGCCGAGCGCGGTCCGGTGGCCATCGAGTCGATCAAGAAGCACCAGTCGGCCTACCTGATGGCCGTCGGCGGCGCCGCGTATCTGGTATCGAAGGCAATCAAGGGCGCGAAGGTGGTCGGCTTCGCCGATCTCGGCATGGAAGCAATTTACGAATTCGATGTGACCGACATGCCGGTGACGGTCGCCGTGGATTCCACCGGCACCTCGGTGCACCAGACCGGGCCCAAGGAGTGGCAGGAGCGGATTGCGTCGGGCACGCTGGCCGGCATTCCGGTGAGCGTTGGCTGACGCTGCGCTCGCTGTTGTCCCCGAGGCGCCGATCGGCGTCTTCGACTCAGGCATCGGCGGGATGTCGGTGCTGCGCCATGTGCATGCGCTCCTGCCTTCCGAGGAGCTGCTGTATTTCGCGGATTCCGGTTTCGCGCCCTACGGCGAGAAGCCGGAGCAGGTCATTGTTGAACGCGCGCTCGCGATCACAAGCTTTCTGCAGCGCTTCGGCATCAAGGCCATGGTTGTCGCCTGCAACACCGCCACAGCCGCCGCGATTACGGCGCTGCGCGAACACCACCCGCAACTGCAGGTTGTCGGCGTCGAGCCGGGGCTCAAGCCGGCCGCGCAGCTGACGCAATCGGGCAAGGTCGGCGTACTGGCCACCGCCGGCACGCTGGCCAGCGATAAATTCCTCAAGCTGCGCCAGCAGGTCGCGGACACGACGCAGGTCACCTTCCACTTGCAGGCCTGCAATGGCCTGGCCGACCAGATCGAAAAAGGCGAGCTGACCTCGCGCGAGACGAAGCAGCTGGTGCAGCGCTATGTCGCACCGCTGATCGGGCAGAACGTGGACACACTCGTCCTCGGCTGCACGCACTACCCCTTCGTCGAGTCGCTGGTGCGCGAGGCCGCCGGCCCCGGTGTTACGCTGGTCGACACCGGCGAACCGGTCGCGCGCCAGCTCGAGCGCCTGCTGCGCCAGCAGTCGCTGCTGCGAGCCAATGCGATGGGCGTGGGCGGTCTTTCCGCCTACACGACCGGCAGCCGCAGCGCGCTATCGCAGGCCTTTCGCAGGCTGCTCGATCTCGATCCGCCGATCGAAGCGGTGACCGTGGCTTGAGGCAACTACTACAGTGTTTGGCGGATTTCGCCTTCCATGACAAAAATTCTTGTATAATCGCCCGCTTGTTTCAGTGGTGGCCGTAGCTCAGTTGGTAGAGTCCCAGATTGTGATTCTGGTTGTCGTGGGTTCGAGTCCCATCGGTCACCCCAAGTAAACCGGCACGATTCAGCAGCCCTCCCCGTTTCGGTGCTCTCCGCCTTACCCCTCCTTGCAAGTCTCCGTTGCGTCCCGGGCATTTCTCACACGCTCGTCACGTTCTGATGTCTGACGGTCGATGACCGGCAGCCTGATACGTTGACATTCATCAGTATTTCCCTCGATCAGCATTGGTATTTTTGCAATGTATTCACCTTGGGAGATCGTGATGAACCCCTGGCTACTCGCCATCCCGCTGCTGGCCCTTGGCGCGCCGGCCGTCGCGGCCTGGACCTTTGTCGATGGCGGTGAAGGTTATGAGCGATACATCGACCGCAATACCATCGACCGCGACGGCGACCTCGTGCGCGTCTGGGAGGTAGATAACAATGCGGTGGCCGATGCCCGCGGCGTCGTCTCGCTGCGCAGTCACACCGAGTACGACTGTCAGGCGCGCCGCTACCGCATCGTCCATCTGTCCGGGCATACGCGCGACATGACCGAGGGCGATGTGGTGTTCTCCCAGGCCATGGCCGGCGAGTGGCGCCCGGTTGCGCCCGAGACGCTCGGGGAGGTGAGCATGGAGATGGCCTGTGCGGAGTGATGGGGAGGGAACCACCGGATTTCTTTGGTAGAGTGACATTCCTCTTACCCCAGACGACGGATACTCCATGCAGCACAGCGCGCGGCGCAACCTGATTGGCATCATCGGCGGCAGCGGCATCTATGACATTGACGGCCTCGAAGACCGGCAGTGGGTGAAGGTACCCTCGGCATTTGGCGAACCTTCCGATGACATCCTCACCGGCACACTGTTCGGCCAGCCGATGGCCTTCCTGCCGCGCCATGGCCGCGGTCACCGCATCCCGCCGTCGGAAGTCAATTACCGCGCCAACATCGACGCCTTGAAGCGCCTCGGCGTGACCGACATCATTTCGCTCTCGGCCGTCGGCTCGCTGAAGGAGTCACTGGCGCCGGGCCGCTTCGTGATCGTCGATCAGTTCATCGACCGGACCTTTGCACGAGAGAAGTCCTTTTTCGGTAGTGGCCTCGTGGCCCACGTGTCGATGGCCCATCCGGTCTGCTCGCGTCTGGGTGACCGGCTGCAGCAGTCGGCACAGGCCGCGGGCATCGACGCCGTGCGCGGCGGCACCTACCTCGCGATGGAAGGACCACAATTCTCCAGCCTCGCAGAATCGAACCTTTACCGGCAATGGGGCTGCGACGTGATCGGCATGACCAACATGCCCGAGGCCAAGCTCGCCCGTGAAGCCGAGATCTGCTACGCCAGCGTGGCCATGGTGACCGACTATGACTGCTGGCACCCGGACCATGAGCACGTCACAGTCGAACAAATCATCAGCGTGCTGGTCGCCAATGCGGACAAGGGCCGCACACTGGTGAAAACCGCCGTGCCACTGCTCAAGGACGATGCGCATGCCGCCGTTTGTAGCTGCCGCAGCGCCTTGGAGCATGCGCTCATTACCGCACCGGAAGCGCGCGATCCGGCGATGGTGGAAAAACTCTCTGCCGTCGCGGGAAGAATGCTGACATCATGAGTCTGCTGCGCGAACAGATCGTCGCCACTTGCAGGAAGCTCGAGAGCAGCGGCCTGAACCGGGGTACCTCGGGCAATGTCAGCTGCCGCGAAAACGATCATTTCCTCATCACCCCGACCGGCGTGCCGGTCGAGGACATTACGCCATCGAAGATCGTCGCCGTCGGCTTCGACGGCAAAGTGATCGGCATCGGCAAGCCCTCCAGCGAATGGCATTTTCATTGCGATATCCTGAAGGCGCGGCCGGAAGTGAATGCGGTCGTGCATACGCACTCGCCGCATGCAACCGCGCTGGCCTGCCTGCGTGAGGACATCCCGCCCTTCCACTACATGATCGCCATGGCCGGTGGCGACTCCGTGCGCTGCGCACCCTACGCGCTGTTCGGCACCGAGGAGTTGTCGGCGCATGCGGTCGCCGCACTGGCTGACCGCAAGGCCTGCCTGCTGGCCAACCATGGCATGATCACGCTCGGCCGCGATCTCGACGAGGCACTGGCGATCGCCGTCGAAATCGAGTCGCTGTGCCAGCAGTACCTGCTCGCGCGCCAGGTCGGGCGGCCGACGCTGCTGTCCGCAGATGAGATGACGCAGGTAATTGAACGCTTCAAGACCTACGGGAAGCATGCCGCTCCAACGCAAAAGACATGAACGATATCCGCTCCCTGATCCGCACTATCCCCGATTATCCGAAGCCTGGCATCCAGTTCCGTGACATCACGACGCTGCTCAAAGATGCTGCCGGCTTCAAGGCCACCATCGATGCGCTGCTCGCGCGCTACCGAGGCAAGCCCATCACCAAGGTGGTTGGTACCGAGGCGCGCGGCTTCCTGTTCGGTGCACCGCTAGCCTATGCGCTGGGCGTGGGCTTCGTGCCGGTACGCAAGAAAGGCAAGCTGCCGGGCAAAACCACCGGTCACGAGTACGCGCTGGAGTATGGGCACGACCGTATCGAGATGCATGACGACGCCATCGATGCCGGCGACCGTGTACTGGTTATCGACGATCTGCTGGCTACCGGGGGTACCGCGCAGGCCACCGTGATGCTGGTACGCGGACTCGGCGGCGAGGTCGTCGAGTGCGCGTTCGTGGTCGATCTGCCCGACCTGGGCGGCCGCGCCAGGCTTGAAAAGATGGGGCTGTCCGTGTTCACGCTGTGTGCGTTCGAGGGCCACTAAGGTGAACGGCAGCGATCGGGGTGCAGTTGTCACGCTGCGCTGGTGCGACGAGCCCGGCCATGGCCGGCTGGAGATGATCGACCAGACCCGGCTGCCGGCTGTATTCGAGTACTTGTCGTACGACTCAGCCGCAGGCGTGGCCGAGGGTATCCGTACCATGGTCGTGCGCGGCGCCCCGGCCATCGGGGTGGCGGCTGCCTACGGCGTTGCGCTGGAAGCCCTGCGCATGCAGTCGCTGCCGCGCCCGGCCTTTGAGCAGGCGCTCGATGCCGGCGTTGCACTGCTGGCTGCCAGTCGTCCGACTGCGGTCAATCTGTTCTGGGCACTCGAACGCATGCGGGCCTGTCGCGCGACGCACGGCGCCCGCGACGCAGTATCGCCGGCCGAACTCGCACATGCCTTGCTGGCCGAGGCACAACTGATTCACGAGGACGATATCCGCATCAACCAGGAGATGGGCGCATTCGGCGCGGCACTACTCGCTGATGGCGCGCGCGTGCTCACGCACTGCAATGCGGGCGCGCTGGCTACCGCAGGCCACGGCACCGCGCTGGGCGTGATCCGCTCGGCGGTGGCTGCCGGCAAGCGTATCAGCGTCATCGCCGACGAGACCCGCCCCTTTCTGCAAGGCGCACGCCTGACCGCGTGGGAGATGACTCAGGAGAAGATTCCCGTCACGCTCATCACCGACAACATGGCCGGCCACCTGATGGCGCAAGGCGAGATCGATGCCGTGGTCGTCGGCACCGACCGGGTGGCCGCTAATGGCGACGTCGCCAACAAGATCGGCACCTACATGGTCGCGGTGCTTGCACATCGGCACCGGATTCCGTTCTATGTCGCCTGCCCGCTATCCACCATCGACCTGTCGGTTCGCAGCGGGCGAGAGATACCGATTGAGGAACGCTCACCGCAAGAGGTGACGGGCTTCCGGGAGGCGCAATGGGCGGCGGCGGGGGTGCAGGTGCGCAATCCCTCGTTCGACGTCACGCCGGCAGAACTGGTGACGGCGCTCATTACCGAGAAAGGCGTGGTCGAGGCGCCGGACGCAAACAAGCTGCGCGCACTGTTCAGCTGACTCAGACGCTCGGCATCTGCGAAGCAAAAAACGAGCGTCCTGCAAGCGCAGGAATCTTCTCCGGCGGCACCGGCGGCGACACCAGGTAGCCCTGGATCTGGTGGCAACCCATTTCACGCAGGATCTCCAGCTGCGGCCCGGTTTCCACGCCCTCGGCCACCACCGCAATACCAAGGTTGCGGCCGACTGAAATCATCGACTGGCACAACGCCCAGGTCTGGCGATCGGTTTCCAGCTTGCGGACAAAGGACTGGTCGATCTTGATGACGTCGATATCGAGGCTCTGCAGCTTGGACAGCGATGAATAGCCGGTGCCAAAGTCGTCGATCTCGAGTTCGATGCCCATCTGGTGCAAGCGGTGCAATTCTTCCTGCGCAACGCCGCTCTCATCCAGCATACTCGACTCAGTCAATTCGATGGCCACCAGCGACGCCGGAAGGGTATGCCGCTGCAGCGCCTCCGTCAGCGAAAGACGGAACCGGTCGCTGTTAAGCTGAAGTGCCGACACGTTGACCGATACCGGCCTGAGCGACATGCCAGAAGCGCGCCAAGCTGCCAGCTGTGCGCAAACCTTGCGCACGACCAGCTCGCCGATGGGCACAATCAGGCCGGTCTGCTCGGCAATGCCGATGAATTCGGTCGGACCAACCAGGCCACGCTGCGGGTGACGCCAGCGGATCAGCGCCTCCATGCCGCACAGGGTGCCGCTACCGGCATCGACACGCGGCTGGTAATAAATGACGAATTCATCGCGCTCGAGCGCCAGCTCCAGTTCGTGTTCGGTCGAGATCCGGTCACGTATCCTTTGTGCAAAGGCCTCGTCGAAATGCCGGAACTGTGCCTTGCCCTGGGACTTGGCCTCGTACATCGCGATGTCTGCCGAGCGCAGCAGTCCGATGACGTCATTTGCATCATCCGGAAACAGGCTGATGCCGATGGAAGCCTTCAGGCTGAACATGCGCCAGTCCGTGCCGGCACCGAGCTGGCCAAGTGCATCGATCAGGCGGCGGGCGATGGATGCCGGTTCGCTACAATCCGCCACGTTCTCGATGATGACAGTGAATTCGTCGCCGCCAATACGCGCCAGATGAGCACGCTCGCCCAGTACTTGCTCGAAGCATCGCGCGACCGAGACCAGCACGGTGTCGCCAACGCGATGACCAAGTGAATCATTGATATGCTTGAAATTGTCGAGATCGATGTACAGCAGCGCCAGCTTGCCGTGGGTACGCTTTGCTGTATCGAGGGCACTCGGCAGGAAATCGTTCAGCCAGTGCCGGTTCTGCAGACCGGTCAGTGCGTCGGTGCGAGCCATCGCCGCCAGTGTTGCCGACTGCTGACGCGCCTCGGAGACATCACGTACGGTCACGGCAATGCCGATACCGGAACGCACCCCGCGACGCTGGAACCAGCCGGGCGCGTGGGTCCGGTCATGGGGAACATGGAACTCCTCTTCGACGAAGCCATTCTTCTGCACATGCTGACAGAACTTCAGCACCGACTCCAGTTCGCTGCCGGCATATACCTGTGACAGAGTACAGCCGATCAGCTCGCTGCGCGAGCGTCCCTGCAGCTCGGCACCTCGTTCGTTACAGTCCTCAACCAGCCAACCCTCGGCCTCGCCATCCGGCACGATGATATAGAAACCCTCGCGCGCGCCGTCGACCGCCAGACGGAAAGTGGACTGTACCTCTGCAGCATGCAAGCGCTGGGCAGCTTGCCGTATCTGCGCGTTCGCTCCGAACGCTGCCACGAGAACAAGCAGCAGACTGACCATGGCAGCAATACCAATGTAGGTATTCTCGGTTTCTCTATACGGCTCAAGTACCGTGGTCATTCCGGTAGCAGCAATCGTAAGCAGGGGATAGCCTTCCAGCCGCTTCCAGCTGACGATGCGCGCCTGGCGATCGATGAAGGCCTCGGCCGGCTCGATCCGCGCCCCCTCTTCTCCATCAAGACGCGGACGCTCGAGGAAGAGCCGCGCCGGTGCGTCGCCGGCAGCGCGTACCACCAGCGGTGTGCCATCGATAAAGCGCACAGCTACAAAGTCCCCGGGTACCAGCTTGGCGAGGTCATGGAATGCGGCCAGGCGATCAGCCTCCACCACGACCAGGACCACACCATCGAAGCTGCCATCGGGCTTGTTGAGGCTGCGGGAGAACCGGACGATTTGCTTGCCGGCAAAACCGCTGCGGCCCTCGGCCGGCGGCGAGATCAGCCATGGCGATTGCGGTGAGGTCCTGTGATGCCTGAAGAAGTCGAGGTCGCCCATGAAGGTGCCGCGCCGCAGGTTGCGCGTGGCTGTGATAGCGTGACCACTGGCATCGATCACCGCCGGATAAATATCGGGCGGATACACGCCGCGCGCATACTGCTCCTCAAGATTCAGCGCACCGCTACGACGCTCCCATTGGTACTTGATCGACATCGACAACTGGTCGATCTGCGTGATCGTACGCAGTAGCTGGTCTTCGTAAGTCCGTGCACGGAAGCTGGTATCGACCAGTGCCCGTTCAATCAGGTGCTCCTCGTCGGCATGGATTTTAGATAGGGCGGCAATCCAGACCCCCCCGACCAGCAGCGCGCACGACAGTGCCCATAGCGACCCGATACGGGCATAGCTACGGCGTACTGCCTGGCTGGATTGGAGATACTCTGTCTGCATAATGACCCGTTGCGCCGCGGAACGATTCAACGATGGAAAACGGAAGGCCCATGCGCAAGGTCATGTGCTTTCCGACGAATTTCCATTATGCAAGACGATGGGTAATTATCAAAGTTCCCTACAGGAAACATTCATCACGCCGGGAGCGCATCGGAAGTGCGCCCACGGCCAGTGATAGGACAACGGCCCTCAGAATCCCGCGCCGGGCCGTGCTCTGGCGCGCTCCTGGCGGCTCGCTTCCTGTGTCTCGCGGTAAATCGGCAGGTAGACCAGCGCAAGCGTGCCACGGTCATCAACCTTGCTGAACTCGAGCTCGATGTAGACCTTCTCCTCGCCGCCGCCCCAGACGCGGGTCTCGGTGAAGCGCTGGCCGACGCGGCCCTCGCCCCACTGGGCTGTTGCATGCGCGAGCAGCGCGTCATAGGCAGCCTGGCCGACAAACTCCATCTGCGCAAAATAGAAGCGGTCACCAGCAAAGCACAGACGCTGATTGCTGACGGGCGTACCGCCGACTTCGCCTTGGCCCTCGCCGCTGCGATAGCACTCGTAAATCTTTGTCTCGGCAAGCTTGGTTGCATTGGCGAGCTGGGCAACCGGCGCCTCCCAGCGCAGGCTGTTAAAGCCCTCGGGCAGACCCCCGGCCAACACATGGCAGGGGAGCAGCGCGAGCAGCAGAAGTTTTTTCATGTTCTTGTCTCCGGCAGGGTGCTTATCGTTATGCAAAAAAAACGGCGCGGTTACCCGCGCCGTTGATTATGAAGGAATCAGTTCATTTCCACAGGGCGCACTTGCTCTCCGCTTTGGTCATGTAGGCCTGCTCGCCCGGGATGACTTGCACGACCTTGTAGTAGTCCCATGCATACTTGGATTCGGCGGGCGACTTCACTTGCATGAGCGTCATGTCATGCACCATGCGTCCATCGGGACGCACGATGCCGTTCTTGGCGAACACATCATTGACTGGGGTGGACTTCAACTTGGCCATCACCTTGTCACCGTCGTCAGTGCCGATGGCCTTGACCGCGTTCAGGTAGAAGTTGGTGGCCGAGTAATCGGCGGCATGCAGCATCGAGGGCGCTTTCTTGTTACGCTGCATGAAGCGCTTTGACCAGGCGCGCGTCTCTTCGTTGGTGTCCCAGTACCAGCCGTCGGTGAGGTACATGCCCTGCGTGACATTCAGTCCCAGCGCGTGCACATCGTTGACGAACATCAGCAGGCCGGCCAGCTTCATCTTCTTGTTGATGCCGAACTCGTTGGCAGCCTTGATCGAGTTCACGGTATCTCCGCCAGCATTGGCTAGCCCGAGCACCTGAGCCTTCGAGCCTTGCGCCTGCAGCAGAAAGGACGAGAAGTCGGCAGCTGCCAGAGGATGGCGAGTCGACCCCATCACCCGGCCACCCCCCGATTTAACGATCTGCGCCGCGTCGTTCTCGAGGGAGATGCCAAATACGTAGTCAGCGGTCAGGAAATACCAGTCTTTGTTGCCTTGCTTGGTCAGTGCCGCGGCCGTACCGCGCGCCATTGCTGCGGTGTCGTAGGCATAGTGAATGGTGTAGGGCGTGCACTCCTCGTTGGTGAGCCGCGAGGTACCCGCACCAACCGAGATGAAAGGCTTCTTCTTCTCGGCTGCGACCTTGGCCATGGCCAGGTTGGTCGCTGAGTTGGTGCCGCCGATAAGCATATCGAGACCCTGGCGGTCGAACCATTCGCGTGCCTTGCTGGCGGCAATGTCGGCCTTGTTCTGGTGGTCAGCGGTCAGTAACTCGATTTTCTTGCCGTTGATGTTGCCGCCAAAATCGGCAATCGCCATCTTGATTGCGTCGGTACCGGCGGGTCCGTCAACGTCGGCATAAACACCGGACATATCGGTGATGAAGCCGATGCGTATCGTGTCATTCGATATCTGCGCATGGGCTCCGGGAGCGCCGAAGGTGATAGCGGCAGCGGCAGCGAGTGTGAGGGTGCGAATCTTCAAGTGGGGTCTCCCTTTTTATTAATCTGAAACTTGAGCCGCGCAAATCTTAGCATGAGGGCATGCTTCCTCATGGCGCTCCGCTCAGCCTGTCTGTCAATCTTCCCTGCGGATGGCGGACAAGGATCACGATTACCTCAAGCTCGCGGTACTGTGACCCGGCGAACGCCGCAAACATCGCACATGCCACGGGTCGCCCGACGCGGATCAAACACACGAACTTTGCCGTGCATACCTTGCCTATCCACTAACGGAATGTACTCGCTGGCCTTGACGGCTGGCATGTGCTGCGCCGCCCTCCCTCAAACGCAACCGCAGGAGACCATAGCGATGGAACCGACTTATCCGACCACCGGTAGTGAATCGACGGGGCTGCACAAGAGTGGCAGCAGTACCGGCAGTACGGGAGAATCCGGCGTCAGTAGCCATGCTCCGGCCAGCAGGACTGCGCGCCTGCGCGACGAGTTATCGATTCTCAAGAGCGATCTCGATGCGCTAATGTCGCATGCGTCCACGCTGAATGAGCACGAGCTGCAGGAAGCGCGCGACCGCATCCTTGCACGCTTCTCGTCGATGCGCTATGCCGCACGTGGTATCGCCGAGCAGGCGACACGGCAGTTCAGCCACGGCCGCGACATGACGGTGGACTATGTGAAAGACAAGCCCCTGCAGTCCGTAGCCCTTGCTGCCGGGCTCGGGCTCCTGATCGGCACAATCCTGCGCCGTAGCTGATACGAACGACCTGACAGGAGATTGTCGCGTGTTCGAAACTCTGAAAAAAACACGGCAGCTGTCACTGATTGCCATCGATCGGCTCGGTGATTATCTCGCGCTGTTACGTATCGAGGTCAAACTGCAGGGTCGTGAACTCGCCGCACAGATGATCGGCTACGCCGCGGCAGTGCTGCTCGGACTGTTCGTGCTGCTGTTTCTGGGTATCGCGATCATCGTCAGCTTCTGGGACAGTGAATACCGAACGCTCGCCGCGTGGTTGGTGGTGGCCCTGTATGCAAGCGGTGCGGCCGCGGGTATCGGGCTGGCGCGCAGGCGCCCATCCCAGACAGCCGGCCTGAATACCCTGCGCGAGGAATTGAAACGGGATGTTGCTCTGGTCAGGGAGTATCTATGAAGCCTTCGCTGGAAGACGAACGCAGCGCGCTGCTCGAGCAGATCGAAGCCAGCCGTGCGGTCTACCGCCGCATGCTGGCAGGCGAAGCGGGCACGTCGCCGTCGCGCGGCATGAGCAGTACAGGAGCAGGTCCGCATGCAGCGGCGGACAAGCCGACGCTTCGCGAGCGGGTCGCACAGAGCCCCGTCGTACTGTGGATGATGGAGCACCCGCTCTGGGTGGCAGGAGGTGTCGCACTGCTCGTGCTGATGGCACCAAAGATAAGAGACAGGACCACCGCTTTGGTACGCAAGCGCCGGGCTGCCGGGCAGCGTGATTCACAGGAGCAGATGGCGCGCGCGGTAGCGGGCGGCACCGCCAGGGCATTGCTGCCGCTCGCTTTGCTGCTTCTGCGAGATACGGCCCGCCTGCGCGCCATCGTACGCCTTGCCGGAGCCACCTGGCAGTGGCTGCTGAAGCCCGGGCAGAGAAAAGCAAGCCGATCCATCACCACGTTCGCGCCGACAGCGGGCGTGGCCAACCGTAGTCACTGACAAGGAGGCACACCATGCGGCAATTCACTCTCAAGCATCTGATGCTTAATTATTTGATGCGCGGGCTCGGCGTGCTGGCAGTCGGTATCGCCCTGTCCGGATGTAATACCATGCGCGGCTTTGGCAAGGACGTCGAGCGCGGTGGCGAGCGCGTGCAGGACGCCGCCACCAGCACGCAGAACCGGAAGTAATCCGGCAATCAGGTCATCCGGCTGTCCGGATCACGAGGCTTCACGCAGTGGCAGACGGCGATGGCGGCTGCGGCTTGCCTTGGTGGATTTCGCCGCGCCACGCCCCCGACTCCAGTCCCTGCGTTTCGAGCATGTCCTTAAAACGCATCAGATCCTGCTCGATGCGGCGTCGCAGATCGGTCTCGTGCTGTGCGTGCTCGCTGGCCGGCAGCCGGGCTGCGAGGTTGATCTCCAGTTCAACCCGGGTAGCATCTTCGGTGAGCGGAAAGAAACGCAAATTGCCGTGGTTGCCCGGGCCACCAATATCGCGCCAGCCGATCACCTGGTCTGGTATCTGCTCGACGATCTCTGAATCCCACTCGATCTCCCGCCCCTGGCGGTGAGCGCGCCAGTGCAGGTGAGTATCATCGAGTTGCCAGACTTCGTGCACGCCTTCCATGAAGCGTGGAAAATCCTCGAACTGGGTCCACTGGTTGTAGACCGACCTCAGCGGTACATTCACATCGATGCGGTGCCTGATCTGAGTCATCATTGCTCCTTCATGTCCTGGTTGATATCAACGACCGACATTGACTTCGGATACTGACTGCGAGGATGAAGGCGCATCCCAAACCCTCGCCCATACCCGATGCATTACTGCCCTCGTGCCACTGTCCGCAGTGATGGAGTGACGCGCCAATGATGGCCAATCGCGCCACAGCGAAGCGCCACCATCAATTTCAAGAAAACGTGTAATACACCAGCCTCACCAGAGAGGAATCGAAGTACAGCGCTTGCCACGGGATCACTACCGGCGCCTTGCCGCCCTGCGGAGCGACGATGACAAAGCGTAGCTGCCGATTGTGCATGTCCACCAGAACCGAGCGCACCCTCCCCATCGGCTGCCCCGTCGCCGTGACGACCGGACAGGACCGCAACAGCTCGGTGGCCGACGATTGACCGGCGGTCATGCAGGCAAAGCGTTTGTGCGGTGCGCTCGCCGGACCGGTTCTTCCGTCATCAGTTCTCAGCATGGCGCCCTCTCGAATGAGTAGACTAAGACAGCTTCCTACCCATGCAGTTTCAAGGCGGCGCATCCTGCTCAGGATCGCGCGGGGTCAGTGCGGATGGGGTTCATGGTCGGTGTACTTTCCATGTCATCCGACTCGGCCCAGGTCGTACGACGCGCGCCCATGGCACCCAGCGCGCCACCAACGAAACTCAGCGCCAGCGATAGTGCGACAGCGCCGAATGCGACCCACGCCGCCGTGCTGGCGCCCTCGATCGCCCGGTCGGCAGCGGCCCGCCCCTGCGGCGATGCCTGCTCGGGTGACCCCGACAGAATAAGGGCCTGGTCGACGATGGTCGATGCACGCTCGCGCTCCACACCCATCGTGCTGCTCATGAAGTTGATCGCCTGATCCCGCCGGCCAGCAGTGATATGGCCTTGCAGTGTGCGCATGTTGTCGGCGCTGATATTGGTACCAAGCTGGCGGTTAAGCAGCGCGGTGAGACCGCCGACCGAAGTGCCACTCTGTACCACCGTATTCGCGCCCTGCCCGACACTGGCGAAGAGGCCTGACAGCAAAGAGCCGCCGGCCGAGGTGGCCAGTACGACGAAAAGCAGTGTCGTCACTGCCCACGACACCACACCGTGCAGCATGCCATCCATCTTGCGCTTGAGGCCGGACATACGGCCAGCGACATAGGCGCCCACAAGCGCAGAGATGAGCATTGCAATACCGGCCCATACCAGCGCGCCAGCACCGGGCATCTCTGCCTGCTGCACGCTGGTCATCGACAGGCCGCTGGCAATACCCAGCAGGGTGAGTACGAGCTGCACCGAAATACCGACCGCCACGCCTGCCAGCACCGCACCCCAGCGTATGGCCGGGAATAGCGGACGCCGGATGACATTGTCCTGCGAGATCAGGGTTCCGCCCGGATGGTTAGCGCCGGTGTCGAGATGAATCGTGGCCATCTGGAAATCTCCTTGCGTGATTGGTGGTTAGTTGTTGGAGTGGTACCGGCGCGAATCCTCGCGGCGCTTTGGCGGGTATCAAATGCCGCGCGAACCATGCGCGACATCATCTGCTCAAAGTTTCGTCAAGACACCGTTGGTGATCTGTACGCGGTCGCCCTGCTTGATGGTTGGAGCGGCTTCCTGCGCGAATGATTGCGTGGTGCCGTCGTCCATCCGAATAGTGACCTTGAAAACCTGACCTGCGCTGCGACGCTTCTCCATTTCGCTGCCGACATAGGCTCCACCAGCCGCGCCGGCAGCAGTGGCTACCGTGCGTCCGCTACCGCCGCCGACCTGACTGCCGATGATGCCGCCAACGGCAGCACCAGCGAGCGTACCTAAGCCAATGCCCTGGGAGCGCGGTACGACCTCGATTGACTGGATGATGCCAGTACCGTTGACGTTGGATGCGATTGGCTGGACCTGTTGCGATGAACTGCGACCGAATAGATCACCGTTACCCTGGCAACCCGCAGCGAGCGCTGCCACCATGACGATGAACACGGACATCCTTTTACTGATCCACATACTGTTCTCCTGCAATGCGTTTGAGTTGATGAAACGATGAGATGCCTCACCTGCCGAACAGCATCCATGTCAGGTGCATGGCACAGCGAGGAGGCGGGCCTGCCATCTGGACTCGCCCGCACCGCGGTCGACGAGATTTCGAGCAGCCGGGTGCGGAAGAGAGAGGCGGCAATGCCGACGGCGCCGACATCGCAACCTGCGAGCTACTGCCGCCAGTACGGTTGCTGGTTGTAATATGAGTGAACTTGCGAAGCCCAGCTCTCTTCGGCCATCGAGGGCCAATGATCTTTATTGAAGCCGGGTGCGCTCTGCAGCCTATCCTTGGGTACGTCGAGGATGAAACACTTGCGGTCGGCGTCGAGCGTCAGCGAGCTCCAGGGTATGGCAAACAGCTTGTCGCCCAGGCCGAGGATGCCGCCAAAGGATAAGACCGCATACGCGATGCGGCCACCTTGTACGTCGAGCATGATGGCCTCGATATTGCCAAGCTTCTCCCCTTGCAGGTTGACCACATCATCACCCTGCAGTGTCCCGGCGGCCATGATCTCTGGCCCCGGTCCGCTGTCATCATCAGGATAGCGCTGAACAATACGGGCGCCCTGCGGGCCCGGTGTCCCTTGGGAGGGATCGGAAGTGAGACTCATCTGGTGTCCTTTCATTTATCGGGTGGTTGGTACGCGGAATGCGTTCCGATTGGACTGGCGCCAGATCGATTAAGTGCCTCATAGGTGGTGTGGTACTTGCAAGGCCATGGACGCAGGCATGCCCTGATGGGTCACATCCCGGAATGCCGCGTGTTCGTCGCTGGCATATTCCTCAAGCCGGTTATAGAGGGTCTTCAGGCTGATCCCGAGCAGATCGGCAGTACGTTTTTTCACACCACCGCAAAGCTCGAGCGTGGCGAAGATCAGCTTGCGATCAACATCGGCCAGTGAGGTGCCGACCGGAATGGCCAGCGTCAAGGCTGTTGCCGGACTGCGTGCGGGCTCGGTCTCAAGAGTGGTTACGTCGAGTAGCTGGTCAGAAAGGATGTAGGCACGATGAATGAAATTACGCAGTTCACGAACATTACCGGGCCAGTGGTACTGGCAAAGCGTAACCAGTGCCTTGGCGGAGATCTGCTTACCGGTACCGTGGGTTGTGTTGAATTCCTCGAGAAAATGACGAGCGAGTATTTCGATATCCTGTCCACGCTCTCGCAACGCCGGAATCCTGAGCGGAAAGACATTCAGCCGGTGGTATAAGTCGAGCCGCAGACGTCCCTCGGCAATGGCTGCCTCCGGATCGCGGTTGGTTGCGGCGATGATGCGCACGTTGGCGCTCAACTCTTGATTGCTGCCAATACGCATGAAGGTCCCCGTTTCGAGCACGCGCAGCAGCTTGACCTGCAGCTCGATCGGCATTTCGATCACTTCATCAAGGAAGAGCGTACCGCCTGAGGCACGTTCAAAGTAACCCTTATGCTGCCGATCTGCGCCGGTGAAGCTGCCTCGCTCGTGACCAAAGATCTCGCTTTCGATCAGGTGCGGAGAGATCGCACCGCAGTTCACCGGGAGAAAGGGTCGACTGTGACGCAACGAAAGCGCATGGATGCTCTGCGAAACGAGTTCCTTGCCGGTGCCGCTTTCGCCCAGCAGCAGTACGTTGGCCTCGGTCGGGGCGACGCGGCCGATATGCTCACGCAAGGTCTGCATCACTGCTGACGAACCCAACAGTTGCGGTGCAACAGCCGTGAGCGATGTCTCAGTGCGGAGACGTGGTTTACACGAGCCCATTAATTGGCGCAGACGGCGCAGATCGACCGGCTTGATCAAATAGTCGACTGCTCCGCGGCGGAAGGCATCGATCACCTGAGTCGCCGTGGGCTGCTCAGCCATGAGCGCCAGCGCCGGCGGATCGCTGACGCTCAATGCTTCGAGCAGGTCGAGCCCGCTGCCATCTGGCAGATGCTGCGCAGCGAGGATAAGGTCAGGCAGTTGGATCGCCAGCTGTATGACAGCCTGCTTCAGGCTGGACGCAACAGTACAGGTGCAAGGCTCGCCGGATAGCATGGCGCTCAGTGCTCCCGTGTTCAGCGTATCGGCATCAACAATCAGGACATGTGGCATCGGGCAAACTGACCGGATGAAACGGTCACGGCGATAGGAAGAAGAAAGGGACAGTACCTGCGGGCCCGTCCCTTTCGGAGTGCGCTGCGCGCAGCGAATTTACTTCTACTGCGACGGGGACTTTGACGGGCCCGACGGAGAACCCGGCTCCGTGCCGGCACCAGCACCACGGCTGCTGTCACTGCCGGTACCGCTGGTACCGCCGCGGCTGTCCGTCGCCTTGCCTCCACCGGATTGCGAGCTGCCGATGCCGCTGCGCCCGGATGAGCCTGCTGCCCCGCTATCTTCACCAGCTCTCTGGCAAGCGACCAGCGAGCCGGTGACGAACAAGGGCAATAACAGCAATGCCAACCAGCGAGTGATTTGTCTGTTCATATCGACCGTCCTCATAAAGAAATGATGCATTCTTCAGGCGCAGGAGAGCGCTTACCGCGATCCACCCGGGCTGCTGCTGCCACCGGTCGAACTGCCCGATGCGCCGCCCAAACTGCTGCCCAGACCGCTATCACTGCCCGCACTGCCCGGTGTACTGGTGCCAGTCCCGCCACTACCCGTACCCGAGGCACCAGCGCTTGACGAGCCTGAGGGACTGACGCTCGAGGTGTCAGCACCGCTGGATGATGCACCGCTGCCGGCGCTGCCGGTTCCAGGTGAACCGCTGCTACCACCACCCGGTGTGGATGCACCGCCCGGCGGCGTGGTGCTGTCCCCACCCGAGGGGGCGCTCGGCGCGGCTCCCGGCGACTCGGACGGCGGCGGTGTGGTGGTGGCCGGTGCCGACGAGCTGGGCGCGCTGCTCGTACCGCCGGTGCCGCCCTGGTCTGCGCTGCCGCCACCGCCGCGGTTGCAGGCTGCGACGCTCATCGTCAGCAAGCCCGCCAGGATGAGTAATTTTGAAGCATGCAGTCTTGAGTTCATTGCCATTCCTTTCAACTAACGATGAAGTCGTCGCCTTCCGTCTTGACTGGGGCATGCTGCATAAGTTTCAACATGGAGGGTGACCGTCTGCGATTCAGCAAAACCATTCACGCTACCCGTATCGCGTGCAGCGATCGCTGTGATGCGGAATGACTGATCGCGTTTGATCTCCCGCAGGGAATGAAACACTGTGGGGCGCGGCCAGGCACGGCAGGTGTCCAATGCTTGTTTCTTGGCGGTGAATGGATGACCAATAAGAAAGCGCTGAAGCAATTCGGGCGGCTATACGGCAGTTCAGTGGTGATGGAAGACCTGTATCGCCAGCTTGAGCGCGCGGCCAGCACCGACGCCACCGTCTTGCTCGAAGGCGAAAGCGGCACCGGTAAGGAGCTCATTGCTCATACCCTGCATCTGTCCAGCCAAAGGTCGGGGCGCCAGTTCGTCGCCGTCAATTGCGGCGCGATCCCGGGTCATCTGATTGAGGCGGCGCTGTTTGGGCACGAAAAGGGAAGTTTCACCGGTGCTCTTCGGCAGCAGACGGGCTACTTCGAGCATGCCAGCGGCGGCACGCTCTTCCTCGATGAGATCACCGAAATGCCCTGTGATATGCAGGTCAAGCTGCTGCGGGTGCTTGAGAGTGGCTGCTTTCATCGGGTCGGTGGAAGCGACCAGGTCAGCGTGGATGTGCGGCTCATTGCAGCGACGAACCGCTCGCTGCTGCAATCGGTCCAGGCGGGGCAGCTGCGGCAAGATCTGATGTATCGGCTTGCGGTCTTGCCGATCCGGGTACCGCCGCTACGCCAGCGCGGACACGATATCGAGTTGCTGGCTTACCATTTCCTGAAGGAGCTGAATACGCAGGCTGGCACATCCAAACGGTTCTCGCGTTCGACCATTGAGGTTCTGCGTAACCATACCTGGCCAGGAAACGTGAGGGAGCTGCGGAATGTTGTCCACCGGGCCTACATTCTGTCGGCTGATGTTGTGGATGTGGACGCGCCCCCTGCGCGCGGGGTGGGAACTACCGTGCTGACCAATGGGACGTTGCGCTTTCCGGTGGGTACGCCACTGGCCGATGCACAGCGCGAACTGATCATGGCTACGCTGAGCCACTTCAGCGGTAACAAGCGACTGACCGCATCAGTACTGGGAATCAGCGTGAAGACACTCTATAACCGGCTAAAGGCATATGGACCTCACGCGAGGCATCCGCGACCAGCGTGCCGGCTGTCCGGTTGTATACCTGTCGTCAACGCCGGCGATAAACAGGCCTGCAGAGAATGATCAGGCTGCTTCAGGCAGAGCCTGTGCCGCCTGCCAGAGCAGCTGTGGATCGCCGCAGGCCAGCGCTTTTGCGTCCGACATTTTCTGTCGGAACTCACGTGCGCCGCGCAAGCCCATCATGATACCCAGCATGTGGCGCACGATGGAGTTCATGCGCGGACCACCGGTAGCGACTTGGGAAGCGATGTAGGGCAACATGGCTTCGACCACTTGCAAACGTGTCTGGGTGAAAGGCTGATCGCCGTAGTAGCGTTCGTCGAAAGCCGTGAGTAGCCAGGGATTGTGATAAGCCTCGCGACCGATCATCACGCCATCGAGATGCTCCAGGTGCATGTCGATCTCTTCCAGCGTACGGATACCACCATTGACGATAATCTCGAGCTGCGGGAAATCCTTTTTCAGCTGGTACGCATAGGCATACTTGAGCGGCGGGATATCGCGGTTTTCTTTCGGTGACAGGCCTTTGAGGATTGCATTACGCGCGTGGACAATGAACGTTTTGCAGCCGGCCTCCGCGATGGTACCGACAAAGTCACGCACAAAATCGTAGGACTCGACATCATTGATGCCAATGCGGTGCTTGACGGTGACGTCAATATCGACCGCATCACGCATCGCTCTCACGCCGTCGGCAACCAGTGAAGGCTCGGCCATCAGGCAGGCGCCGAACGCACCCCGCTGGACGCGCTCGGACGGGCAGCCGCAGTTCAGGTTGATCTCATCGTAACCCCATTGCTTTCCGAGCTTCGCGCACGCGGCGAGCTCATCCGGCTCGCTGCCACCGAGCTGCAGCGCAACCGGATGCTCTTCCTGATTGAAGTCGAGCTGACGCGGTGCATCACCATGGATGACCGAGCCGGTCGTCACCATCTCTGTGTAGAGCCAGGTGTGTTTCGTCAGTTGCCGATGAAAATAGCGGCAGTGGCGGTCCGTCCAGTCGAGCATAGGGGCGACGGACAGGCGGCGGGACGGAAGCTTGTTTCGATGCGGGCTCACGGTGATCGGGATACGTTGTATGAGAATGATTGTAACGGAGGGGAAAAAAGAAAAAGCGCCGTCAGGCGCTTTCTCTTTGTGCCGTACAGGCTTATGCCGCTTCTTCGCGCGAGGCGCGCTTGCGCTCATGTTCCTTCAGGTAGCGCTTGCGCAGGCGGATGCTTTTCGGCGTGATCTCGACCAGTTCGTCATCCTCAATGAACTCGACCGCGTACTCCAGCGTCAGCTCGATCGGCGGAACCAGCCGTACGGCTTCATCAGTTCCTGACGCACGCACGTTCGTCAGCTGCTTGCCCTTGATCGGATTGACCACGAGGTCATTGTCGCGCGAGTGAATGCCGATGATCATACCCTCGTACACCGGGTCGTTATGGCTGACGAACATGCGGCCGCGATCCTGGAGCTTCCACAGCGCATAGGCGACGGCAGCGCCATCGTCCTGCGAAATGAGCACGCCATTGCGGCGGCCGGCCAGCTCGCCTTTGCTCGGATCAACCGGTCCATAGGCATCGAACACGTGGCTCATCAGACCCGTGCCGCGCGTGAGCGTCATGAATTCGCCCTGGAAGCCGATCAGGCCACGCGCCGGGATACGGTATTCGAGACGCACGCGGCCCTTGCCGTCTGGCTGCATATCCTGCAAGTCGCCGCGACGTCGACCAAGTTCTTCCATCACACCACCCTGGTGCACTTCCTCGACATCGACGGTGAGATTCTCGAAGGGTTCATGACGCACGCCATCAACCATCTTGAAGACCACGCGCGGGCGCGAGACAGCAAGTTCGTAGCCTTCGCGGCGCATGTTCTCGAGCAGGATGGTCAGATGCAGTTCACCGCGACCGGATACCTCGAAAATGGTGTCATCACTCGTGGGGGCGACACGCAGCGCAACGTTGGATTTCAGTTCGCGCTCGAGGCGCTCGCGCAGCTGGCGGCTGGTGACGAACTTGCCTTCGCGGCCGGCGAGAGGCGAGGTGTTGACGATGAAATTCATCGTCAGAGTCGGCTCGTCGACGGTCAGCATGGGCAGTGCGTCCGGCGCATCCACCGCGCAGACGGTGGAGCCGATACCGATGTCTTCGATACCGTTGATCAGCACGATGTCACCGGCCATCGCTTCAGGCACGATCTCACGCTCGAGACCTTTGAATTTCAGCACCTGGTTGATGCGGCCCTTGATCGGGGTCGAATCCGGTCCGTTGAGGATCAGTACATCCTGCAGCGGTTTGGCGCGGCCACGCGTGATGCGACCGATACCGATCTTGCCGACATACGATGAGTAGTCGAGCGACGAGATCTGCAGCTGGAGCGGACCCTCGAAGTCGTCGTCGCGTACCGGCACGTGCTTGAGGACGGCGTCGAACAGTGGCTTCATGTCGCCTTCGCGCACTTCCGAATCGAGGCTGGCATAACCGTTGAGCGCGGACGCAAACACGACCGGGAAATCGAGCTGTTCCTCGGTCGCGCCGAGCTTGTCGAACAGTTCGAAGGTCGCATTAATCACCCAGTCAGGGCGCGCGCCCGGACGGTCGATCTTGTTGACGACGACGATGGGCTTGAGGCCCAGACCGAGCGCCTTGCGGGTAACGAAGCGGGTTTGCGGCATCGGGCCCTCGACCGCATCGACCAGCAGCAGCACTGAATCGACCATCGACAGCACGCGCTCGACCTCGCCACCAAAGTCGGCGTGACCGGGGGTGTCAACGATATTGATGTGCGTACCCTCGTACTCAACCGCGCAGTTCTTCGCGAGGATGGTGATGCCGCGCTCTTTTTCGAGATCGTTCGAGTCCATCACGCGGCTGTCGACCTGCTGATTTTCGCGGAAGGTGCCCGATTGTTTGAGCAGCTGGTCAACCAGCGTGGTCTTGCCATGATCGACGTGGGCGATGATGGCGATGTTGCGCAGCGCGCGTTGGGTAGTGGTCATGGGATGCGGAGCAAGATAGATTCGGGAAACCCGCGAGTTTAGCACGCCGGCGTGTCAGAATTGAGAAAAATCCTGAAATTTCAATGGGTTGGGATGCTGGACATCAGCCGTTCGGGAACCAGCAACGCACCTTCCACCAGCCTCGCCGTGCCGAGCAATACGAGGCCTGGCCCGTAGACCCGCACTCGTCCGTCCCGGCAGGGCGCAGTGATCCCTGCGCGCTGCAGGGCAATCCGTTGCCCCTGCCCGAAGCGGCGTGCCAATTCGGCATCGAGTTGCAGCAACGGGAAGGTCGACAACAGCGCGTCGACCGGTAGCAGGTGTGCAGGCCGCTTGTCCTCGGCCAACGAGGCCAGCGCGTCAAGCCCGGTGGCGGCGGACAGATCCAGGGTGTCAATGCCGGTCCGGCGCAAGGCCCGCAGGTGGGCGCCACAACCCAGCGCCGCACCGATGTCCTCACCGAGCACGCGCACATACGTTCCCTTGCTGCAGGTGACACGCAGCGTCATTTCCGGCAGTGCCAAATCGATCAATTCCAGCGCATGAATACTGACATCGCGCGCCTCGCGTTCGAGCGTGATGCCCTTGCGCGCATATTCGTAAAGCGGCTTGCCATCGCGCTTCAAGGCCGAATACATCGGCGGCACTTGCCGGATGGGTCCGCGAAAGTTCCGCAATACGGCTTCCACCTCGTCGCGGCAGATTGTCACCGGACGCGTCTCAACAACCTCGCCCTCGGTGTCGCCCGTCGTCGTGGTGATACCCAGCCGCACGACGGCTTCATAGGTTTTGTCTGCTTCGAGCAAATCCTGCGCAAACTTTGTGGCCTCACCGAAGCACAACGGTAGCAGGCCGGTGGCAAAAGGATCGAGCGTACCGGTGTGTCCTGCCTTCTCCGCGTTGAGCAACCACTTCGCCTTGGCCAGCGCCTGTGTGCTGCTCATGCCGGCGGGCTTGTCGAGCAGCAGCACGCCGTGCACGGGCACGCGCTTGCGTTTCACGGGCAGGTTCATCAGGCGGCGTGGAGCGTTACTGCTCGTCTCCGTCTTTCGCGCGGGTGGCGTTCGCTTCGTCGATCAGCTTCGACAACGCTGCCCCCCGTGACGTGGAGATATCGTGCATGAAGTGCAGCTCAGGTAACGTGTGGATATGCAAGCGTCGCCCGAGTTGGGCGCGCAAGAAGCCAGACGCTTTTTTCAGGCCCTGCAAGGTGTTCTGTACGGCTGCCGGCTCATCATTCAGGGTGGTGAAGAAAATCTTGGCATGCGCGTAATCGGGGGTCAGCTGTACCTCGGTCAGCGTGACCATGCCGACGCGCGGATCCTTCACTTCCATGGCAATCAGCTCGGCCAGATCCTTTTGGATCTGGTCGGCGACGCGCTGGCTGCGTCCGGGAATGGATTTGCTGTGTTTGACCATGCTTCAGAACCGCCCCGGCACAAGCCGGGGAGCGGTATCCTGGTGAATTACAAGCTGCGTGCGACTTCCTGGACTTCGAATACTTCCAGCTGGTCGCCTTCCTTGATGTCGTTGAAGTTCTTCAGCGACAGGCCGCACTCGAAGCCAGACTTCACTTCTTTCACATCATCCTTGAAGCGCTTGAGCGAATCGAGCTCACCAGTCCATAGCACGACGTTGTCGCGCAGCAGGCGCACGTTCGAGCCCCGCTTGACCATGCCGTCGAGCACATAGCAGCCGGCGATCGAGCCGACCTTGCTGACATGGAAGACCTGGCGGATCTCGACCAAACCAATATTGTGTTCGCGCTTCTCTGGCGTGAGCATGCCGCCCAGGGCCGCCTTGATCTCGTCGATCGCGTCGTAAATGATGTTGTAGTAGCGGATATCGATACCTGAGGTCTCGCCCAGCTTGCGTGCCGACGCATCAGCACGGACATTGAAGCCAAGGATGACGGCTTTCGAGGCCAGTGCCAGGTTGACGTCAGACTCGCTGATACCGCCGACGGCCGCATGCACGACCTGCACGCGCACTTCCGACGTAGAGAGCTTTTGCAATGATGCGACGAGCGCTTCCTGCGAACCCTGAACATCGGCCTTGATGATAAGCGGCAGGTTCTTGACCTCGCCCTCGGCCATCTGCTCGAACATGTTCTCCAGCTTGGCCGCCTGCTGCTTGGCCAGCTTGACGTCGCGATACTTGCCCTGCCTGAACAATGCGATCTCGCGCGCCTTGCGCTCGTCGGTCAGCACCATCGCCTCTTCGCCGGCGGCCGGTACTTCCGTCAGACCCTGGATCTCGACCGGGATCGACGGACCGGCTTCAGCGATGGCCTTGCCGTTTTCGTCGAGCATGGCGCGCACGCGCCCGTAGGCCGAGCCAGCAAGCACGATGTCACCGCGCTTGAGCGTGCCCGACTGAACCATGATGGTGGCCACCGGGCCACGTCCCTTGTCGAGCTTGGCTTCAATGACCAGACCCTTGGCCGGCGCCTCGACCGCTGCCGTCAGCTCCAGCACTTCGGCCTGCAGCAGCACGTTCTCGAGCAGCATGTCGATACCCTCGCCGGTCTTGGCCGAGACCGGAATGAACGGCGACTCGCCACCATAGGCTTCCGGCACCACCTGCTCGGCGATCAGTTCCTGAGTGACGCGCTCGGGGTTGGCACCTGGCTTGTCGATCTTGTTGATGGCGACCACGAGCGGAACGCCCGCAGCCTTCGCATGCGATATCGCTTCCTTGGTCTGCGGCATCACGCCATCGTCGGCAGCAACCACGAGGATGACGATGTCGGTCGCTTTCGCACCGCGTGCACGCATGGCGGTAAACGCCTCGTGGCCCGGCGTATCGAGGAAGGTGATCATGCCGCGTGGCGTTTCGACGTGATACGCACCGATGTGCTGGGTGATACCGCCGGCTTCGCCCGCGGCCACCTTGGCACGACGGATGTAGTCGAGCAGCGAGGTCTTGCCGTGATCGACGTGACCCATGACGGTGACGACAGGCGCACGCGGCATCAGCTCCGCGTCGGCTTGTGTCGCACCCTCTTCGAGCAAGGCCTCAGGATCATCGAGCTTGGCCGCATGCGCGACATGGCCCATTTCCTCGACAACGATCATCGCGGTTTCCTGGTCGAGCACCTGGTTGATGGTGACCATCTGCCCCAGCTTCATCAGCTGCTTGATGACCTCGGCCGCCTTCACTGCCATCTTGTGTGCCAGTTCGGCTACGGTGATGGTCTCCGGCACGTGTACTTCGCGCACGACTGCCTCAGTCGGCTGCTGGAAGTTGGATTCGCGATCATCCTGATGCGAATTGCGGCGTCCACGCGGACCAGCGCGCCAGCCATCTCGGCCGCCGCCTGCGGGTCCGCCACGGGTCTTCAGCCCGCCGGGGCTGCGCTTCTTCTCGTCCTGCCAGGTCGACGACACATTGGCCGACTTGATCGATTTCTTGTCGCCGGGCTTCTTGTCTTCCTTTTTCTCGCCGGGCTTGGCCGTACCGGTGGTCGCCGGGCGGTGCAGCGTGCCTTCAGCACGTGCAGCCGGCGCGGCAGGCTCGGGAGCCTTGATGACCTTACGCGGCTGGGCCATCATCGCCTTGATCTGCTCGACCTCATCGGCCACGGCTTTGCGGGCGCGCTCGGCAGCGGCGATGCGTTCAGCAGATTCCTTCTCTCGCGCCGCAGCGGCAGCTGCGTCCTCGACTGCCGTCGCTTCGCTCCTGGCGGCATCCGCCGCAGTTCTGGCTTCGGCCTGTGCGCGCTCGGCTGCGCGCGCCAGCTCAGCGACGCGCTCTGCCTCAAGCTGGGCCAGCCGTTCCTGCTTCTCGCGCAGGTCTGCTTCCTGACGGGCGATCAGCTCGGCCTGCCGACGCGACTCTTCGGCACGGCGAGCGAGTTCGGCCTCGTCGATCACAGGTGCGGCCGGCGGCTGTGCTTCGATTTCGGTGGCTACCGGCATGTCGTCACGCTTGACGAAGGTGCGCTTCTTGCGAACCTCAACCTGGATGGTGCGCGACTTGCCGCTTGAATCGGCCTGCTTGATCTCGGTGGTTTCCTTGCGCGTCAGGGTGATCTTCTTCTTCTCACCATCCGCTGTGACACCGTGGACCTTGCGCAAGTGGCCGAGCAACTTATCCTTGTCCTCCTTGGACAGCTGGTCCTCGGCCGAACTCTTCTCGACCCCCGCGTCGCGCAGCTGCTTGAGCAGCACGTCCGCCGGCATCTTCAGCTCGGTGGCAAATTGGGCTACGTTGTTACTCGCCATTCAATCCTCTTTTCTTGTGACGCGTTGGGATGATGTTCCGACTGCTTACTTGCTCTCTGCGACACTCCAGACGTGCGCCTGTAGTGCCTTGGCGCGGTCGTCGTACTTCGCATCGATCAGTCGCATTTCATCGTCTGTCACATCCTTGAATTCTTCATCGATCAGCTGGCGCGCGCGGTCGGTTGACAGCGCGAGGATCGCGCCAAACTCGTCGTACGCGAGGCTCGCGAACTGGTCGAGCGTCTTCACGCCTGCCAGGCCCAGCTTGCCGGCAGTAACGCGATCCATACCCTCGAGGTTAATCAGCGCCTCGTCCATGCCCTCGAGCCCTTCTTCCGAGGCAATGGCCTCGGTGACGAGCGCGTCGCGTGCGCGGTTGCGCAGTTCGTTCACGGTATCCTCGTCGAAAGCCTCGATCTCGAGCATCTCCTGGATCGGAACATAAGCGATCTCTTCGAGCGTGGCGAAGCCTTCCTGAGCAAGGATGTCGGCCACTTCCTCGTCGACGTCGAGCTTTTCCATGAACAGCGTACGGACCGCCGCTGTTTCCGAAGCCGCCTTGTCCGCCGATTCCTCGGCCGTCATGATGTTGATCTGCCAGCCGGTCAGCTCCGAAGCCAGACGAACGTTCTGACCGCCGCGACCAATGGCAATCGCCAGGTTTTCCTCATCGACCACGACATCCATCGCGTGCTTGTCCTCGTCAACAACGATCGACGACACGTTGGCCGGCGCCAGCGCGCCGATCACGAACTGGGCAGGATCGTCGGACCACAGGACGATATCGACGCGCTCGCCGCCTAGTTCGCCGGTCACGCTCTGCACACGCGAGCCGCGCATGCCAACGCAGGTGCCGATCGGGTCGATACGCTTGTCGCTGGTGTATACCGCGATCTTCGCGCGCACGCCGGGGTCGCGCGCTGCCGACTTGATCTGAAGCAGACCCTGCTCGATCTCGGGGACCTCGAGCTCGAACAGCTTCGAGATGAAATCCGGGGCGGTGCGCGAGAGGATCACCTGCGGGCCACGCGCGTTGCGGTCAATGCGAAGAATATAGGCGCGCACGCGATCGCCGATGCGGAGGTTTTCCTTCGGGATCATCTGGTCGCGCGGCAAGCGCGCTTCGATCTTGCCGGACTCAACGATGGCATCGCCGCGCTCCATGCGCTTGATCGTGCCTGTGACCAGGGCATCGCCACGGGCGAGGAAGTCGGCCAGGATCTGCTCGCGCTCAGCGTCGCGAATGCGCTGGAGGACGACCTGCTTGGTATCTTGTGCGAAGCGGCGACCGAAGTCGACCGACTCGATCGGTTCCTCGATGTAGTCATCAACCTCGATATCCTCGATCTGCTCCTTGGCTTCGAACAGCAGAATCTCCTGGTCAGGCAGTTGCAGGCCGGCTTCATCGGGCACCACGTGCCAGCGGCGGAAGGACTCGAATTCGCCGCTGTCGCGGTCGATGGACACGCGAATATCGACCTCACCTTCGTAGCGCTTCTTGGTGGCCTGGGCCAGTGCGTGCTCGAGCGCGCCAAAGACGACTTCCTTGTCGACATTCTTCTCACGCGCCAGCGCATCGACCAGCAACAAAATTTCGCGACTCATTTACGGCTCCTGAAATCCACTTTGGGCACTAGGCGTGCCTTGTCCACTTCCGCCAACGAAAACTCCAGCATCGCCGGCCCTTCATTTCCTTCGAATTCAAGCTTCAGCGTCTCGCCCTCGGGCTCGTGCAGCACACCCTGGAAAGACTTGCGATTAGCCGCGGCGGGCATGGCCATCCGTAGCTTGACCACCGCCTCCTGACCGGCGAAGCGCGCATAGTCAGCCAGCTTCTTGAGCGGACGATCCAGCCCCGGCGACGACACTTCGAGGCGCTCATAACTCGCGTTCTCGACCGTCAGCACGTGCAACAATTGGTGCGTGACTTTTTCGCAGTCCTCTACCATCACAGGCCGATCCTCTTCAGGCAGCGTATCGATGTAAACGCGCAGCAGGCCGCGCGCGGCAAGTTCGACATCCACCACCTCGTAACCCATGCCGGTCACGGTTTTTTCAATCAGCGCGGATAACACCAGACATCACCCCATCGACAGCGGACGCGACACGCGACCGGATACGGCGCCGGACAACCACGACGCGTTCGGGAAAAAAAAAATGGGCATCTGCCCATCTTCTTATACTTCCCGCTTCACGGGCGCCTCGGAGCACTTGCGCACTCACGAATTACCGGCAGCTCCGCTAAGCCCATGATTATATTCGATTGGTTCGTGCGCCGCAACGCAAAACCGGATCAGGAAGTTATCAAATACGGAATGTCGGATCACCCGTCAGCCGCGCGAACGGCGGCGCTGACCCATGCCGAAAGTGTCGGGCGACCAAACACCGACGGCCGCAGCGGCGTTCGCATTGGCGCGACGCTGCTGGCCGCCGCGCTGCGGACGCCCGCCCTTGCCTGCGGCCGGGAAGCCGAGCGCGGTCTGCAACGGATCCGGCTGGCGCGGCCGCTTTGGCCCCTGCGCAGCCTTGCTGTTCCTGCCGCCCTGCCCTTGCCCCTGCCCCTGCCCGGCTCCCTTGCCCTTGGATTGCGCACCCTGCCGGGGCTTTTCCAACCCACTCGCCGCCATGAGGTTACGCACGGCATGCTCGTCGAGCTCTTCCCAGCGTCCGCGTCTGAGGCTGCTGGGCAAGGTCAGCGCACCATAACGGGTGCGAATCAGGCGCGAGACCGTCAGGCCGACCGCCTCGAACATTCGCCGCACCTCACGGTTGCGGCCCTCGGAAATGGTCACGCGGTACCACTTGTTGACGCCCTCGCCGCCGCCATCGGCAATCTTGTTGAAGTTCGCCGGACCGTCGTCGAGGTCCACCCCGGAGAGCAGCTTCTGCCGCATTCCTTCCTCAAGCTCGCCAAGCGTGCGCACCGCATATTCGCGCTCAATGCTGTAACGCGGATGCATGAGCCGGTTGGCGAGGTCGCCAGAAGTCGTGAAGAGCAGCAAGCCCTCGGTATTGAAATCAAGCCGGCCCACGGCCAGCCACTTGGCTGTTTTGATGACGGGCAGGCGGTCGAAGACCGTGGCACGCCCCTCGGGATCGCTGCTGCTGACAATCTCCCCGGCCTGCTTGTGGTACACCAGCACGCGCGGAGGCTTGGTGCTGACCTTGCGCTGGATAAGCTTGCCGTTGATGCGAACTTGATCAGCCGGCAGAATGCGCTGGCCGATGTGAGCCGGCTCGCCGTTAACCGACACGCGGCCGGCAATGATGAGTTCTTCCATGTCGCGCCGCGAACCGAGACCGGCTTCGGCCAGCACCTTATGCAGCTTGGGTGCATCGTCATCGGCGGTAAGGTCGCGCCGCACCGGCTTGGACTGACGTCCACGCCCGGACTTGTCGTCACCGGCCACGGGGTCGTCGAAGGCGCCGGAGGTCACAAGGCTAAAGATTGCATCGGCATCGGCGTCGGGCTTCCGCTGGCCCTGTTTCGCCGCAGGCCGCGACTTGCCGCCCTGCCCTTGCCCGGGATTTTGTCCCTGGCGTGAATTCTGCCCCGACCGCTTGCCGCGGTTGCGCTCCGCCCCTTGCTTTGGCGCGGGCTCGTTACCCTGACCAGCCTCGGGTGGCGCTCCCTCGCCGCGCTCGGCGCCGCGTGCACGGCGCAAAGACCGCGGACCACGAACGCCACGTCGGGCATTCTTCTTATCCTGTGCCTTGTCGTCGGTATCGGTAGCCGGAGCACTCGATGCCGCCGCCTCGCCATGATCGGCGACAGGCATCAGCGGTGTGTCATTGGGATTGTGAACTGTCATGTTGGGCTTCGGGAAGGGTTTCGTCAGGCGCACCAGCATCGGCGCGGGCATCGCCGCCTATTTCAGGCTTTTGTCCGGAAACCTCTTCGTCCGTTCCGGCCGGACTTTGCTCGTCAAATTGAATTGCTGCATCGACCTGCGCTTGCACGGCGGGCACAGCATGATCAACCGATTGCGAGCCGTTATCAGCCGCTTCGGCGTCCATGAGCAACGCTTCGGACTCAGCAACGGCTTCGGCTCCGCCCTCGGTTTCGGCCTCCTCCGCGCGCGCGACCGATACTTGCTGCACATCGGCAGGCGCGGCATCCGTGTCGGCAAAATCAATGGATGCCTGATCCAGCGTTGCTTGCAGGCTCAACTCCATCGCCTCCATTGCGTTCTCCGGCCCGCCGGGCAGGTGATCCTGTCCCACTTGCTGCAGCGGCGGCAACTCATCGAGCGAAGCAAGACCGAGGTCGTCAAGAAAATGCTTGGTGGTTGCCAGCAGTGCCGGACGGCCCGGTACATCGCGGTGACCGATAACGTCCACCCACCCACGATCTTCCAGCATCTTGATCGTCTGCGAGTTGACCGCGACGCCACGAATCTCTTCGATGTCGCCTCGGGTCACGGGCTGGCGGTAAGCGATAATGGCCAGCGTCTCAAGCGTGGCACGCGTGTATTTGGGTGGCTTTTCCGGATTCAGTCGGTCAAGAAAGACCTTCATCTCGGGGCGGCTTTGAAAACGCCAGCCCGTCGAGAGCCGCACCAACTCGATGCCACGCTCAGTCCACTCCTGCTGCAGCTCATCGAGGATGGCGCTGATCGTGTCGCTGTCGAGCGCCGATTCGTGCACCTCGCCCGGGCTGGTGAACAATTTTTTCAGGTCATTGATCGCCATCGCCTCGTGGGCACATAGCAGTGCCGTCTCGAGGACTTTCTTCGCCTCAGCTGTATTCATCTACGATTCGTGTAGTGCGGGTTGGTTGCAGTGAGCGGCTTAAAATCAAGGCCTGCATCAAGGACGCCGCAGGCAAATACATGTGTGGTGATGCTGGCGAGCCAGGGACCGGATGTGGAATTTTTTTGTGGTCGCTGGCGTGATCTGCGCCTGGTAAGACTCTTGGACCGACCGTATTGCAGCGAAGCTGGGCACTGCGCGCGGACTCAAGTTGAGCCGGATTATAGGGTAGTTCGGCGGACTTGTCATTCGCCCATGAAGCCGTCCCACACCGGTCTGCATGCCGCCCGGTGACGCGCCCAATGCTGATCCTCAAAAACAAAAGGGTCCGGAAAACCCGGACCCTTCTCTTGTCTGGTTGCGGGGACAGGATTTGAACCTGTGACCTTCGGGTTATGAGCCCGACGAGCTGCCAGACTGCTCCACCCCGCGTCTGAAGACCGCAAATATAACGCATGTGGCTTCGCGATGCAAACGCAGAATGAAGATAAATGAGGCGTGTCGGTGAATGCTACACTCGGCGACATCCACTTTCTGCCGCGCTACGGGCCGGCCTTCCCTGCTACCGATGAATTTCTGCTCCGATTGCGGACAACCGGTCTCGCTAGCCATGCCGGCAGATGACAACCGCTTGCGTCACATCTGCGGCCACTGCGGCACCATCCACTATCAGAATCCGAAGATGGTCATTGGCAGCATTCCGCTCTGGATGCAGGACGGCCAGCCGCAGCTGCTCCTGTGCCGCCGCGCAATCGAACCACGACGCGGTTACTGGACGCTGCCAGCGGGTTTCATGGAAAACGAGGAGACCACGGAAGAGGCTGCGCAGCGCGAGACAGTTGAAGAAGCGGGTGCCCGCATCGAATTACAGGGCTTATTCACCTTGCTCAACGTGCCGCACGTCCACCAGGTGCACCTGTTCTATCGCGCGCGGCTGCTCGATCTGGGCTTTGAGGCGGGTACCGAAAGCCTCGAGGTGAAGCTATTTGCCGAAGACCAGATACCGTGGGACGAGATCGCCTTCCCCACGGTGTCGCACACACTGAAGCTGTTCTTTAGCGAGTTCGCGGCGCATCGCGAGGGCAAACCGTTCGGCGTGCACAGCATCGACATCCGTCGCAGCATCGGGCGATAGCAGCGGGGACGAGCGAGAGCGAGTGTACGCCTGCAGTCCCACCACCCCGTCGGCGCCGGTGAGCGACGACCACGGTTGACGCGCAGGCCGGGTAGCGCGAAGCGACACCCACCCTGCGCTAGTTCCTGCCTTACCAGCTCACCTCACGCTCAGGCGTGGCCGTGATCTTGTGGATCGTCAAGTCTGCGCCAACGTACTCGTCCTCGGGATCGAGGCGGATGCCGATCCACATTTTCAGCGCACCATAGACCAGCAGCCCGCCGAGCGTGGCAATGGTGATACCCAGCACGGTGCCGACCAGCTGCGATAGCAGTGACACTCCACCCATACCGCCCAAGGCCTTCGAACCGAAGATACCCGCGGCGATTCCGCCCCACGCACCACATAGCCCGTGCAATGGCCAGACCCCGAGCACATCATCAATCTTCCAGCGGTTCTGCGTGAGCGTGAAGAGCCACACAAAGATGGCACCGGCGATGCCGCCGGTGACCAGGGCGCCGACCGGATGCATCAGGTCCGAACCGGCGCAAATCGCGACCAGTCCCGCAAGCGGGCCGTTGTAGGCAAAGCCCGGATCATTTTTGCCCATCAGAGCAGCGACCAGCGTGCCGCCGACCATGGCCATGAGCGAGTTCATTGCGACCAGACCGTTCATCTGGTCCAGTGTCTGCGCGCTCATGACGTTAAAACCGAACCAGCCCACGGCGAGGATCCACGCACCCAGTGCAAGGAAGGGGATGCTCGACGGCGGATGCGCAGCTATGCCGCCATCCTTGGTGTAGCGGCCGCGGCGGGAGCCGAGCAGGATCACGGCCGGCAGCGCCGCCCAACCGCCAAAGGCGTGCACCACCACCGAGCCGGCAAAGTCATGGAAGGGCGCGCCGAAGCTCGACTCCAGCCAGGCCTGGACGCCAAAGCGCTGGTTCCACGCAATACCCTCGAAGAGCGGATATGCGAAGCCCACCATCAGCGCCGTGGCAACCAGCTGGGGGTTAAAGCGCGCACGCTCGGCAATGCCGCCGGAGATGATGGCGGGAATGGCCGCAGCGAAAGTCAGCAGGAAGAAAAACTTCACCAGCTCGAAGCCACTTTTTTCAGCGAGCACCTCGGCGCTGCCGAAAAAATGAATGCCGTAGGCGATGCCATAGCCAATGAAGAAATAGGCCACCGTGGAGACGGCGAAATCAACTAAGATTTTTACCAGCGCATTGACCTGGTTCTTCTTGCGCACGGTCCCGAGCTCGAGAAACGCAAAACCGGCATGCATCGCCAGAATCATGATCGCGCCAAGCATAATGAACAGGCTGTCGGCGCCACTGCGGAATGCATCCATAATGATCTCCCCTTTTGAGTGCAGGAAAATAAGAAAAGCCTGTTCATAAGCAATAACTGTTCCATTATTGTGCAAGTCTGCATATATTCATAAGCTGTTGATTTTTAATATTAATTTTTGTTTTTTAAAACAGCTGGCGCCATCATGCGCACTTCCAAGGTGCATAAGATCGGCCCGAATTGGTGAAGATGCCCATTCCCTGGATTGATATCGACACGCCGTTTCCCGATCCCGCCTCGGCCCTGTCCGAGCTGGACGGCGCGCCGGGCCTGCTCGCCGCCGGGGCGGACCTCTCGCCGGGTCGACTGCTCGACGCTTATCGCAACGGCATCTTTCCTTGGTTCTCGGAGCACCAGCCGATCCTCTGGTGGAGCACGGATCCGCGCATGGTGCTGCTCACCGCAGACTTCCATGTGTCGCACAGCCTGCGAAAGACCCTGAAAAAGATCGACCGCAGCATGGCTGATGGCGGCCCGTGGAAGGTGCGGTTCGACAGTGCATTCAGCGCGGTCATGCTCGCCTGCGCCGGGCCGCGCGCCGACCAGGCCGGCACCTGGATCTCGCCGCAAATCATTGATGGGTATGCAGGGCTGCACCAGCTGGGATACGCGCACTCGTCCGAGCTCTGGTTCGACGGGCAGCTGGTGGGCGGGGCGTATGGCGTGTGCCTCGGCAGGATGTTTTACGGCGAATCCATGTTCGCACTACGGCCGGATGCCTCGAAAGTGGCGCTGGCCTATCTGGTGCACTTCCTGCGCGTCGAGGGAGTCCAGATGATCGACTGCCAGCAGGAGACCTCGCATCTCGGCTCGCTCGGTGCGCGGCCGATGCCGCGAGCCGACTTCCTCCAGCACCTGCGGGTAGCGGTGACAAAGCCCCCGATCCCGGTGTGGAAACCCCGACTGCTCGCCGATGGATTCTTCGGCGAAAGTGCCGCAAACAAAGCTTTGCAAGCAGATGCGGGATCAGTGTAAATTCGTGGCATGACCCACCTCAAGGATCTGCCTTTCTCAACGTTGCAGTTCTATGCAACGGCGCCCTACCCGTGCAGCTACCTTGAGCACCGGCAGGCGAGGTCGCAGGTTGCTACGCCCTCGCATCTCATCAATGCCGACGTCTATTCTGAACTGGTGAAGAACGGTTTCCGCCGCAGCGGCATCTTCACTTACCGCCCCTACTGCGACGGTTGCCAGGCCTGCACGCCGGTGCGCGTGAGAGCGGCCGACTTTGTCGCCAACCGCAGCCAGCGTCGCGCATGGAAGCAGCATGGCAATCTGACCACCTCGGTATCGCGCCTGGCTTACGTGCATGAGCACTACGAGCTCTACCTGCGGTACCAGTCGGTGCGCCATGCCGGCGGCGGCATGGACCAGGACAGCCGCGACCAGTACGCGCAATTCCTGTTGCAGAGCAAGGTCAACACGCGACTCGTCGAGTTCCGCGATCCCGAGGGTACGCTGCGCATGGTCAGCATCATCGACGTACTCGATGACGGTCTGTCCTCGGTCTATACCTTCTTCGATCCGGATGAGCAGAAATGCAGCTACGGCACCTACAACGTGCTGTGGCAGATCGAACAGGCGCGCCAGCTGAACATGCCCTATGTCTACCTCGGCTACTGGATCGCCGAGAGCGAGAAGATGCGCTACAAAGTCAACTTCCATCCGGTCGAGGCATTGCGCCGCGGACGCTGGGAGCCAATGGATAGCTGACTGTCCGTTAGAATGGGCGGCATTGCCCCAAGACTGCCCCATCGTGTCCGATCGCCTGCTCTATTCCCTCGCCCGCCCGCTGCTGTTCTCGCTTGATGCCGAGTCCGCGCATAACCTGACCCTACCGGCCCTGCGCGTTGCCGCAAAAGCAGGCATCGCGCAACGGATTCCGAAGCCGCAGCCCGACCCACGCACGGTGATGGGAATCCGCTTTCCCAACCCGGTGGGCCTGGCTGCGGGGCTCGACAAGGACGGTGCCTATATCGACGGCCTGGCTGCGCTCGGATTCGGCTTCATCGAAGTCGGCACGGTCACGCCGCGCCCGCAACCGGGGAACCCGCGACCGCGCATGTTCCGGCTGGCTGATGCCAATGCACTGATCAACCGGATGGGCTTCAACAACGGCGGCGTTGATGCATTTGTGCGTAATGTGCAGGCCTCGCGGTTCTATCAAGACAAGCTCGGCGTCCTTGGCCTGAACATCGGCAAGAACGCGGACACGCCGATCGAGCGCGCCACCGAGGACTACCTGACCTGTCTCGAGCAGGTCTACCCGTATGCTGCCTACGTGACGGTGAATATTTCCTCGCCGAACACCAAGAACCTGCGCCAGCTGCAGCAGGCTTCCGAGCTCGACGACCTGCTGCAGCGGCTCAAGCAGTCCCAAGCGAAGCTGGCCGACCTGCACGGGCGTTATGTGCCGGTCGTGCTGAAGATCGCGCCCGACCTCGACGATGAGCAGATCAAGACGATCGCCGGTGCGCTGCTGCGGCACAAAATGGACGGCGTAATCGCGACCAATACGACCATCACCCGTGAGGCCGTACGAGGTCTGCCGCATGCCGAGGAAACCGGCGGCCTGTCCGGTGCGCCGGTGCGCGAGCTGTCGACGAAGGTCATCCGCGCGCTGCATCATGAACTGGGCGACGCGCTGCCCATCATTGGCGTCGGCGGCATCCTGTGCGGCGCGGATGCGAAGGCAAAAATCGATGCGGGCGCGAGCCTCGTGCAGCTCTACACCGGACTGATCTATCGCGGACCGGCACTGGTACGCGACTGCGCATCGGCGCTGGCTGCCTGAATAACTTCACAAGAAAAACGGAGACACGCATGGACAAGATCCGACTCGGCAACAGTGATCTCGAGGTATCGAAGATCTGCCTCGGCACCATGACCTTCGGCGAGCAGAACACGGAAGCCGAAGGCCACAGCCAGCTCGATTACGCGCTCGAGCGCGGCGTCAATTTCATCGATACAGCGGAAATGTATCCGGTGATGCCGCGCGCCGAAACCACCGGCGCGACCGAGCGCATCATCGGCAGCTGGCTCAAGGCATCGGGACGACGCAAGGACGTCATCCTCGCGACCAAGATCGCCGGTCCGTCGCAAATGCAATGGATACGCAATGGCGAGAACAACTTCGACCGCAAAAACATCCGTGCGGCCATCGAAGGCAGCCTGCAGCGCCTGCAGACCGACTATATCGACCTGTACCAGCTGCACTGGCCGAGCCGCAATGTGCCCGTCTTCGGCCAGCTGTTTTTCGATCCGCGCCGCGAGCGTCCCTGCGTGCCGATCGAGGAAACGCTGGCTGCCCTGAAAGAGCTCATTGACGAAGGCAAAGTGCGCTACATCGGTGTCTCCAATGAGAGCGCCTGGGGCGTGGCGGAGTTCGTGCGCATCGCCGAGCAGATGGGGCTACCACGCATCGTGTCGATCCAGAATGCCTACCATCTGGCCAACCGGCAGTTCGAGTCCGGCATCGACGAAGCCTGCTACCGCGCCAATGTCGGTCTCCTTGCCTACAGCCCGCTCGCCTTCGGGCAGCTCACCGGTAAATACATCGACAACCCAAAAGCGCCCGGCCGGCTGACGATCTTCCCGCCAAACTGGAGCCCGCGTTATTTGCGCCCGCGCGTGGTCGATGCCACCCGCCGCTACATGAAGATCGCTGCCGACAACGGCATGAGTGTGACCGAGCTGGCGCTGGCCTGGTGCTATACGCGCTGGTTCATCGCCTCGACCATCATTGGCGCCACCAGCATCGCGCAGCTGAAAACCGACATCGATGCGTATTCGGTGACACTATCGGACGAGATAGTGAAGGCAGTCAACGAGGTACACCTCGAGTTTACGAATCCGGGGATGTAAAAGGGCGCGGGTGGGGATGGCGGGTTTCGCTGCGCTCTACCCGCCCTATGGTTTGAAGGTGGCCTTTACAACATCGGGCGTGTTGGGCGTGTTGGGCGTGTTGGGCGTGTTGGGCGTATTCGGCATATTGGGCTCATAGGGCGGGTAGAGCGCAGCGAAACCCGCCGCACCCGCCGATCAGCCGAACACCACCGGATACAGCACCACGCCCCACGTCACCAGCGCGAACAGACAACTCAGCATCACTGCCGCGCTACCCAGATCCTTGGCATTCTTGGACAGCAAATGCCGGTCAAGCGATACCCGATCCACGACCGCTTCGATGGCCGAGTTGAGCAGCTCAACCACCAGCACCAGTACCAGCACGCCGATCAGTGCAAGCTTTTCGAAACGTGAGATTGGCAGCATCAGCGCTATCACGATGCCGGGCACCGCGACCATCAGCTCCTGACGGAACGCATGCTCATGACGCCACGCAGTGCGCAGCCCGTCAATCGAGTAAACAAACGCTGAAAAGACCCGCTTGATACCGCTCTTACTCTTGAACTCGCTGGTTTGCTGGCTGTCGGACATCGGTCAGGAAGATTGCCGCTCTCGGTACAGCTCCCTGAAGGTCTTGCCCGAGGGAGCCGGCATGTCGCGATTATCCGTCCATCCGCCGGCGCCCGGCAATGAATGGATCACCTTGCCGCTACCGCCCCACAGCTTAAGCACGCGCGCGGCGGCCTTCGTAGCAAAACGATAAAGCCTCGGACGTTTGGCAAAGAAGGCCCATGCTTCGAAAGCCAGGTACTCGAAGCGCGGGCGCAGGCCCTTCTTGAACTGCTTCTCGCGCAGCTTGCGCAGCAGGTCCGGCAGTGGAATCTTCACCGGGCACACCACATGGCATTCGCCGCACAGCGTCGAGGCCTGGGGCAGGTCCATCGCATTCTCGACGCCGACATAAGACGGCGTAAGCACACTGCCCATCGGCCCCGGGTAGACCCAGCCATAACTGTGGCCACCGATCTTCTGGTACACGGGGCAGTGGTTCATGCACGCGCCGCAGCGGATGCAGCGGAGCATGTCCTCGAACTCCGAACCAACCAGGCTGGTACGCCCGGCATCGACCAGCACGAAATACATATGCTCCGGACCATCCTGGTCATCCTGGCCGCGCGGGCCGGTGAGCAGCGAGAAGTAATTGGAAATCGACTGGCCTGTGGCCGAGCGCGGCAGCAGGCGCATCACCGTCGCGAGGTCGGACAGCGTCGGCAGTACTTTCTCGATACCGGTCACGACCACATGTACCTTGGGCGGCATGATCGTGCACATGCCCTCGTTGCCCTCGTTGGTGACAACAGCCACCGAGCCGGACTCGGCAATGATGAAATTACCGCCGGTGACCCCCATGTCGGCCGACAGAAAGTGCGGCCGCAGCACCTCGCGCGCCTCCCGGGTCATTTCCGGAATATCCGTGACACGCGGCTTGTTGTGTACCTTGGCAAAGAGATCCGCAATCTCTTCCTTGTCCTTGTGGACCACGGGGGCAATGATGTGCGACGGCGCCTCGTTATCGTTGATCTGCAGGATGTACTCGCCGAGATCGGTCTCGATCGGCGTCACGCCAACGGCCTCGAGCGCACGGTTCAGCTGCATCTCCTCCGACACCATCGACTTCGACTTGATGACCTTCTTTACCTGATGCTTTTGTGCGATCTCGACCACCAGCCGCGATGCTTCCTCGGCGGTCTGCGCATAGAGCACGGTGGCACCGCGACGGCTTGCTTCCTGCTCGAAGGTGGCGAGCCAGACGTCGAGATTCTTGATCGCGCGCATGCGGCGCTCGACTGCGGCATCGCGCGTGCCTTCGAAGTCATCAAGCTCAGTGATGGCGCTGGCGCGCGCCGTGACGAACTTGGTGGATAGCTTTTTGAGATTCTGTTGCAGACGCAAGTCGGCGAGTTTCTCTCCGGCGCGCGCCTTGAAGTGCATGGATTGAACTTGCATCATGCGTCTCCCGCAAGTACCTGGGCAACATGCAGCACCCGGGTGGTATGGTCGCCGGTGCGGCGCAGCCGGCCCTCGATATTGAGCATGCAGCCGAGATCGCCGAGCACGACGGCACCAGCGCCACTCTCGTGAATGTGCTCGCATTTTTCATCAACAATGGCGGTCGAAATATCGCCGTACTTGACCGCGAAGGTACCGCCGAAGCCGCAGCACTGGCGCGCCTGCGCCATTTCCTTCAGCTCGACGCCCTCGCGGCGTGCGAGCAGCTCACGCGGCTGGCGTTGCACGCCCAGCTCGCGCAGACCGCAGCATGAGTCGTGATAGGTCACCGTACCTTTGAAGGCGCCGGGCAGGGCGGCCGGCAGCGTCTCGAGCTTGACGACGGTGGCAAGGAAATCGGTGAGCTCGTAGACGCGCTCCTTGATCTTCGCATAGCGTGCCAGCAGCGCGGGATGGCCGGTGAAGATATCGTCGTAATGGGTCTTGATCGTCCCGCCGCAAGAGCCGGAGGGGATCACAATGTAGTCAAAGCTCTCGAACTCGTCGAGGAACTTGGCGGCTAGCTCGCGCGCCGCGTCCTTGTTGCCGCTGCTGTAGGCAGGCTGCCCACAGCACGTCTGGTTCTCGGGCACGATCACCTTGCAACCGGCGGCTTCGAGTAATTTGAGAGTGGAAAATCCTATCTCGGGACGCATGACGTCCACGAGGCAAGTCACCAGGAGTCCAACACGCATGACGTATTCCCGTTTCGGTGCAGTTTTTGACAGCCCCAATTATCTGACGATAGCCCGGGCATCCGGGCGACTTCAAGGGATGAAATAAATTCGCGGAATGTGTGAGGTGATTGCAGACGGGCATCGCAAAGCGGGCGGCGCCCGAATGCCGCTGATCGCGGCAAGAGCCGGAAATCGCACCGGACAGCTTGTGATGACTTTTCACATTGTGGTATAACCACTGCATGTCATCGTACCCGCTTCGCCATGAAAGCCGATTCTTCCGCACCCAGTGACAAAACTTCGATCCAGGTGATCGAACGCATGATGACGCTGCTCGATGCGTTGGCGGCGCACCCCGATCCCGTCAGCCTCAAACAGCTATCCACCGTCACCGGGCTGCATCCGTCGACCGCGCACCGAATCCTGAACGACATGGTCGCCAAGCGCTTCGTCGATCGGGCAGAGCCGGGCACCTATCGGCTGGGTATGCGCCTTCTGGAATTGGGTAACATCGTGAAAAGCCGGCTGAATGTGCGCGAGGCCGCCCTGCCCTATATGCAGGCTCTGCACCGCAAGACGCAGCAGACGGTGAACCTGTCGGTTCGTCAAGGCGATGAGATTGTGTATATCGATCGTGCCTTCTCCGAGCGATCCGGCATGCAGGTCGTGCGTGCGATCGGTGGCCGTGCGCCGCTACACCTGACCTCGATTGGCAAGCTCTTCCTGTCCGTCGACGACACGAAAGCCGTGCGCGCATATGCCACCCGTACCGGACTGGCCGGCCATAACCGCAACTCGATCACCGATCTCACGAAACTGGAGCGAGAGCTCTCGCTGGTGCGCGCACGCGGCTATGCAAGGGATAACGAGGAACTGGAACTGGGCGTGCGCTGCATGGCCGCCGGTATACGCGATGATGCCGGGCGAATGATCGCCGGGCTGTCGATCTCGGCGCCGGTCGACCGGCTGCGGGACGAGTGGCTGGAAGACCTGATTGCCACGGCCAACGATATTTCGTCGGTACTGGGACACCGGGCGGCCGAAAGCGCTTGAGCCTGCGCCGGTATTTCAGGCATCGGCAGTAGGCGAGGCTGAAAAAAAGCGAACCATCGGGGTTCGCTTTTTCGTTGGGCTGCTGCCCGCGATCAGCTGCTCTGGGCAGCCCGCTCCGACATCGCCGAGGCCCCGCGGTTCTCCAGCCACTTACGGATGCGGCTGGCGTCCGCGAGACGCGACTGTTTGCTCTTGGAGTCAAGGAAGATCATCACCACCGGCCGGCCGGATACATGGACCTGCATCACTAGGCAGCGCCCCGCCTCGGAGATGTAGCCGGTCTTCTGCAGACCGATCTCCCAGTCCGGCTTTTCGATCAGGCCATTGGAATTACGGTATTCGAGCATGCGACCGCCCGGATCGACCGCGTAGCGGCTGTCGGTTGAGTATTGACGGATCAGCGGATGCTGGTAGGCAGCGATCACCAGCTTGGCGAGATCACGCGCACTGGACACATTCCCGCTGTTGAGGCCAGTCGAGTCGGCAAAATTCGAGCTGGTCATGCCCAGTTCACGCGCCTTGACATTCATTGCAGCGACGAAGGCGCGGATTCCGCCCGGGTAGTGCCGGCCAAGTGCCGAAGCAGCGCGGTTCTCGGAGCTCATCAGCGCGATGTGCAGCATGTTAGCCCGCGAAAGCTGGGAGCCCACGCGCAGGCGCGAGTGACTGAATTTCTCGCGGTCGACGTCTTCTTCCGTCACCATGAGCATTTCGTCAAGATCCTGGTTGGCCTCGACCACAACGAGGCCCGTCATCAGCTTGGTGATCGAGGCAATCGGTAGGGCGATACCGGCATTCTTCTCAAACAGTACCTCGTTGGTGGACTGGTCGAGAACCAGTGCGACGCTGGAATTGAGGTCGAGCGGATCACGGGTGAGGTGAAGGCCGGCGAGGTCGCCCGCTGTGACCAATGCCGGCACGCCCGCCATCGCCGAAGCGTAGGCCACGCGCTGGGAAGACACCTTGCTCTTGGACTGGCTGGCACGCATCACGCGCGGCTTGTTCGCGTCAGCCACGGCCTTGCTGGATTTGGCGGACTTGCCGGCTTGGGCAGCCTTGGCTTTTTTCCCCTGGGCGACCTGCTTACTGCTGGCCGCACGCTCATCCTTCTGCGACCGCGCGCCATGCGCCGCAGGCATCACGATAACCGTAGCCAATGCGACAACCAACGCCTTGAAAGATAAACCGCGCATCGCGTACCCCGAAATTGATGCCGAAAAATTGCTTGCAGTTTAGCAAAAAACTGAAATTCTGCAAGCAAATGAGGGAGTTAGCAGCAACAATTAAACAGGTTTGTCACCCCATGTTGGGTGGGGTCACGGTTTTCGCTTCGTTAAGTTACTCGATTTCAAAGTGCCTGCGCAATGGCTTTCCCGAGTTCCATCGTGGTGCCCTTCCCACCCATGTCGGGAGTCAGCGGGGCGTTATCAGGACCAGCCCCCAGTACGCGCTCGATGGCTTGCACGATGGCCGCCGCAGCATCGGCATGGCCGAAGTGCTCGAGCATCATCGCCGCCGACCAAATCTGCCCGACCGGATTGGCGATGCCGCGACCGGCGATATCCGGCGCCGAGCCATGCACGGGCTCAAACAGCGAGGGCCAGGTACCCTCCGGATTGATGTTCGCCGACGGCGCGATGGCGATTGTTCCCGTGCATGCGGGACCGAGGTCGGACAGGATGTCGCCGAACAGGTTGGAGGCAACCACCACATCAAACCAGTCAGGGTGCCGCACGAAGTGGGCGCACAGGATATCGATATGGTACTTGTCACAGTTCACGTCAGGATAGGCGCGCGCCATATCGGCCACGCGCTCGTCCCAGTACGGCATCGTGATCGAAATACCGTTCGACTTGGTGGCTGAGGTCAGGTGCTTCTTCGGTCGCTTACGCGCCAGCTCGAAGGCGTACTTCAGTATGCGGTCGGTGCCGGTGCGCGAAAACACGCTCTGCTGGAACACCATCTCACGCGGCGTGCCTTCATACATGCGTCCGCCGACCGATGAGTATTCACCCTCGGTGTTTTCACGCACGACGAGAAAATCGATCTCGCCCGGCGCTCGTCCGGCCAGCGGCGACGGCACGCCGGGCATCAAACGGCAAGGCCGCAAGTTCACATACTGATCGAACTCACGCCGGAACTTGAGCAGTGAGCCCCAGAGCGATACATGGTCGGGCACGGTTGCGGGCCAGCCGACGGCGCCGAAGAAAATGGCGTCCTTCGGTGCGAGCTGCTCCTTCCAGTCATCGGGCATCATCTGCCCATGACGAGCATAATAATCGCAACTCGCATAATCGATATGCTCGGCATCAAAAGCGATACCGAACTTGCGCGCGGCCTCATCGAGCACGCGTAATCCTTCGGGCATGACTTCCTTGCCGATGCCGTCGCCGGCGATGACGGCGATCTTCTTCACGAAATCACTCCACAAACCTGACGAATTCCGACACCGGCGCGCGATCGGTAATCAGCGTGTTCTCGATCTTCGATAGATCCGCATGACCGAGCGCCATGCCGCAGACCAGTTGCTCGCCATCGGGAATCTGCAGCACCTCCGCGATCACGCGATGGAACTGCGTAAATGCTGCCTGCGGGCAGGTATCGAGCCCCCGCGCGCGTGCCGCGATCATCACGCTTTGCAGGAACATGCCGTAGTCGAGCCACGAGCCCTGCTCCATGACCCGGTCGATCGTGAAGATCAGGCCGACCGGCGCATCGAAGAAGGCATAGTTGCGCCCGTGCTGGGCCTGCATACCAGTCTTGTTCTCGCGCGTGAGACCGAGCAGCGCGTACAGATCCCAGCCGACCTTGCGCCGTCGGTCGACGTAGGGCGAGACCCATTCGCGCGGGTAGTAGTCGTACTCTTCCTTGTGCTGCGCGGTCTGCTGTGGATCGAGGTAGGCCTCGAGAATACGCTGAGACAGCCGCTGGCGGACGTCGCCAGTCAGCACATAGACTTTCCACGGCTGGGTATTCGAGCCTGAAGGCGCACGTGACGCAACCGACAGAATGGCTTCAATGTCCTCGCGCGCGACTGGTGTCGGCAAGAAGGCGCGGATCGAGCGACGCGAGGTGATGGCGTCGTCGACGGTATGTTGGGCTGGCGTAGTGATCATGAGTGGGTCAGGAGGGTCTGCAAAAGCGCACGTGCGGGCGCGGGAATCGGTGTCGGCTTGCGCGTGATACGGTCGACGTAGACATGAATGAAGTGGCCTTGTGCCGAGGCCGAGTCATCGTCCTCGCGAAAAATACCAACCTCATAACGGACGCTGCTCTCGCCGAGCCGGGTCACGCACAGACCGGCGGTGATGGGCTCGGGGAATGCGATCGGCGCGAAGTAATTGCAATGCGTCTCGACCACCAGCCCGATCGCCTCGCCGGCATGAATGTCGAGCGTGCCATTGACGATCAGGAATTGATTCACCACCGTATCGAACCACTGGTAATACACAACGTTATTTACATGGCCGTAGGCATCGTTGTCGGCCCAGCGCGTGGTAATCGGATGGAAGTGCCTGAAATGGGATCGGGTCTTGGGGCTGTCTCTCATGGTGTTCTGGTTATTTTTTTACGACGAAGGCCACGCCAGCGACCGCCAGCAGCATACCTGCCAGCCCGGAGAGGCCAAAGCGCTCGCCAAACATCAGCCAGGCGATGAGCGCGGTGACCGGCGGTGTCAGGTACATCAGGCTCGATACATGGGTCGCGGCATTCTTGCGGATCAGCGCAAACAGCAAGAACATCGCACCGATAGATAGAGCGAACACTGACCAGGCGAGCGCCAACAGGAAATCAGGCGTCCATTGTACTGTGCTGAAATCCGGCGTTAGCCCCTCGAGCCAAATGGCCAGCGGAAGCGTGACAGCGACCGAGGCGCCGAACTGTATGGCCGCACCGGTACGCAGGTCGAACCTCGGGCAGAAGCGCCTCTGGTACATCGTGCCAGCGGTGATCGACAACAGCGCAAAAACACACAGCGCCACATTGAGCACCGAGCTACCATCCGGCGTCAATTTCTCCATCACCACCAGCGCCACCCCGGCCAACCCGAGCAGCAGCCCAACCCACTGACGCGGACGCACAGGCTCGCCAACCAGTGGTGCAGCCAGGCCGGTGAGCAGCGGCTGCAAGCCGACGATCAGGGCAGACAGGCCGGCGGGCATGCCGAGCTTGATCGCGCACCAGACGCCGGACAGATAACCGGCCTGTACGAGCACGCCGGCCACCGCAATATGGACTGCCTGTCCGTGCGGCCAGGGCGCGCGCATCACGGCCAGCGCCGGCAGCAAAAGCGCCAGCACACCGAGGTAGCGCAGCAGCAGGAAGGTCAGCGCCGGGGCATAGGGAAGGCCGAACTTGGCGACGATGAAACCGGTGCTCCAGATCAGCACGAACAGCAATGGCATCGCGGCTTCGGCCAGCGGCGTACGGTCTACGGCGACGGTATCGGTCATGTGCCCGCCCGTTGGCAGTAGCCGGCGGCGATACCGACTGTCTGCAGGTGAATGGCGACAGTGTCATCGATCTCGCGGCCGTAGCCGCCAGCCATCGCAATGGCGACTGGCAGGCCGCGCACGCGGGCCGCATCGAGTACACGCCGATCGCGCTGCGCGAGCCCGTTGGCGGTCAGCTTCAACCGTCCAAGGCGGTCTCCCTCGTACGGGTCTGCACCGGCAAGATAGATGATCAGCTGCGGATCAAAACGGGCGAACAGGGTATCGAGCGCCATGTCGAGATGCTTCAGGTAGGCAGCGTCAGTGGTACCGTCGGGCAGCGCGATATCAAGATCACTGCGTGCCTTCTCGAACGGGTAGTTGTTCTCGCCATGCAGCGACAAAGTGAAGACGGAATCATCATTCTCGAGGATGGCCGCCGTGCCATTGCCCTGATGGACATCGAGATCGACGATGGCCACGCGTGCTGCGCGCCGCTCGGCCTGCATCAGACGCGCCGCGATCGCCGCATCATTGAAGACGCAGAAACCTTCGCCACGGTCCGCATGCGCGTGATGCGTGCCACCGGCAAGGTTGACCGCGACCCCGTCGGTCAAGGCGGCGCGACAAGCGGCGATGGTCGCACCGGATGAGCGCCTTGAACGCTCGACCATCTCAGGCGACCATGGAAAGCCAATCGCGCGCTGCTCGTCCGCCGACAGCGCACCGCTGGCGACGCGATGAATGTAGTGCGGATGATGAGCCAGCGCCAGCACACCATCGGTGGTGTGTGGCGCCTCGTCGAACGCGACCTGCGGCAGGGTGGCGGCGATGGCATCGCGCAGCATCCGGTACTTCCGCATTGGGAAACGGTGCCCCTGCGGCAGGGGCAGCACGAAGCGATCGCTGTAGTAGGCATTCACTTTCTTGACCCTGCCCGGCAGATGGTAAACCGGTGCGCAGGATCGCTCGTGCGTACAGCGCCTGATGATTTCATTTCGATCATGATGTTAGCTTGATGCGTCGCAATATTTTCTCTTGACAGGACCGGATGTGAAAGACAAGATGAGCGCCTGCTGCATCGCAACATCCGAACGACCTCAGGCCCCCAACCCTTCCGCACAACGAGGAGAATCAATGCTCAATTCACCCGAACAGTTCACCGCTGCCGCCCGCGCCCAACTGGAATCGCAATTGCACATGGCGACCTCACTGACCGACACGATGATCGACAGCGTCGAAAAAGTCATTGGCCTGAACCTGCAAGCCACCAAGGCCAGCCTCGATAATTCGGTCGGCAATGTTCAACAGCTGCTGTCGGTCAAGGACCCGCAGGAATTCCTCAATGTGTCGACGGCCCAGTCGCAGCCGCAGGCCGACATCGCCCTCACCTACGCAAGGCACCTCGCAAGCATCGCGACCGCCACACATTTCGAACTGGCCAAAGCCGCCGAAACCCAGGTGACCGAGAGCAGCCGCCATTGGGTCTCCCTGCTCGACAACTTCAGCAAAGTCGCACCGGCTGGCTCCGACACCGCCATCTCGATGATGAAATCGGCGATCGACAATGTCAGCTCGGGCTATACCCAGATGAACCGCAGCGCCAGGGTCGCCATTGAGGCCATGGAGCACCATATGAGTGCTGCCAGCTCGCAGCTGAGCCAGTTCGCGCCGAGAGCCCCAAGCCGCGCGAAAAAATAAGTCAGCAATACGCCAGACCAGGCCGGCCGGGACTGCCCCGCCGGCCTTTGTCATTTAGTTATGGGATTACCGAACGGTGCTTCGATATAATCCAGCCCGCATAATAAACACATAACGTCCTTCGCTCCGATGCGCGTATCTCTCCTTGTTGACCGCCTGACCTCCGGCAGCTGCACGGGCATGATCTGCTAAACCCATGAACAGCGTGTTCTTTCTGTCGATTGGCCTGTCGGCGGCACTGTACCTCTCTACATTTCACCTTAATGGCTGGTTGTTCAAGGCGCTGGAGCTGCATACTGGCACCCACTGGATCTTCCTGCCCGCCGGCGTGCGGCTACTGTGCACGCTGCTGTTCGGCGGCGCCGGTGCGTTGGGCATCCTGCTGGCCTCGCTGCTGATCGTTACCCTGCTCCTCGGCGAAGCCATGGATTGGGTAACCGGTCTGGTCTCAGCCTGCATTTCGGCCGGTGCGCCCTGGCTGGTCTACCGGCTCGCCCAACGCGCGGGTATGCCGGCGACGCTGGAGAACCTGACCGCCGCCCGTCTATCCGTACTTGTGCTGGCTTATGCCTTTGCAAATGCCAGCCTGCACTCGCTCTGGTACGAGCTGCGCGGGTACTACCCCGACATGATTCACGGCTTCGTGGTCATGTTCATCGGGGACCTGATCGGTACCCTGATCGTCGTCTACGCAATAAAGATCCTGCTGGCTGCGCGAAGCCGCAGCAGGCCGCCAGCCTGAGCGCATAACCTGAACGGTGCACGCGCCGCAGGCGCGCACCATAGCCATGCATCACCAGGCGCCGAACGGCCACTTCCTCATGGTACGCTTGTTGCAATCACACGCAGCAAGGCTGTCGTCTGCGGCGGCGACTCACCATAATCAGCATGGCCATCCCCCAGTCCGATAACGACGCCTGTGCACTCGACATCATGAGCACGTCCCTGCCGGAGTACGCGAGCGTCGCTGGTGGCGCAACGGCTCCACCCCACGCCCACCTGCTGGCCACGCTTGAACTCGGCTTCCGGCGCGACGGTGATGTCTCTCGCTTGGTGCATCGCGCCCATTTCGGCCCCCTGCTGGTGCAGAAGGCCCTCTACCCGGAAGGCACCGGTACCTGCCACGCCATCATCGTGCATCCGCCGGGCGGCGTCGTCGGTGGCGATGAACTGCGGATGGATATCGAGGTTGGAACCGGTGCGCATGCCGTGCTATCGACGCCGGGCGCGGCAAAGTGGTACCGCGCGAATGGGCACGTATCGGCTCAGCATATCGAACTGCGGGCTCACGCCGACGCCACGCTCGAATGGATGCCGCAGGAGACGATTTTCTTTAACGAAGCCGATGTACTGCTCGATGCCACCGTGCGGCTTACTGGCAATGCTCGCTTTCTTGGCTGCGAAATTCTCTGTTTCGGACGTAGCGCGCACGGCGAACGTTTCGAACGCGGCCGTGTGCGCCAGCGACTGCGTATCGAGCGCGATGGCCAGCCGCTATGGCTAGAGCAAGGCACCCTGGCTGCCGGCGGCGCGCTGATGGCCAGCCCGCTCGGTCTCGGCGGACAGACAGTCTGCGCAAGCCTGGTCGTGGTCGGCGCGACGCTGGGCACCGAGGGCATGGCAGCACTGCGCTCGGCCTGCCAGGATGCGGCCGGCGGCATTGGCAACACAGGTGCAACGCAAATGAAATCGGTGATTTTAGTGCGCTACCTAGGGCACTCATCCGAAGCTGCACGCCGTGCGATGCTGGCGGCCTGGCAGCAACTGAGACCGGTGCTGGTCGGACGCGAAGCGCCCGAACTGCGCATCTGGCACACCTGACTACTTACCAAGACCATGACAAGGATCGCTCCATGGAACTGACGCCCAGAGAGAAAGACAAGCTGCTGATCTTTACGGCAGCGCTGCTGGCTGAGCGCCGCCGTGCGCGCGGCCTCAAACTCAACTACCCGGAAGCGGTGGCACTGATCACGGCCGCCATCATGGAAGGTGCGCGCGACGGCAAGACCGTTGCCGAGCTGATGTCAGAGGGCACGCGCATCCTCACGCGCGATGATGTCATGGACGGCATACCCGAGATGATCCCCGACATCCAGGTGGAGGCCACCTTCCCGGACGGTACCAAGCTGGTCACTGTCCACCAACCCATTCCCTGAGCGACGGAGCGCACCATGATTCCCGGCGAAATGTTCATCGAGGAAGGCGACATCGCACTCAATGTCGGCCGTCCAACCGCGACCGTCAAGGTCGCCAACAGTGGCGACCGCCCGATCCAGGTGGGCTCGCACTTCCACTTCCACGAGGTCAATCCGGCGTTGCAGTTCGACCGGCAGCTTGCCTACGGCATGCGACTCAACATCGCTGCCGGCACTGCGGTGCGCTTCGAGCCGGGGCAGGAACGCACGGTCGAGCTCGTTGCGCTGGCCGGCGAGCGCAACGTGTATGGCTTCAATGGCAAGGTGATGGGCAAGCTGAAAGAGGGCAAGCGATGAGCAAGATCTCCCGCAAGGCATATGCCGAAATGTTTGGCCCCACCACCGGTGACCGCGTGCGTCTGGCCGATACCGAACTCGTGATCGAGGTCGAAAAGGACTACACGATCTACGGCGAAGAGGTGAAATTCGGTGGCGGCAAGGTGATCCGCGACGGCATGGGCCAGTCGCAGCGGCCGCACCGCGATGTGATGGATACTGTCATCACCAATGCCTTGATTCTCGACCACTGGGGCATTGTGAAGGCGGACATCGGCATCAAGGCCGGCCACATCGCCGCCATTGGCAAGGCGGGCAACCCAGACATCCAGCCGGGCGTAACGATGGCCATCGGCGGCGCAACCGAGATCATCGCCGGCGAGGGCATGATCGTGACGGCCGGCGGCATCGACACGCACATCCATTTCATTTGTCCGCAGCAGATCGAAGAAGCCCTCACGTCAGGGGTGACCACCATGATCGGCGGTGGCACCGGTCCGGCCGTCGGCACTGCAGCCACGACCTGCACACCGGGCCCGTGGCATATCCACGCCATGCTGTCGGCGGCCGATGCCTTCCCGATGAACCTCGGCTTCCTCGGCAAAGGCAATGTCAGCCTGCCGCAGCCACTGGAGGAACAGGTGCGCGCCGGCGTGATCGGCATGAAGCTGCACGAAGACTGGGGCTCGACGCCCGCGGCGATCGATAACTGCCTGAGCGTGGCCGACAAGATGGATATTCAGGTCGCTATCCATACTGACACGCTGAACGAAGGCGGCTTCCTCGAGCACACGCTGGCCGCTTTCAAGGACCGTACCATTCACACCTTCCATACCGAAGGCGCGGGTGGCGGCCATGCGCCGGACATCATCGCTGCTGTCGGCCAGAGCAATGTGCTGCCCTCGTCCACCAACCCGACGCGGCCGTATACAGTCAATACGCTCGACGAACACCTCGACATGCTGATGGTCTGCCATCATCTCGATCCGGCCATCACCGAAGATATCGCCTTTGCCGAGTCCCGCATCCGGCGCGAGACCATCGCGGCCGAGGATATCCTGCATGACCTCGGCGCGATCTCGATGATGTCCTCCGACTCGCAGGCGATGGGCCGCGTCGGCGAAGTCATCCTGCGTACCTGGCAGACTGCGCACAAGATGAAGGTGCAGCGTGGTGCGCTGCCGGAGGACTCCAGCCGCAACGACAACTTCCGTGCCAAGCGCTACATTGCGAAATACACGATCAACCCGGCGATCACGCATGGTATCTCGCACCTGGTGGGGTCGATTGACGTCGGCAAGCTGGCCGACCTCGTGGTCTGGCGCCCGGCCTTCTTTGGCGTCAAGCCGCAAATGGTTCTGAAGAGCGGCATGATCGCCGCCGCGCAGATGGGCGACCCGAACGCCTCCATTCCCACGCCCCAGCCGGTACATATGCGAATGATGTTCGGCGCCTATGGTGGCGGCCTGAAAACCTCGCTCACCTTCCTCTCACAGGCAGCTTTCGATGCCGGCGTACACGAGCAGCTCCGCCTGAACAAACCAGTGGCGATATCGAAGAACATGCGCCAGCTGCGCAAGTCCGACATGATCCACAATGGCTATACGCCGGTGATGGAAGTCGATACCGAAACCTATGAGGTGCGCGCCGACGGGCAGCTGCTGGTGTGCGAACCGGCGAAAATACTGCCAATGGCGCAGAGGTATTTCCTGTTTTGAATCCGCGCCCGCTCATCCAAAGATCAAGTCATGCTCACTCTTCACACCAAAGTCGAACAAGCCGGTCACATCGATGGCGAGCTCGTTCTCCCCTATGAACTGCGCGAGAAGAGCCGCCTGCGCGCTGCCATGACCAGTGGCGAGGAAGTCGCGGTCCTGACCGTGCGCGGTACGGTGCTACGCGACGGTGACCTGCTCAAGGGTGACGACGGCCGTATCGTGATCGTGAAAGCAGCGCCCGAGGCGACCTACCGCGTCGAGTGCGCATCGCCGCAGGCGCTGCTGCGCTGCGCGTTCCATCTCGGTAACCGGCACACGCAAGCTCAGGTCGGCGACGGCTGGCTGCGCATCCGCCGCGACACCGTGCTGAAAGACATGCTGGCCGGACTCGGCGCGCAGGTGACCGAGGAGCAGGCGTCGTTCGAGCCCGAGTCGGGTGCGTACGGGGGTGGTCACCATCACCATGACGGGCACCACCACAACCCGCTGGCGCCGATACCACTGCGGCAGAAAATCCATCGCCCGGGCGACGCGCCGTGAACGATGCCTCCAGCCTGCAGGCGTCATCGCTGCTGCGCCTGCTGCAGATCTGCAGTCCGTCGCTGCCGGTCGGCGCCTACAGTTACTCACAAGGACTGGAAGCGGCCATGGAGCGCGGCCATGTGCATGACGAAGCTACAGCGCATGCGTGGATCATCGCCATGCTCGAGCACGTAGTTGCCCGTTTCGAAGCACCGATCGCATGGCGAGCGATGCGCGCCTTCGCCGAGCGCGATGCTGCGGCTGTGTCGCATTGGACCAACCTGTTCATCGCCTCGCGCGACAGCGCCGAATTCCGTGCCGAGACCATACAGATGGGCTATTCGCTCGGCAAGCTGCTGCCCGAGCTGACACCGCAATGCACCGACATACTGACGCTGCTGGCCGCACAGCGCGAGCTGCCCTTCCCGACCGCACTGGCGGCAGCGGCGGTGGCACTCGATGTACCGCCGGAAGAAGCACTGCTCGGCATGCTGTTTTCGTGGGCCGAAAACCAGGTATTGGCCTGTGTAAAATCGGTGCCGCTGGGCCAGGTCGCCGGGCAGCGCCTGCTCTTGTCGCTACGTGCGCCGATCGAGGCGGCTGCCCTCGTGGCGATGACGATCGCCGATGATGAACTATCCAACTGGTCGCCCGGACTGCAGCTGCTGTCGATGCAGCATGAGGTGCAGTACTCGCGACTCTATCGTTCCTGATTCAACCACCGATACTACTTCAGATGACACACTCGAATCCCCTGCGCGTCGGCATCGGCGGCCCGGTTGGTTCCGGCAAAACCGCCCTGTGCGAGATGCTGTGCAAGCAGATGCGCGATCGCTACGACATGGCGGTCATTACGAACGACATCTATACCAAGGAAGACATGGAGATCCTGCTGCGCGCCGATGCGCTGCCGGCCGAGCGCCTGATGGGCGTCGAAACCGGCGGTTGTCCGCATACGGCGATCCGCGAAGACGCCTCGATCAACCTCGAAGCCATCGCCCGCATGAGCGCCGACTTTCCGGACCTCGACCTGATCCTGGTCGAATCCGGTGGCGATAATCTGGCGGCCACCTTCAGCCCCGAGCTGTCGGACCTGACGATCTACGTGATCGATGTCGCAGGCGGTGAAAAAATTCCGCGCAAAGGCGGACCCGGCATTACCCGCTCAGACCTGCTGATCATCAACAAGACCGATCTCGCGCCGCATGTGGGTGCGAACCTCGAGATCATGGCTGCCGACGCAAAGAAGCAGCGCGGGAGCCGGCCTTTCGTGTTCACTAACCTGCGCAAGGGCGAGGGTGTGAACGAGGTGATCGAGTTCATTCGTCGGCAGGGGCTGCTGGACGAGGGCAAGACGAGACCGTAAAGATCGGAACTCACCTCCAGCTCACGTTTTTCGGTCTTCTGGAGCCACGTGTTTGAAGTTCTTGTGGCCAACAACGGCGGACGACAGGGGCGAGGGATACCACGTCGGCGCCCCGGCACCCCGTCAGGGAATTACGCGCCTGCGTATTCCTGATTCAAGTGCTCCAACCCGGCGATCATCCGCGCATACGCTGACTCGACCCGCCCGGGATCGCCCTTCACCCCCAGCTCGATCTGTCGCCGCTTGCCGCCCTCGGCTACGCTGGGCAGGCTGAACACTTTGACACCGTCGAACTCGGCTTCGATGGCCTCCATGAGCGGCGTAAGCGTCGATTCAATACCGTTATAGACAATCACCGATTTTTCCAGATGCGGCACTGAGTGAAACAGTGCGGAGTAGTGGGTATCGAGCGCCCAGGCCATCATCGGTGCCGCCATCACGGGGAAGCCCGGAACGAAGTAATGCGCACCACCCTGCCCGTTATGCAGCGAGAAACCGGGGATTTTGTTGTACGCATTGGGGATGATGCCAGCGCCGACGGGAAATTCGCCCATCTTCAGCCGGTGCTGATTTTCAGCGGATTCAAGGTCGGACTTCGAGGGATCACCCTCGGCCATCTCCATGATGCGCTGCTGGATCAGTGACTTCGCCTCCGGATGCAGGACCAACGGCACGCCGAGCGCGGCAGCCGCACACCGTCGCGTGTGGTCATCCGGCGTGGCGCCAATGCCGCCGCAGGAGAACACGATATCGCTGCTCGCCAGCGAGCGCTTCAGTGTCTCGGTGATGCGCTCAGGGTCGTCGCCGATGTACTCGGCCCAACCCAGCGACAAACCGCGCTCACCGAGTAGTTCGATGAATTTTGCCAGGTGCTTGTCGGTGCGGCGGCCGGACAGGATCTCGTCGCCGATGATGATGATGCCAAATGCCATAGGCTTGCTCTTGTTGGTCTAGTTGATGTCGATAATGTGCCCGGCCTCGACGGGCGGCGCAGCAGGCGGCTGGCTGCGCATACGGGTCAATACGTCGAGGCAGAAATGCTGGAACCATAGTCCGCTGAAAACGAAAATCAGCAGATACAGCCAGATCGCGAAGCCGGCCAGAACAGGAAAGAAAATCACCGATATCACGCCGCCAAGCCACAACAGCCCGGGCGCGGCACCGAGACTGCCGGTGGCAACGCCGATGATGAGCAGCGGCCAGCGCTCACGCTGCATGATGATGCGCCGCTCGCCGGCGTCGGCATAGTCGGCGAGCGCGTCATAGCTCATCACGCGGCAAGCCAGCCAGCCCCAGAGTATCGGCTGCACAAACAGCGCGAAGAGCGGGATCAGATTCAACGGCAGCGTCAGCAGCCAGATGATGACGAAGACGAAGAATGACGACAGCGATACCCACAGGCTGCCGGCAAACGACCCGCCGCGCCGCATCTCGAGCTGCGGGTACTGGCGCTGCCCGACATGGCGGGTAATGGCCGGCATCGCCATCGCCCCCACCAGGACAAGCGCGGTGATGATCATGAATGGCAATAGCAGCCACATGGCCAGCAGCGGCACGAGGATGGCGCGTATTGAGGACAGACCCACCGAATCGAGCATCTCGCCGGCCGTGCGGAACAAGCCGTAATCGGCGAACCATGCATGCAACTGGTCGATCAGGGGCTGGAGCCCATACCAGAGCGCGAGGCCCCACAAGGCGAGGGCGATGACGAATGGCAGCAGCGTCAGCAGCAGCATGCGCGGATGCAGCTGGGCAATGAAGGCGCGGTACAGGGAAGTGAACAGGGCGGACATGGTATCGGGGCGGTATGTGCAGATTATAAAAGGGCTGCGGGCAAACGGCGCCGCTCTGGTACTGACGGCTGCTAGAATGGCCGCCTCGATTATTCACAGCAAAGGATCACATCATGTCCCTGACCATGACCTCGACCGGCCTCCAATACGAAGAACTGACCGTCGGCGACGGTGACGAGGCCAAAGCGGGCGCCTACGTCAGCGTTCACTACACCGGCTGGCTCCAGAACCCGGACGGCAGCCAGGGCGAGAAGTTCGACTCCAGCGTCGATCGCAACGAGCCGTTCGAATTCCCGCTCGGCGCGGGCCATGTGATCCAGGGCTGGGACCAGGGCGTGCAGGGCATGAAGATCGGCGGCAAGCGTCGGCTGGTCATTCCGTCGTCGCTCGGCTATGGTGCGCGCGGGGCAGGCGGCGTGATTCCGCCGCATGCGACGCTGATTTTTGATGTGGAGCTGCTGGGGGTCTGATGACTGCGGTCTGATGGCTGCGGTCTGGCGGTTCCGGTCTGCACAGGAGACGTCTTTCCGCTTATGGCGGATGTCGCTGCGCTCTATCCGCCCTATGGGTCTTCGCGCAGCGATAGCGGCAACCTCAGTAGGACAGAGCGCGGCGATATCCGCCAAAGCATCACGCCAATCTAGGCTTCCTGCGCCGCATCCCCCGAGAACAGCTTGCGCATGTTCGCGCCCACCTGCTGCTCGATCTTGGTTCTGAACCCCCTGAGCATGAAGCCGAGGTCGATCTCGAGCTGCACCCGGCCTTCGCCGAGCGCGAGTTTGCCGGAGAAGCCGCTGCGCTTGAACGCCAGCACCTCACCCTCCCAGGCATACGTCATTTCATAGTCGGCAGCCATCTGATCGGCGACTTTTTGCGCGACGGCGCGGGCTTCGTCCATCGACAGTGTGTGATTCTCGACCAGCGTGATGTCGGGCATTCAATGACCTTAGGGTTTACGTGCTTCGGGATTAAGCAGATTAGGTGGCACCTGTCCGGACAGGGCCGCGATCAGGTTTCTTGCTGCGGTGGTAGCCATCGCCATCCGGGTGGGCCGGGAGGCGCTGCCGATGTGCGGGGTGAGCGCGACGTTCTTCAGCTCAAGAAAGCCCGGGTTGAAGGCCGGTTCGTTCTCGAAAACGTCGATGCCGGCGGCGGCGATCGTGCCGCGCTTGAGCGCGTCGATCAGCGCGGCGTCATCGACAATGCCGCCGCGGGCGATATTCACCAGCGTCGCCGTCGGCTTCATCATCGCCAGTTCGGCCGCGCCTATCGTGTGATGCGAGGCAGCGGAGTACGGCAGCACCAGCACCACATGGTCGACCGTGCGCAGCAGCTCTTCCTTGCCGAGATACTGCGCGTTATTCGCATACGCTTCCTGCTCGGGCGTCAGGCGCGAGCGGTTGTAATAAGCAACCTTCATGTCGAAGCCGATCGAGCGGCGCGCGATCGCCTGTCCGATACGGCCCATGCCGATGATGCCCACGGTCGAGCCATGAATGTCGGCACCAAGGAAACCATCATAGGACCATTTTTTCCACAAGCCGGCGCGCAGATAGTGCTCGGACTCGGTCACGCGCCGGGCGGCCGCCATCAGCAGCGCCCAGCCAAGATCGGCCGTGGTCTCGTTGAGCACGTCGGGTGTGTTGGTGACTAGGACACCGGCTTCGGTGGCAGCGGCCACGTCGATATTGTTATAGCCGACGGCCATATTGCAGACCGCCTTGAGGCCCGGGACGCTGCGGATCACGTCGGCAGACACGCGATCGGTCGGGTTCGAGAACACACCGACCTTGTCCTGAAGCCGCCGCCGGAGCTCATCCTCGCCATAGACCTCGTCAGCCTGGTTGGATTCGACATCGAAATGCTGCGACAACAGATCGAGTACTTCGGGGAATACCGCGCGGGTGACAAGGACTTTAGGCTTCATGGCATCAGGCTCCGTTAACAAGGATCACGTGAACGCGGTAGGGGCCGTGGGCGCCGAGCACGATAGTCTGCTCGATGTCGCCGGTACGGGACGGACCCGAAATGAAATTCGTTGCCCTCGGCAGCTCGCCGCGCTCGGCCTTGGCCAGCGCAAATGCGTCTTCGATAGCGGGGACGATACGCGACACCGGTACGACGGCGATGTGCGTCTCGGGCAGCAGCGCCGCCGACGAGAAGGTGTCCGGGCCGGACAGCAGCATCAGCGTGCCAGTCTCGGCCACTGCGCAAAAGCAACCGGTGATACCGACCAGGTCTTCATTGACAGGCTTGCGAAATTCGACAGCCAGGCCCGAGCTCTGCCAGGGCAGTCCGTCGAGCGTTTTCCAGGCGATCGCCTGCGCCGGCAAGCCCAAACCGGCGAGGTAGCGGGCGGCGGCGGCAGGTACCTCGTCCAGCGAGTTCACCGCATCGAGCGTCTGTGACGTACGCTCGGCCTGCTGGCGGAAACGGGCGACCGGATCATTACCCATGTCGGGGCGCGGGCCGGCGGCGTGGTTGGCCAGGTACTGGCGCACCTCGTCAAGTTCAGCGGGCGTTGGCTCGGGGGGACGCTTTTGGGCTTCCCGGATTCGACTGAAAATAGCGGCGCGTGCGGCGGAGGTATCCATGGGCTCCTCGGATAAACGTTGCCGGATTCTAGCTCAGGCAATGCCGGAGGGTTTCCGCACGGGTCAGCGGCAGGCTTGATTTGATTTCAGCAGCGGATAACAAAATATTCACGCCCCGGCGACGGCAGCGTCCCACAGGGTTCCCGGAGACGATATTTACATATTCGAAAATCATCTAAACGAGGTTTGTGAGGTCGCATTCTTTGCCTTAAAATACAAGGCTTTGCAATTCCTGTTTCCAAAACAGATAGGACTGGCCTCATGACCCACGTTGTTACCGAATCCTGCATCCGCTGCCGTTATACGGATTGCGTCGATGTGTGCCCGGTGGACTGCTTCCGCGAAGGTCCCAACTTCCTCACGATCGACCCGGACGAGTGCATCGACTGCGCGGTGTGCGTGGCCGAGTGCCCTGTCAATGCTATTTATGCGGAAGAAGATGTGCCGGCGGACCAGCAGCAGTTTATCAAGCTGAACGTGGAGCTGGCGCGCAAGTGGCCGTCAATCACGAAATCGAAAGAAGCGTTGGGCGAAGCCGATCAGTGGAAAGACGTGAAAGACAAGCTGCAGTACCTGCAACGCTGACCTAAACCCTGAGCTCACCCCGACCCGCCCCGGCTCTTGCCGGGGTTGGTGTTTGATGCTCCCTGAAATTCATATCTGATATTCCCGTAATCGAATGAAAACCACCGATAAAACCCCGATCGATACCGATGCCGTCATCATTGGCGCCGGTCCCGTTGGCCTGTTCCAGGTCTTCGAACTCGGCCTGCTCGAAATCAAGGCGCACGTCATCGACTCGCTCAACGTCGTGGGCGGGCAGTGCGTCGAGCTGTATCCGGATAAACCGATCTACGACATCCCCGCCGTACCCAGCTGCACCGGCCAGGGACTGACCGATAACCTGATGAAGCAGATCGAGCCTTTCGGCGCGACTTTCCATCTTGGCCAGGAAGTGGTACTGGTTCAAAAGCGGGAAGACGGTCGTTTCGATCTCGAAACATCGACCGGCACGACGTTCATTACCAAAACCATCTTCATCGCCGCCGGCGTCGGCTCGTTCCAGCCGCGCACGATCAAGGTCGACGGCATCGAGAAGTTCGAGAACCAGCAACTGTTCTACCGCGTCAAGGATCCGGCGCGCTTCGCAGGCCGTAACATCGTCATCTGTGGCGGCGGCGATTCTGCGCTCGACTGGGCGCTGAACCTGCAGGGCAAGGCGGAGTCGGTGATCCTGCTGCACCGCCGCGAGGAGTTCCGCGCTGCACCAGCCTCGGTCGCGAAGATGAAGGAGCTCTGCGAACAGTATGAAATGCAGCTGCTGATCGGTCAGGTCACTGGCTTCGAAGAGGCCAACGACAAGCTCACCGAGATCAAGGTCACCGGCGCCGATGGCGTTACACGCCGTCTGCCGCTGGACGATTTGCTGGTGTTCTTTGGTCTGTCGCCGAAGCTCGGCCCGATCGCCGAATGGGGCCTTGAAATCGAGCGCAAGCAGCTGGTAGTCGATACCGAGAAATTCGAGACCAATGTCCCGGGTATCTTCGCCGTTGGCGATATCAACACTTACCCGGGCAAGAAGAAGCTGATCCTGTCGGGCTTCCACGAGGCGGCACTGGCGGCCTTCGGTGCGGCGCCGATCATCTTCCCGGAGAAGAAAATCCACATGCAGTACACCACCACCTCGCCGAAGCTGCACAAGGTGCTGGGGGTGGAGTCGCCGGTATTCGATTGACCATCGGCTCGCGGTTGATCAGGAAGGCGCCTGCGGGCGCCTTTTTGTTTTTGGGTGGCCGCGGTGTGACGGCGGATTTCGCTGCGCTCTATCCGCCCTATGGTCTGTGTTTTGGTTGAACCATAGGCGGCCTGTGCTTCTGCCGAATCATAGGGCGGATAGAGCGCAGCGAAATCCGCCGTGCGGCCAGTCAACGCTTCAACCCCTTACCGGGCTGCCCTCAACCAAGGCACCAATACACCCTCCTTCGGCTCTCCCAGCACAAACTTCACTCCAGCCTTCCCGTCGATGAAAGCGACATACGGCGTCATCCCGCGCCAGCCGGGATTGACCGAGTACGTCAAGGCCTGCGGGTGGCCGCGGAAGCTGAGCAAGCGGTCGGCCGGTGCGTAGTGCATGTCGCGCAGCAGCGCTGCATCATCCTCGCTATCCATCGACACCACGATAAGACTCACGCGTGGATTGATCGACGAGCGCTTCGCGGCGAGCCGGGCAATCGCTCCCGGACAATGGGTGCAGCTGACCGAGGTAAAGATGACGATTGCCGGCTGGGATGTGGACGCAAGCAGCGCCGCCCAGCTCGATCTGTCGAAAGGCTCGACCGCTGCCGGCGCGGCGACAGCACTCCCCACCGCAAACGCGAGCAGGCTAGCGAAAATCATGTACCTGAACGTCATTCTCTGTTCTCCAAACGACGGCGATACCGCCGTCATGCGCCGCAAGGCGCGGGTGGTCATTCTGCAGCTCGGAAGCGCCAAGCTCCCGCAAAGTGAAGCGACGGCCACCGTCGTGCGATATCCATGCGCGCAGTCGCGTGTGCTGGCCATCGAAACTGCGCCACGCAATGACGACAGTGCGACCGACAACGGCGAGATCGGCGTGCTCGGCGCGCTCATCCGGCAGTTCGACAGGCTTACCTACCGGCCGGCCGCTGGCATCCAGCCGGCCATAGCGAACGCGCTGACGCCCTGCCTTGTCGCCGAACCAGACAGTGTGATACCCGCCCTTCGCATCCCGCGCCAGGCCGGGACCATGATGCGGGCAGGCCTTGAGCACCCACTGGTCGACACTGGCCCGGACCACCTCACCCTGCTGCCCGTTGCCGACGATGGCAAATGCATGGTCGCGCACGCTACCCGGGAAGATATGCCGCCACATCAGGGCCACGCCGCCAGCCGGCTCAGCGGCCACCGCGATACGGCAGCATTCGCAGCTATAGTCGGCCAGCCGGGTATCCGGCCCGAAGCTTTTACCGCCGTCGGTCGATACGTTGTAGTAGATCGCTGCACCCCGGTAGGCCGATAGATCACCGTTGGCCGCCGCCCAGGCACGCTCGGCGTCGCGCTTGTCGATCCAGAAGGTGTAGAGATCGCCGCGCGCATCGAACAGGATGGAGTCGAAGCGGTGCGTGATGATCTGACGGTCTTGATGGACGGTGAACGGGGCCGAGAAGCGGGCACCGCCATCATCCGAGCGCAGCATACGGATCTCGCCGGTATAGGGCTTTGACAGAGGACGCGTGTAGCTGATCGCGACCTGCCCGCTCGGGCCGAAGGCGAGCTTGGGCCGGTTATCGCCGTTGGTCGCGACGACGTCATCACCCTGATCAAGCACGCGTCGTGCATCCCATGTGGTGCCGCTGGAACGGCGCTGGACGAACAGCTTGCCATGATCGACCCCGACCAGCCACAGGGTGCCGTCCGGCGCGAACGCGGCGCTGGAAGCGAGCTGCGGCTTGCCATGGCCGGCATGCTGCGCCGATGCCGGCGTAACCGGCAACAGCGCTGCGACAACAGTGAGTAAGATCAGCCACTGCTTCACCATTTGCCCTCCACGCCGATGAAGCCTGCACGTGGCAAGCCCGGGGAGTACAGTGCGGCCCCGGAGCCGAACGATGCACTGTCAGCGTGCCGCTTGTCTGTCAGGTTCGTCACGCGCGCAAACACGGTCCAGCGGGTGTCCAGCCGCTGCGACGCGCGCAGGTTAAACAGGTCATGTCCTGCATACTTGCCCTGCAGGTTGCTCGCCTCGAGGAAATAAGATCCGAGCCGCACCCATTCCAGCTGCAGCAGCGTGCCGGCAGCGGGCGTCCAGGTCAGGCGGGAATTCGACAGCATGCGCGGTGAGGCCTCGATCTCGTTACCAGACAAATCGAATGGGACGCCCGCCGGGGTGTTGCCGGACCAATGAACATAGCGGTGCACGGCGTAAACGGCGGCGACATCCATACGCCAATGTGATGCCAGTGTCCTACCGATACCGAGTTCGACGCCCTTGTGGCGGGTCGAGCCGTTGTTCGTCTGCACCGTCGCACCGGACGCATCTCTCTGGCCCAGCAAATCATCTCTCTTGTTGAGCAGGTAGGCGACCATCTCATAGTTCCAGCCCTGCGTGAGACCACGCAGGCCGAGCTCGATCTGGTCGGCGAGGATGGGTCTCAAGTTCAGCGCTGCGGCCGCGATGGCAGCCCCATTAGCGCCTGTTCCGCCAGAACGGAACAGCTGGTTCTCCGATGGTGTGCGGAAGCCCTGGTTGTACGACGCGAACAGGTGCGCATCACCATCCAGCGCATACGTGAGACCCAACTTGGGGCTCACGCGCTCGAAGCTGCGCGAGGTATCCGAGACTTGAAAGAAGTTACCGACGGATGAACCGGACAACTGATTGTCGATCGCGTATCGAGCATGGTCATATCGCAAGCCGGCCGTCAGTCTCAGCCGGTCGGTCGGCGAGGTTTCCAGATGGAGGTAAGGCGCAACACTCTGATAATCGACCTTGTAGTCGTAACTCCTGCCGTTCATTTGGTAGGAGATGAAGTTGCGTGCAGCGCCACTGCCAGTGTGCTGCAGCGTGATCCTGTCCTCGGTGCGGCTGCTGGGACTGTAATCCACATCGAGGCCGGCAATCAGGCGGGTGCGCATGGGATCGTCGAGGTTCTTGCGGTACTTCAGCATCAGGCCCAGTGACTGCACAGCCGTGTTTTCGATACGGCCGGTACAGTTGTTACCATTGCACGAAAAATTGAACGTACCGTTAAGCAGCATCCGGTTATCTCGGAAATACGGCGTGATGCTCAGCAGTTGCCCGCGCCCGAGATCCGTCTCGATGTTTGACGATAATCGCAGTGCGTCAACTTGCCGGAAGGCTGGCGAACGCAGGTTGATTGTGGGGTTGTTCAGGTACAGATCCCATGGCAGCGGCGAATTGGCGCCAGTCTGCTGGTCGATGCGCGTCGCACCGAAGATGGTCTTGATGACGGTGCTGCTGTCTCGCTCGTAGTCCCA
>CAZESK010000003.1:0-15019 GCA_964515155.1 uncultured Bifidobacterium sp.
GGAAAGCGATAAAGAAAGAACACTCATGACAAAGCATTTTGACGTCGTTGTGATTGGTGGCGGTCCGGGTGGCTACGTGGCCGCAATACGTGCTGCGCAACTGGGCATGTCGGTGGCCTGTATCGACGAATGGAAGAATGAGCAGGGTGGGCCTGCGCTGGGTGGCACCTGCACCAATGTCGGCTGCATCCCGTCAAAGGCCATGCTGCAGTCGTCCGAGCATTTCGATCATGCGCAGCACGGCTTCGCCGAGCATGGCATCGAGGTCAAGGGCGTCAAGCTCAACCTCGCACAGATGCTGGGTCGGAAGGATGAAGTCGTCAAGCAGAATAATGACGGCATCCAGTACCTGTTCAAGAAGAACAAAGTCACCTTCCTGCACGGCCGTGGCGCCTTCGTGAAAGCCGATGCCGAAGGCTACGAGATCGCGGTCTCCGCGCCGGCCAACGAATCAGTCAAGGGCAAGCACGTGATCATCGCCACGGGCTCCAGCCCGCGTGCGCTGCAGGATCTCCCGTTTGACGAGAAGCTGATTCTGTCGAACACCGGCGCGTTGGCCATTGAGGCCGTGCCGAAGAAGCTGGGTGTGATTGGCGCTGGCGTGATCGGCTTGGAGATGGGCAGCGTCTGGCGCCGGCTCGGTGCGGAGGTCACGATTCTCGAGGCCATGCCGACTTTCCTTGCGGCTGCTGACGAGCAAGTAGCCAAGGAGGCGCACAAGCTGTTCTTGAAGCAGGGTCTGAACATCGAGATGGGCGTCAAGATCGGCGAGATCAAGAAGGGTGCGAAAGACGTCACCGTCCAGTACACCGATGCCAAAGGCGGGGTGCACAAGATGGTCGTCGACCGTCTGGTCGTCTCGATCGGGCGTGTTCCGAACACGACGGGTCTCCATCCTGAGGCGGTCGGCCTGAAGCTCGATGAGCGAGGCTTCATCGTGGTCGATGCTGACTGCCGGGCCAGCCTGCCGAATGTCTGGGCCGTGGGTGATGTCGTGCGCGGACCGATGCTCGCTCACAAGTCGGAGGAAGAGGGCGTGGCGGTAGCCGAGCGCATTGCCGGCCAGCACGGACATGTGAACTTCGGTACGATTCCCTGGGTCATTTATACGAGCCCCGAGATCGCTTGGGTCGGCAAGACCGAGCAGCAGCTCAAGGCTGAGGGCGTGGCCTACCGTGCCGGCAGCTTCCCATTCCTTGCCAATGGTCGCGCGCGCGCGCTGGGCGATACCTCGGGTTTCGTGAAGTTCCTGGCGGATGCGACAACCGACGAGATCCTCGGCGTGCATGTCATCGGCGCGGTTGCCTCGGAACTGATCTCCGAAGCCGTGGTGGCGATGGAATTCCGCGCTTCGTCCGAGGATATCGCGCGTATCTGCCACGCCCACCCGACGCTGTCGGAGGCGATGAAGGAAGCCGCCCTCGCGGTAGATAAGCGTTCACTGAACTTTTGAGCGTCAGCACGCGCGCAGGGCGGTAACGATCGACCAAGGAGACTCCTGATGCGACGCGCCGCCCTGTTTGTTTTCCCCCTGTTACTGGCGGCTTGTGCCAGCCAGCCCCAGCGGCCGCCGGGCCAGATCGAGATCCAGAGCACTACGCGCGGCCAGCCACTGGAGGGCGCCCGCTGCGCGGTTGAAACCGGTGCGGGATCGTGGACGGTGCAGACCCCGGCCACAGTCAATGTCGGCGAGCCACGCGGCGACCTGCGTGTGGTGTGCCAGCGCGATGGCTATCGCAGTTCCGAGGTCGTGATCCGCGGCGGTGCTGGCGGCTATGGTCCGGGGAGCTCCCGTCTCGGTGTCGGTGTCGGCTCCGGCATCGGCTATGGCAGCGGCGTCGGCCTGTCACTCGGTTTTGGCTTCCCGCTGGCATCGGGGCGTTTCCAATATCCGGCACAGGTCGTGGTCGAGATGGTCCCGCTGAACACGCTGCAATGAACGTACAAGCTTATTACCGGCACGCGCTGGATGAAAGAGGCTACTGCTCCGACGCCGCACAGCTGGCGGCAGTCGATCGTCTCCAGGGATCGTACGACGAATGGGTGGCGTACCGCGCCAAGCGCTCGAGCCGGCTCGCCCGGATGATCCGCCGGCCCGACATACCCCGTGGCGTCTATCTGTGGGGTGGCGTGGGGCGCGGTAAATCCTTCCTGATGGACAGTTTCTATGCCGTCGTACCCGTGGTGCGCAAGACGCGAGTGCACTTCCACGAGTTCATGCGTGGCGTGCACCGTGCACTGGATGAGCAGAAGGGGGTCGAGGATCCGCTGCTCGTGGTCGCCGGGAAAATCGCGCGGCGCTACCGGCTGATTTGCTTCGACGAGTTCCATGTGTCCGACATCGCCGATGCGATGATCCTCTACAACCTGCTGCAAGCCCTGTTCGAGCATGGCGTCTCGTTCGTGATGACATCGAACTATCCGCCCGACGGCCTGTACCCGGATGGGCTGCATCGCGACCGCATGTTGCCGGCAATTGCCTTGCTCAAGGAGAAGCTCGACGTGCTCAACGTCGATGCCGGCGTGGACTACCGCAAGCGCATCATGGAGCAGGTTTCCGCCTATCATGCGCCCCTCGGCCCTGAATCCGAGCGGTCCCTGCTGAGGGCCTTTCTCGATATCGCCGAAACGACCGAGGACGATCTCCGGATCAGGATAGAATCACGGGAAATACGATGCGTGCGCCGTGCCGGCGGCGTGGTCTGGTTTGATTTCGCGACCCTGTGTGGTTCGCCTCGCTCGCAGAACGATTATCTCGAGATCGCGAGCCGTTTCCATACCGTCATTCTGTCGAACGTGCCTCGCATGTCGGCCGAGATGGCGTCCGAGGCGCGGCGCTTCACTTGGCTGGTCGACGTCCTCTACGACCACCGGGTCAAGCTGCTGATGTCGGCCGCCGTGGCTCCGGATCAGCTCTACACCGAAGGCACGCTGGCCAATGAATTTCATCGGACGGTATCACGCATCATTGAGATGCAGTCCCGCGAGTACAAGGAGAGCGACCGCCGGCAAGCCGTGTCGGCCATCGCCTGAACCTGACCGACCATGACATTGCAACGAATCGCCCTCCTGACGCTGTGCGGCATGCTGCTGCAGTCGCTGGCCGCTCCCGCGCTGGCCGGCGACGCCATACCGTCCCTGCCGCAGACCTATCCGCCCGGATCGATCGCGTCGGCATCCCAGGCCGAGGATATTCTCAAGCTTGCTCCGCAGGCCTATGCCGAGATCGGACGGCAGTTCGCGCAGGAGAAGGCTGCCTGTTATGACCGCTTTCTCATGTCATCCTGCCTGGCCGATGTGCAGCAGCGGCAACGCGACGCGCGCGCGGCGGTCCGCAAGGTGGAGGTCGAGGCGCGCGCCTTCCTGCGCAAGGAGAAGGCCAGCGAGCGCGACCGTGCCGTGGCCGAGCGTGAGCGCCGCGCAGAGGCCGAGGGCGGGCGGGCGATACCCTTGTCTGGTGCTGCCCGGGAAGAGTCCGATGCCGCCCCGGAAGACGTGGCGCCGGATATGCCGAAGGTGGGTGACGAATGACCAGCGATGCCGAGCAAGTGCGGGAGCGCGTGATTGAACTCGAGGTCGAGCACCGCGATCTCGATGTGGCCATTGGCCGGCTCGATGAAACCGCCAATCGCGACGAGCTGCAACTGCGCCGACTGAAAAAGCGGCGCCTCCACCTGAAAGATCAGATTCTCCGGCTCAGGATGCAACTGGTACCGGACATTCCTGCCTAGATGCGGGCACAGCCTTGACTGAACCTCTGGAAACACCGGCGACTTCCGGCGAACACGATGTGGAAGTCGAGGATCTCTTTGCGGCTGACGGCAGTCTGGCTGCCGGCATCCCGGGCTTTCGTCCGCGCCAGTCCCAGACAGCGATGGCCCGGGCGGTGGCTGACGCCATCGCTACCCAGGGGACGCTGCTGGCCGAGGCCGGCACCGGCACCGGCAAGACCTTCGCTTATCTCGTTCCTGCATTGCTCTGGGGCGGCAAGGTCATCATCTCTACTGGGACAAAGAACCTGCAGGATCAGCTCTACCTGCGCGACATACCCGTGGTGCGCAAGGCACTTAACGCGCCGGTATCAGTCGCGCTGCTGAAGGGGCGAGCCAACTATGTCTGCCACTTCCACCTCGACCGCACCTTGCAGAATGGCCGCCTGACCTCCCGCGAGGATGTCGGCTACCTGCGCGATATTGCACGCTTTATCAAGACCACCGGCACCGGCGACAAGGCGGAGCTCTCACGCATCCCGGAGACGGCACCCGTCTGGAGCCTCGTGACATCGACGCGTGACAACTGCCTCGGTGCCGAGTGCGCGCACTACCAGGACTGCTTCGTAATGAAGGCGCGTAAGGAGGCCCAGCAGGCGGACGTCGTGGTGGTGAACCATCACCTGTTCTTCGCTGATGTGGCGCTGAAGGACAGCGGTGTCGCCGAACTCCTGCCGACAGCAAACACCATTATCTTCGACGAGGCGCACCAGCTGCCGGAAACCGCGACGCTGTTCTTCGGCGATACGCTGTCGACCTCGCAGCTCATGGAGCTGTGCCGCGATGTGCTTGCCGAAGGCCTGACACACGCGCGCGATGGTGCTGATTGGGGCCCACTGGTCGGCACGGTCGAAAAGGCAGTACGCGACTTGCGCCTGGCGTTTCCGGTCGAGGGTGTCAGGCTGGCATACCAGCAGATTGCCGAGAGCAGTCCGTTCTTTCCGGCGCTTGAGCATCTGAAGGCCATGCTGGGTGGCCTGATCGAGGTGCTGGCCGGGCAGGCGGAGCGCGCCGAGACCATCGATCAGTGCCGTACGCGCGCGGTCGAGCTGGCCCGCCTGCTGGACGCCTGGGCGCCGGCGGCCAAGCCGGAGGACCGGGCAGCCAGGGTACTGTGGCTCGAGGCCTTCTCGCAATCGCTGCAGCTGCACCAGACGCCGCTGTCGATCGCCCCGATTTTCTCGAAGCAGCGCGAGGGTCCGCCGCGCGCGTGGATCTTCACCTCGGCAACGCTGGCGGTGAAGCATGACTTCACCCACTACAGTGCGCAACTGGGGCTGGAGGATGCACCAGCCAGGACCTGGCCCAGTCCCTTCGATTACGCCAGGCAGGCGCTGCTGTACGTGCCGACGAATCTGCCTGAGCCGAATGCCCTTGGCTACACCGATGCCGTTGTCGATGCTGCGCTGCCCGTGATCGAGGCGTCCGGCGGCCGCGCTTTCCTGCTGTGCACGACACTGCGCGCCGTCCGGCGTGCGGCTGAGCGTTTGCGCGAGGAGTTTGAGCGCCGCAATCACCCGTGGCCACTGCTCGTTCAGGGCGAGATCGGTCGCACTGAATTGCTGGACAAGTTCAGAGCCGCCGGCAATGCTGTTCTGATCGGTAGTCAGAGTTTCTGGGAGGGGGTCGATGTGCGCGGCGATGCGCTGTCGGTGGTGATTATCGACAAGCTGCCGTTCGCGCCGCCGGACGACCCGGTGCTCGCCGCGCGCATTGCTGACATGGAGAAGCGCGGCCTCAATGGTTTCATGCATCACCAGCTACCGGAGACCATCATCACGCTCAAGCAGGGGGCCGGGCGGTTGATCCGCGATGAGAGTGATCGCGGTGTGCTGATGATCTGCGACCCCCGGCTCATTTCCAAACCCTACGGACGCCGCATCTGGCAAAGTCTGCCGCCGTTTTCACGGACGAGGGAGTTCGCAACCGTACAAAATTTTTTGGTGAGCGAACAGCTTTGACGGTCGTCAAGGCGATGACTTTCTGACACTGCTATGGAGTAAAATCTGAACAATGAAAATCCTTATCAGCAATGACGATGGCTATCTCGCACCGGGCATCAATGCTCTGGCAGACCAGCTGTCCTCGATTGCCGACATTGTCGTCGTCGCTCCCGACAGCAACCGTTCCGGTTCCTCCAATTCCCTGACGCTGGATCGCCCGTTGCGTGTGATGAAGTCCGACAAGGGTTTCTACTCGATCAATGGTACGCCCAGCGATTGCGTACATATCGCACTGACCGGCATGCTCGCGCAGCGGCCCGACCTGGTGGTCTCCGGCATCAACCAGGGTCAGAACATGGGCGATGACACCCTGTATTCCGGCACCGTGGCAGCCGCCACCGAAGGTTTCCTTTTCGGCATTCCGGCGATTGCCTTTTCTCAGGTCGAGCATGGCTGGGCTGAGCTCGATTCGGCGGCCAAGATCGCGAAGGAGATTGTGATGCGCAATCTGGACGCATTGCACAAGCCTTTCCTGCTGAACGTGAATATTCCGAACAGGCCTTACCAGGCCCTGACGAAAATCGTTGCAACCCGGCTGGGCAAGCGCCATGAATCCGAGCCGGTGATCCGATCAAAGGATCCGCACGGTAATGAAATCTTCTGGATCGGCCCGGCCGGCAAGGCCAAGGAGGCCAGTGAAGGCACCGACTTTCACGCCACCGAGCAGGGCTGGGTGTCGGTGACGCCACTGCAGATCGACCTGACCCACCGTGCCCAACTTGATCGGCTGAGACAGGCGATCGGATGAGCGAGGGCAACGGCCAGCCGAAGAAGCGTTTCCCGCTGACGCTTGATCTCGTCACCGGCTTGGCTGGCCGTCGCAAGTCGGAATCGCCGTCAATCAGCAGCCGCCAGACAGCAACCCAGAATGCCGCGCGGCACGCTGCGTCGGGGCGCCTGCCGGTGGTGGCATCTCGCGTGCAGGAGGTGAAGCCGCCGGCACCGCAGATTGACAGGATGGCCAATTTGCCGCTGGTCTCCGAGGCAGTGCGCAAGGCCATGGTGCAGCGTGTCGCCCAGCAGGGCGTACGGGATCCGTTCGTACTGGCCGCCCTGGAGAAGGTGCCGCGCCACTATTTTCTCGAGCCGGGACTGGCGCCGCAGGCCTACGTAGACGCCTCGCTACCCATTGGCTACCACCAGACCATTTCCCAGCCCTACATCGTCGCCCGGATGATCGAGGTCATGCGCGAAGGCGTGGGCGGCAAGCTTGGCCGGGTTCTCGAGATCGGTACCGGCTGCGGCTACCAGGCGGCGGTGCTGGCCGAGGTGGCTGATGAAGTCTACTCGATCGAGCGTATCCGGCCACTGCATGAGCTCGCGCGGGCGAACCTGCGGCCGCTGCGGATTCCCAACCTCCGTCTGCACTATGGGGATGGTATGTTGGGACTGCCCCAATGCGGCCCGTTCGATGGCATTATCTTGGCGGCAGCGGGACTCGATGTGCCGCAGGCATTGTTCGACCAGATGGCCATCGGCGGGCGTCTCGTAGCGCCCGTCGGTACCAACGAACAGCGTCTCAAGCTCATTGTCCGCACCCAGCGCAACGAGTGGATTGCCGACATGCTCGAACCCTGCCACTTTGTCCCGTTAAGACCTGGCACCTTCGGTTGAGCGCTGTCAGCAGCCCGGTAGCCTTTACTAACCGCCTTTGCGTCCGATGAATGTACTGATTCCGCTTACGCTGAGTTGCGCAGCGAGCCTGCTGGTGATCGGCTGCGCCGGTATTCCGGCAAACGCACCAATCGACGACCGCTCCCCGGGTCGGTCGAGCAGCCCGAAACCGGCGGCGCAGAAGCTCCAGGAGCAGGAGCCCGCAGCCGATGCGCCGGGCTTTTACACGGTACGCAAGGGCGATACCCTGTCGCGGATCGCCCAGCAATTCAACCAGCCCTGGCGTGATCTGGCCGATTGGAACAGTCTGTCCAACCCGAATGACATCAAGGTCGGCCAGCAGTTGCGCATCGCACCACCCGAGGGCGCGAGCATGGCCAGCGTTCCGATGGACACCGGGATGGAAGTACGCCCGCTCGATTCATCCACCGTCAATGCGCAGCGCAGTCAACCATCGCAGCCGATGCGCGCACTCGGTGGCATGAAGAACGGGCCGCTGGGTAACAAAGTGGCGTATTCCGATCAGGCATGGAGCGAGTTGCAGCGCGGCGATGCCGCTCGTTCTATTGAGCCGCAAAAGAGGTCTGCCGAGCCTGCGGCGGCAGGACGCTTCGTCTGGCCCACCGAGGGCAGGGTTGTACGAACTTTTGACGCCAGCCGCAAGGGGATCGATATCGCCGGCGTGGCCGGCCAGCCGGTACTGGCTGTGGGGGATGGCACCGTGTTGTACGCCAAGAACATGCGAGGCTACGGCAATCTGGTGATCGTCGATCACAACGAGGGTCTGGTATCGGCCTACGCGCACAACAAAACCATCCTTGTGAAGGAGGGTCAAACTGTCACTCGAGGTCAGCGTATCGCCGACATGGGCGATACCGACGCGGATTCCGTCAAACTCCACTTCGAGATCCGGCAACTCGGCAAGCCCGTCGATCCTGCTGGCTTTCTTCCAAGCCGCTGAATGAGCTCTGAGCCCGACGCACCTGAACCCTCGCGCGCCGATGAGCAGACGGACGAGGACCTGATGCCCGGCGAGGGCATCATCGATGAGGCAGAGGCGCAGGCGGCTAACATCGACGAATTCCGGACGCTGCTCGAGTCCGAGCTGGCCAGCGACACGACGCAGCACTATCTGAACAAGATTGGCATGCGCAGCCTGCTCACACCGCAGGAGGAGTTGCACTACGCGACCCTTGCCCGGCAGGGCGACTTCGATGCGCGACAGGTCATGATCGAGCGCAACCTCCGTCTTGTGGTGTCGATCGCCAAGCATTATGTGAACCGGGGACTGGTTCTGCTCGACCTGATCGAGGAGGGAAACCTTGGACTAATGCACGCCATCACCAAGTTTGAGCCGGAGCGCGGCTTTCGTTTTTCGACCTATGCGACCTGGTGGATCCGTCAGCGTATTGAACGCGCGATCATGAACCAGGCGCGCACGATACGGTTGCCGGTGCACCGGATCCGTGAGCTGAACCTGGTCCTGCGGGCAAAATACCACCTCGAGGCTCGGATGCCGCACCGGCACGAGGCGCGTCTCGAGGATGTTGCCCATCTGATTGAACGTACGATCGACGAGGTCAGAGAGCTCCTCGGGCTGGCCGACCATGTGGCCTCGCTGGATACGCCGATTGATGGTGATCCGCACTCGAGCCTGCTGGATCTGGTCGCCGACACTGCAGAGGAGGGACCCGATGCCCACGCGGAGCAGCATGAAATGACACGCCTGGTACGGCAATGGATTGCGTCGATACCGATCAAGCAGCGGCTGGTCATCATGCGGCGCTTCGGGCTCGACCATGGCGCGCCGGCCACACTGGAAGAACTGGCGGAGGAAATGGGGGTCACGCGCGAGCGCGTGCGTCAGATTCAACAGGATGGCCTGGTTCGCCTGAGGCGGGTCATGACAGCTCGTGGGCTTGGAAAGGATGCATTGCTGTGATTCCGGTACTGGTGTTCGACATCGAGACAATTCCCGACGTGGCGGGGCTGCGCGCACTCCATGGCCTTGCCGCCGATGTGCCGGATGCCGCAGTGGCGCAGCAGGCCTTTGACGCGAGGCGCGAGAAAACCGGCTCCGAGTTCCTCCAGCACCACCTGCATCGTGTCGCCGCGATCTCCTGCGTTTTCCGGGATGACGAGGGCTTTCGCGTGAAATCGCTGGGGTCACTCGAAGACGGCGAAGTCAAGCTGATTCAGGATTTCTACCGCGTGATCGACCGCTACACGCCGCAGCTGGTCTCATGGAACGGTGGCGGTTTTGATCTGCCGGTACTGAACTACCGGGCGCTGGTACACGGCATCACGGCATCTCGGTTCTGGGAAATGGGCGATGACGATCGCGACTTCAAATGGAACAACTACCTATCGCGGTATCACACTCGTCACCTTGACCTGATGGATCATCTGGCCATGTACACCGGCCGCGCCAACGCGCCACTGGACGACCTTGCCAAGCTCTGTGGCTTTCCCGGCAAGATGGGGGTCGACGGCTCGCAGGTATGGACGCTGTACCGAGAAGGTCGGCTGCAGGACATTCGCGATTACTGCGAGACCGATGTCGTCAATACGTATCTCGTCTATTGCCGCTACCAGTTGATGCGCGGGCAGCTGACGCGCGAGGCCTACGAGGCAGAGCTTGCGCTGGTACGTGCAACGTTGCAGAAGCAGGAGCCGAGGCACTGGCGGGAGTATCTGGCATTGTGGGGCTGAAGTAGCCTTCATCGTACGCTGCCCCCGTGGCGCTACCCAGCGGCGGGGTGGCACGATCCATGGTGTTGGCCGCGCTACAGGCCAACCCCATCGTCCATAGCCGCTGCCGACAAACGGTAGAATCCCGGGTTTGCATTCGCGCCGACACTGCTCCCTATGACCCATTCTCCCATCCTCGCCATTGAGTCGCTCGACATGGAGGCGCGCGGCGTCGGCCATTTGCCGAACGACGACGGCACACCCGGCAAGGTGATTTTTGTCGAGGGCGCGCTTCCGGGTGAGCATGTGCGTTTCAAGTCCTACCGCCGGAAGGCCAAGTGGGAGGCGGCCGACATGACCGAATTGCTGACGGAGTCGTCCCTGCGCACGAAGCCCAAGTGTGAGTTTTTCGGCCTGTGCGGTGGCTGTGCGATGCAGCACCTCAACCCGCCTGCGCAAGTCGCCATCAAGCAGCGCGTACTCGAGGATAACTTGCACCACATCGGTCGTGTTCACCCCGAAAACATGATGCGGCCGATACAAGGACCGGACTGGAACTACCGCTACCGCGCGCGGATGTCAGTGCGCTATGTCGAGAAAAAGGGAGGCGTGCTGATCGGCTTCCACGAAAAGAAGTCGAGCTTCATAGCCGATATGAAGAGCTGCCAGATACTGCCGACCAGGGTATCCGCGATGCTGGTGCCGATGCGCGCACTGGTGGCTTCATTGTCGATACGAGATCGGCTGCCGCAGGTGGAGCTGGCCGTCGGTGAGCACGAAGGCGGGCAGGTAATCGTACTGGTGCTGCGGATCATGGAGCCGCTCTCAGGCGATGACGAGGTGAAGCTGAAGGCTTTCGCTGACGAATGGGACGTCGAATGGTGGCTGCAAACCAAGGGCCCGGATACTGCCGCACCCTGGTACCCGCAGAAACGCCCGCTGCAGTACCTGTTGCCGGAGTTCGGCGTGACGATGCCGTTCAAGCCGACCGACTTCACGCAGGTGAATCACCAGATCAACCGCGTACTGGTCTCGCGCGCATTGCGTCTGCTGGACGTACAAGCCGGCGACCGCGTCGCCGACCTGTTCTGTGGTCTTGGCAATTTCACGCTGCCGCTGGCGAGGCAGGCTCGGGAAGTGGTCGGCATTGAGGGCAGCCAGGCACTGACCGAGCGTTCCTTGCACAATGCCGTACTGAACGGACTCGACAAAACCACCACCTTCTTCAACCGCAACTTGTTCGAATTTACGCTCGACGATCTGCAGACCCTCGGTCGCTTTGACCGCATGCTGATTGATCCGCCGCGCGAAGGCGCGATGGAAGTGTGCAAGGCGATTGCGGAGGCAAAAGACATGGATCCGTCGTTACAGCCAGAGCGAATCGTTTATGTCTCGTGCAATCCGGCCACACTGGCACGTGACGCCGGTGTACTCGTGAACGTCGGCGGTTACCGCCTGAGCAAGGCAGGCGTGGTCAACATGTTCCCGCATACCGCGCATGTCGAGTCGATTGCAGTGTTCGACAGAGTGTAGGAGGTGATGGTGGGTTTCGCTATGCTCTACCTGCCCTACGTCCCCAGGGAGTCGAGGATGTCATAGGGTGGGTAGAGCGTAGCGAAACCCGCCATCACCAAAAAAACGCCGACCCGCAGGTCGGCGTTTCTCATTGACGCAGCTGAAGTTCAGTCCCGCTCGCCGCCAAAGATGCCGAGCAAAGCCAGCAAGTTGGCGAACACGTTATAGATATCGAGGTAGATCGCCAGCGCCGCGGTGATGTAGTTGGTCTCACCGCCGTTGACCACGCGCTGCACGTCGAACAGGATGTAGGCTGAGAAGATCGCGACCGCCACGAGCGAGATCACGATCTGCAGCGCTGGCATCTGCAGGAAGATGTTGGCCATTGCTGCCAGCAGGATCACGATGACGCCCGCGAACAGCCAGCTCGACATACCCGAAAAATCACGCTTGGTGGTCGTCGCGATTGAGGCCATGGTCGCGAACACGATGGCGGTACCGCCGAATGCGGTCATGATCAGATTGGCGCCGTTGGAGAAATTCAGCACCTGGCCGATCAGGCGCGACAGCATCAGGCCCATGAAGAAGGTGAAGGCCAGCAGCAGCAGCACGCCGGTGGCCGAATGCTTGGTCTTCTCGATCCCGTAAAAGAAGCCAAACGCGATGGCGAGGAAGACCACAAAGCCGATCATCGGGCTGCCGGCGAGGAAAGAGAAATTCATCTGAACGCCGATCCACGCGCCGAGCACGGTCGGGAGCATCGAGAGGGCAAGCAGCCAGAAGGTGTTACGCAGCACGCGGTTGCGAACGGCCAGCGAGCCGGCGTAGGCGTCATCGTAGCGGGGTGACAGAGGTTGGTTCATGGTGACTCCTTGGTGAATGATGAAGATGCCGACCATCCCGGCAAGCTATCAATTCGTTAATTTACCCGACATCCGATCAACGCGTCCAGAACCGGCAGTCGGCTTTTCTGGCGTCGGACACGGCACATCAAAGGCCCTGAAAAGGCACGTTCATGCTAGAATCTTGGGCTAATTGAAACGCAGTCCATAAATCTTAACCCATTAATTTCATTGGAGTTTTTACAGATGGCTATCGAACGTACCCTGTCGATCATCAAGCCCGACGCCGTAGCAAAGAACGTGATCGGCCAGATTTACACGCGTTTCGAGAACGCTGGCCTGAAAATCATCGCTGCTCGCATGGCACATCTGTCGCGCGCTGAAGCCGAGGGCTTTTATGCCGTTCATCGTGAGCGTCCGTTCTTCAAGGATCTGGTCGACTTCATGGTCTCTGGTCCGGTGATTATTCAGGTGCTTCAGGGAGAGAATGCCATTCTGAAGAACCGCGACCTGATGGGCGCGACCGATCCGAAGAAGGCCGAGAAGGGCACGATCCGCGCCGATTTCGCCGACTCGATCGATGCCAACGCCGTGCACGGTTCCGACGGTCCGGAGACAGCAGCCGTGGAGATCGGCTACTTCTTCCCGGCGCTGAACGTGTACCCGCGCTGATCCGGACGACACACTGGGACGAGAGTACCGGAGACGGAGCTGCAGGAATCCCGTCCGACATCCGGTTCCGTCTTTGGCATGCAGAGGCGCGAGATGGCGGCACTGACCAATTTGCTGGATCTGGAACCTGCCGAGCTCGTGCGCTGGTGCGGAGAGCTCGGCGAGAAGCCGTTCCGCGCAAAACAGCTGCAGCGCTGGATTCACCAGTACGGCGAGGGCGACTTCGCTGCGATGACGGATCTCGCGAAATCCCTGCGCGCAAAGCTACAGTCCCGTGCCGTGGTCGCTGCGCCAGCGATCATCAGCGACCATCCGTCTGCCGACGGTACCCGCAAGTGGCTCCTCGATGTCGGCAACGGTAACGCCGTTGAAGCCGTTTTCATTCCCGAGGAAAATCGCGGTACGCTGTGCGTTTCCACGCAGGCGGGCTGTGCGGTCAACTGCCGCTTCTGCTCAACGGGTAAGCAGGGTTTCTCCCGCAATCTGTCCACTGGCGAGATCATCGGGCAGCTCTGGATGGCCGAGTCGCTGCTGCGCCGGACGAAGGGCGTGCCGCCGGGGCCGAAGGGCGAGCGGCAAATTACCAATGTCGTGATGATGGGTATGGGCGAGCCACTGCTCAACTATGAGCCGACGGTTGCTGCGCTGACCCTCATGCTCGACGATAACGCCTACGGCCTGTCGCGCCGGCGTGTGACAGTCTCCACCAGCGGCGTGGTGCCGATGATCGACAAGCTCTCCGGAGACTGCGCAGTAGCCTTGGCGGTCTCGCTCCATGCGCCAAACGACAAGCTTCGCGACGAACTGGTCCCACTCAATCGCAAGTACCCGCTGAGTGAGCTGATGGCTGCCTGCCGGCGGTATCTTGACTTCGCACCGCGCGATTTCATCACCTTCGAATATTGCATGCTTGACGGCGTAAACGATACCGAGGCGCATGCGCGCGAGCTGCTCGCGCTGGTGGCGGATGTGCCCTGCAAGCTGAACCTGATCCCCTTCAATCCCTTTCCTGAATCCGGCCTCAGGCGTTCGAATGCTCCGCGTATCAAGGCTTTCGCCAAGGTCTTGATGGACGCCGGCATCGTCACGACCGTGCGCAAGACGCGCGGTGACGATATCGATGCTGCCTGCGGACAGCTGGCCGGTGAGGTGCAGGACCGCACCCGGGTTCAGGAGCGCATGCAGAAGATGGCGACTTATCAGCAGAAATATGGCGAGGATTTCGGCCGCATCGTGGAGATTCCCGGGTGATCCGGTCCGTCATTCGGATGGCAATCCTGGTGCTGGTGCCTGTCTGGCTGGCCGGGTGCGTGTCGGATGGGGGCGTCATGGCCGATGCGGCTGCCGATGCGAGGCAGCGCGCTGCTATCCGGCTCGAGCTCGCTAATGCCTATTTTGGCGAAGGCAAGCCGGTCATCGCATTGCAGGAAGTTGAGCAGGCACTGGTTCTTGATCCGCAGCACGCCGATGCCCTGGGTCTGCGTGGCCTGGTGCTGCTGCAGCTGGGTGAGTCGGAGCTGGCGGTGCAGAGCCTGCAGCAGGCGTTAAGGCTGGCGCCCCGCGACCCGGGATTGCAAAACAACATGGGCTGGGTGTTGTGCGAGAGTGGACGGGCTGCAGAGTCCATTGCCTGGTTTGATAAGGCGCTTGCGCAGCGCAGTTACGCATCCCCCGCGAAGGCAGCCATGAATGCTGGCGCCTGCAGCCTGACGCTTGGCGATGCCCGGCGCGCCGAGGCATATTTCATTCGCGCTCTGGCGTCAGAGCCCGGATTGCTTGCCGCGCATGCCAGCCTCGCGCGGATCGTGTTCGATGCCGGCCACTACGAGCGCGCGCGAAAACACCTGTTGCCCGTGATCGCGAGCGGGCTGGCGACAGCCGACGATTTTCTTTTGGCGATCAAGGCCGAGCG
>CAZESK010000003.1:15119-23989 GCA_964515155.1 uncultured Bifidobacterium sp.
TCGCGAGCGGGCTGGCGACAGCCGACGATTTTCTTTTGGCGATCAAGGCCGAGCGCAAGCTCGGTGATAGAACAGCCGAGCAGAGCCTCGCCATGCAATGGCAGCGCCGTCTGCCGGACTCTCCGCAATGGCGGGCCTACCAACATGGCATGACAGATGAGCGATAAGCAAGAAGAACGGACACCCGCACCTGGAAGCGACACGCCGGTCGGCGTCCAGCAGGTCGATATGTCGCCCGATGCGCTGGCCCAGCCAATACCCGTGGAGCAAGCCGCCGACGTGCCGGGTGCCGACAAGCCCACAACGGATGGTTCTGTGGACGATATCCCTGTCGCCGACACGCTCTCAGCCGAGGCGGCTCCCGAGCCCGAGGTCGTCCCGCTACCACTGCCGGGAGAGATCCTCTTGGCAAAGCGACAGGAACGAAGGATGTCGATCGAGGAGGTGTCGGCGCGCATCAAGCTGGCACCCCGCCAGATTGCCGCACTAGAGGCGAACGACTTCGCGGCGTTGCCCGGCATGGCCAGCACGCGTGGTTTCATCCGGTCGTACGCAAGGCTGCTCGAGCTGGATCCGGAACCTATGCTGGCGGCGATCGCTGATGAGCCCAATCCGGCATTCTCACCGCTGGTAATCCGTCGGCCGCTACCGTCTCCGGGATTCAGCGGCCGTCGCTACGCGCCACCGACCAGTCACCGGCGCGACGCGCGACGCCTGCCGGTATTCGCGGCCCTCGTACTGGTATTCGTCGGTACGCTGGCTTTCGTCGGCTACCGTCAGCAGTGGCTGCAGTTGCCGCCCATCACGCTTCCCTTCGCTGGCGACATCGCTGCACTGTCCGGCCGTGACGCTGCGGCCCGGTCCGTTTCGCCGGCTCTGCCGGTCGAGGAGCCAGTCACCCACGCCGTGCCTGCTCTGCAGCCGGCTACCGCCATCTCGGCAGAAGCGTCAGTGCCGGTCGCTCCGGCCGGTGCGCTGCGCTTGGTGGCACGCGAGGATGCATGGGTCGAAGTTGTCGCCATCGATGGTGAGCGCAAACTGGTATCGCGATTAATGAAGGCAGGAACCACCGAACTTGTCGAGGTCACCGAGCCGGTGATTCTCGTGGTCGGTAATGCCGCGGGTATCGATGCCGTCCTGCGCGGACAGTCGCTGAACCTGAGAGCTGCCGCGCGCGACAATGTGGCCAAACTGAGCCTCAAGTAAGGAGCTTGTTATGGATCAACCCGTTTCTCCTATTCCCTCCGGTCCCGTCGCGCGCAAGATCACGCGCCAGGTGCGCGTCAAGCATGGTGCGCGCGAGGTGCTGGTTGGCGGCGGTGCGCCTGTGCTCGTGCAGAGCATGACTAACACCGACACGGCCGATGCCATCGGTACCGCGATACAGGTCAAGGAACTTGCGCGCGCCGGATCCGAGGTGGTGCGCATTACCGTCAATACGCCAGAGGCCGCAGCTGCAGTGCCGGCCATTCGCGATCAGCTGGACAAGATGGGCATTGACGTTCCGCTCGTGGGTGACTTTCACTACAACGGCCATCAATTGCTTACCCAGCATCCGGCCTGTGCGGAGGCGCTCTCGAAGTACCGTATCAACCCGGGGAACGTCGGGCAGGGTGCCAAGCGCGATACACAGTTCGCGCAGATGATCGAGGTCGCGAACAAGCACGCCAAGCCGGTACGCATTGGCGTGAACTGGGGCAGCCTCGATCAGGCGCTGCTGGCGCGGATCATGGATGAGAATGCAGGCCGCGCTGAGCCGTGGAGCGCGCAGGCAGTCATGTACGAGGCGCTGATTACCTCCGCACTGGAGAGCGCCCAGCGAGCCGAAGAACTCGGCATGCCCGGTGACCGTATCGTGTTGTCATGCAAGGTATCCGGTGTGCAGGACTTGATTGCCCTGTACCGCGAGCTGGCGCGCCGCTGCGACTACCCGTTGCACCTCGGTCTCACCGAGGCCGGCATGGGCAGTAAGGGCATCGTCGCCTCGACGGCGGCCATTGGTGTGCTGCTGCAAGAGGGCATCGGTGACACGATACGGGTATCGCTCACGCCCGAACCCGGGGGGGACCGCACGAAGGAAGTCATCGTCGCTCAGGAAATACTGCAGACCATGGGACTGCGAAAATTCACGCCGATGGTAATCGCCTGTCCCGGCTGCGGTCGCACCACATCAACGGTGTTCCAGGAGCTGGCGGACCAGATTCAGACTTATCTGCGTGAGCAGATGCCAGTCTGGAAGGGCGAGTATCCCGGTGTCGAGGAAATGAACGTGGCCGTCATGGGCTGCATTGTGAACGGTCCTGGCGAATCGAAACACGCGAACATCGGCATCAGCCTGCCGGGTACCGGCGAGTCGCCGGCCGCACCGGTGTTTGTGGACGGCCAGAAGACCGTCACGCTGCGTGGCGAGCGTATCGCCGAAGAATTCCAGGACATCGTTCTGGACTATGTAAAGACGCGTTATGGCAGACAACAAGAAAGATAAGATCCTCGGTGTCAAGGGCATGAATGACATCCTGCCCGACGATGCACCGCTGTGGGAGTTATTCGAGAACACCGTACAGTCGGTTCTGCGGAGCTACGGCTATCAGCAGATACGCACGCCGATCGTTGAACCGACCGCGCTCTTCGCGCGTGGGCTGGGCGAGGTCACGGACATCGTTGAGAAAGAAATGTACTCGTTCACCGACAGCATGAACGGCGATCAGCTGACGCTGCGTCCGGAATGCACAGCCGGCGTCGTGCGCTCGGTGGTCGAGCACAATCTGACCTACGAAGCGCCGAAGCGTCTCTGGTATGCCGGCCCGATGTTCCGGCACGAGCGCCCGCAGCGCGGCCGGTACCGCCAGTTTCATCAGGTCGGCGCAGAGGCTATCGGATTTTCGGGGCCCGACATCGATGCCGAGCTGATCATCATGTGTCAGCGCCTGTGGGATGACCTGGGCCTGGCTGATATCCGTCTCGAGATCAACTCGATTGGCGACGCGGCCGAGCGCAACCGCCATCGTGCCGATCTGATCGCCTACTTCGAGCAGCACAGCGACCGGCTCGATGCCGAGGCCAAGCGTCGCCTCCACACGAATCCGCTTCGCATCCTGGATACGAAGAACCCGGCGATGCAGGAACTCGTCGACAACGCGCCCCGGTTGCTCGACTATCTCGGCGAAGCATCCCGTGCCCATTTCGAGGGCGTGCAGCGCCTTCTCAATCACAATAATGTTCGTTTCACCATCAACCCTCGGCTCGTGCGCGGGATGGACTACTACAACCGCACGGTCTTTGAGTGGATTACCGATCAGCTTGGCTCGCAAGGCACAGTCTGTGGTGGTGGTCGCTATGATCCGCTGGTCGAAATTTTCGGTGGCAAACCGACACCAGCGGTGGGCTTTGCGATGGGCGTCGAGCGCTTGCTTGAATTACTGAAGACCAGCGGCGGCAGCTTCGCCCGCAGCCAATGCGATGTGTATATTGTCCATCAGGGTGAAACTGCACAGATGCAGGCGTTCGTTCTGGCCGAGCGGATTCGCGATGCTGGACTGGATGTTGTGCTACATTGCGCGGCTGCGAGCGGCCCGGGCAGCTTCAAATCGCAAATGAAGCGTGCTGATGCCAGCGGCGCAGCGTTTGCGGTGATCCTCGGCGACGATGAAATTGCGCGCGGCGAGGCGACGGTCAAGCACCTGCGTGCTGCCGACATGGCGCACAACCAGCAGGCAATGGCTGTCGATAAGCTGGTCGATCACCTGATTGACCAGATCGTCGGTGACGACGACCATGATCACGGCCACTTCCATACTGGCCAACCCCCATCCCATCACTGAAGCAGCGATACAACCATGGCATACGATCTCGAAGAACAAGAACAACTGGCAACGCTCAAAGCCTGGTGGGCCAGATACGGCAATCTCGTTTCGTGGCTGCTTGCGGCTGCGCTCGCCGCATACGCCGGATGGTCGGCCTGGAAGTATTACCAGCGCGACCAGGCGGCGAAAGGCGCTGCGCTGTACGAGGAAATCGTCAACGCGGTCGAGGCCAAGGATGTGACCAAGGTCAGCCGGGCGGCGGCTGACATGAAAGAAAAATTCGGCGGCACGCTGTACGCACCGATGGGTGCGTTGATGGCTGCCAGAACGGCCTTCGACGAGGGTGACCTCAAGACGGCGAAGGCGCAGTTGCAGTGGGTAATCGAGCATGGTCGCGGCGATGAACTCAAGTCGCTCGCACGTATTCGTCTTGCGGGCATCTTGCTGGACGAAAAGGCGTTCGATGAGGGCCTCAAAGTACTGACTGCCGATTTCCCCGAACAATTTGCCGCGCTCGTCGCCGACCGTCGAGGTGACCTGTTGGTGGCGCAGGATAAGCTCGAGGAAGCGCGCGCGGCCTACAAGACGGCGCTCGAGAAGACCGAAATCAAGAACCCTGCCCGGCAGCTGATCCAGCTGAAGCTGGACGCCATTGGCGGATCGCCGGTGCAGGCTGGTTGACGAGGAGAGGTGATGACCACCCGTTCCCATCTGCCGCGCGTCGGTATGCTCCTGCTAGCGTCGCTGCTGGCGGGCTGCTCGTCGCTTAACCCGTTCTCCGGCAAAAAGCCGCGCAATGATCCCGCGCCGCTGGTCAGCTTCAAGCCGTCGATGACAGCCCGAACGTTATGGACGGCCAGCATCGGCAAGTCGGACGACTATCTGCTGTCGCCTGCATTCGCTGGCGGAAAGATCTTCGCCGCCAGCGCTGCGGGTGAACTGGCCAGCTTTGATCCTGCCAGCGGCAAGCCATTGTGGCGTGTGAAGACGGACCAGGGCATCACGGCCGGCGTTGGTACCGACGGTGCGACCGTTGTGGTGGCCGGTACCGATGGGGCGATACTGGCATTTGATGCCGAAACCGGTGCGCAACGCTGGAAGGCGCAGGCATCGACCGATATCCTGTCGTCGCCGGCCGTCGGTAATGGCACGGTGGTCGTGCGCAGCATGGATAACCGGATCTCGGCTTACGACGCGGAAACCGGTGTCCGCCGCTGGTTCCTTCAGCGCACGGCACCGGCACTGACCGTGCGCGCCGCGCCTGGCATCGTCGTGAGTGACGGCCTGGCTTTTGTTGCCCTGCCTGCGGGTCGCCTGCTGGCGCTATCGGTTGTCACAGGCGCTCCGCGTTGGGAAGCTGCCATTTCCGAACCGCGCGGTGCGACCGAGCTCGAACGCGTGGCTGACGTCGCCGGCATGCCCGCGCTGTTGGGACGCGATATCTGCGCCGCCGCCTACCAGGGCCGGATTGCGTGTGTAGATGCCGGTAACGGCACCGTGAGATGGGCGCGTGAGTTGTCGGCCGACGTTGGCCCCGGCATGGACCAGCGTTTTGTGTTTGCGGCCGACGAAAAAGGGCACCTGAGCGCCTACGCCCGCGAGTCCGGTAGCAACTTGTGGCGCAACACCAACCTGACCTGGCGTGGCCTGTCGGCGCCCGTGTCCTTCGGACGGGCCGTTGTTGTTGGAGACCGGCTGGGCTACCTGCATTTCCTCTCGCGGGAGGAAGGAGCGATGCTGGCGCGCGTCGAGGTCGGCGGTGCAGTACGCGCTGCACCCGTCGTTGCTGGCGCCAGCCTCGTCATCCAGACCCGGGATGGCAAGCTGATGGCGATCGCCACCGATTAGATTCCCCCGCAAGGGCGGGCCGCTGGCTCGTCCTGCCCTTGAAAGTTTTCGATGAAGCCCGTCATTGCACTTGTCGGCCGACCCAATGTCGGTAAGTCCACCTTATTCAACCGGCTCACCCGATCACGGGATGCGCTGGTGGCTGACCTCCCTGGGCTCACGCGTGACCGTCACTACGGCGAGGGCAGGGTAGGTAATCGGCCTTTCCTCGTCATCGATACCGGCGGTTTCGAGCCAATCGCCAAGGATGGCATCCTGCACGAGATGGCGAAGCAGACCCGGCAGGCAGTGGTCGAGGCGGACGTGGTTGTCTTCATCGTCGACGGGCGGCAAGGTCTGACCCCGCATGACAGAACCATCACCGACTTTTTGCGCAAGTCTGGCCGCAAGGTCATGCTGGTCGTGAACAAGTCCGAGGGAATGAAGTACACAACGGTCACCGCTGATTTCTACGAGCTTGGGCTCGGCGATCCCTACGTGATTTCCGCAGCGCACGGCGATGGCGTGAACGATCTGGTCGAGGAAGCACTCGACCAGGCCATGGCAGGCAAGGTCGACGATGATGCCGCCGAGGCCAAGGTACGCGGTACACGCATTGCGATCGTCGGCCGGCCCAATGTCGGCAAGTCGACGATGGTCAATACCTTGCTCGGCGAGGAGCGCGTGATTGCCTTCAATATGCCCGGCACGACACGAGATTCGATCGAGATACCGTTCGAGCGGGGAGGCCGGCATTACTCGCTGATTGATACCGCCGGCATCCGCCGCAAGGGCAAGGTATTCGAGGCGATCGAGAAATTCTCGGTGGTGAAGACGCTGCAATCCATCGCCGAGGCCAATGTCGTACTGTTGCTGCTCGACGCGCAACAGGATATTTCCGAGCAGGATGCGCACATCGCCGGCTTCGTGCTCGAGTCGGGCAGGGCGCTGGTCGTCGGCGTGAATAAGTGGGACGGACTCAACACCGATCAGCGCGACGATATCAAGCGCGAGATCGATCGCAAGCTTTCTTTCTTGTCGTTTGCAAAGTTCCATTTCATCTCCGCGCTACAGGCCACCGGCATTGCGCCGTTGATGAAGTCGATCGATGCAGCGTACGCTGCAGCGATGGCCAAATTGCCGACGCCGCAGCTCACCCGTGCGCTGCAGGAGGCGGTGGATCACCAGCAGCCGCGTCGCAAGGGCGCGGTGCGGCCAAAGCTGCGTTATGCGCATCAGGGCGGACAGAATCCACCTGTTATCGTGGTGCACGGCAATGCGCTCGAGGCAATCGATGCCAATTACCGCCGCTATCTCGAGAAGCATTTCAGGGAGAGCTTTGCGTTGACGGGAACCCCGCTACGCATCGAGTTTCGCTCTGGAAAAAACCCCTTTTCCAAAGCGGAATAGCACACATGTTGCGCAGAGTCGTTTGCCAGCCTGTGGCAAAATCGATTACATTCGCAACAGGCAGTGATCGCGGTACTTGTTTTTTTCAGTATCGCCCCAATCTCCTGAACCTTAGAACAATACGGAGCTTCCATGAGCAACAAAGGGCAACTGCTACAAGACCCCTTTCTGAACGCACTCCGCAAGGAACACGTCCCTGTGTCGATTTACCTCGTCAACGGCATCAAGTTGCAGGGTCATGTCGAATCGTTCGACCAGTACGTTGTGCTTCTCAGAAACACCGTCACCCAGATGGTGTACAAGCATGCGATCTCCACCGTGGTTCCCGCTCGTGCGGTTAACCTCAACCAAACTGAGCCCGATTCTGAATAAGCTTCTGCCCCGGGTCCGGCCCGGGGCTTCTCCATGCGTGCAGTACTGGTAGGCATAGACTTCGGCAAGGGTGACTTTCGCGCGAGCCTGGAAGAGCTCGCGCTGTTGTCCTCTTCGGCCGGTGCAGAGCCAGCCGCTGCCGTCACCGGCAAGCGCGCCAGCCCGGACCCAGCGCTCTTCGTTGGCTCGGGCAAGGCTCAGGAAATCCGCGATACGCTCGGCGATCTTGGCGCCGACATCGTCATCTTCAATCACGCATTGTCGCCCGCCCAGCAGCGTAACCTCGAGCGTCATCTCGAGGTACGCGTCGTCGACCGCACCAGCCTGATTCTCGATATCTTCGCGCAGCGCGCGCAAAGCCATGAAGGCAAGGTGCAGGTGGAGCTAGCGCAGCTGCAGCACCTGGCCACTCGTCTGGTTCGCGGTTGGACGCACCTCGAGCGCCAGAAGGGCGGTATCGGCTTGCGCGGCCCGGGCGAAACCCAACTCGAGACGGACCGCCGCCTGATCGGCGAGCGCGTGAAGATGCTTCGCTCCAAGCTCGACAAGCTGCAGCGCCAGCGGATCACGCAGCGGCGCGCGCGCGAGCGCAACCATACCTTTTCGGTGTCGCTCGTCGGCTATACGAATGCGGGTAAGTCCACCCTCTTCAATAACATGACGAAGGCGGGTGTCTATGCCGCAAACCAGCTGTTCGCAACGCTCGATACCACCTCGCGTCGGGTGCACCTCGGTGAGGCGGGCAGCATCGTTGTCTCTGATACGGTAGGATTCATCCGCGAATTGCCGACCCAGCTGGTGGCGGCGTTCCGGGCGACGCTCGAGGAGACCGTGCATGCCGATCTCCTGCTGCACGTTGTCGATGCCGCCAGTCCGGTCCGCGACGAGCAGATGGAGCAGGTTAACGCGGTACTGCGGGAGATTGGGGCGGATCACATCCCGCAGGTCCTTGTTTGGAACAAGATCGACCTCGCGGGGTTGGCGCCGGCAGTGGAGCGTGATGAATATGATAAAATCCGGCGAGTTTTTGTCAGCGCCCAATCAGGTGCTGGCATAGATCTGCTCCGTGCCGCAATCGCCGAATTTGCATAGGGTGTGCGAGCCCTGAAGAACAATATTTGACCGAGGAATGCGATAGCATGCTCGAAGCGATAGGTAAAAAACTCGGCCTGAAGTTCTCCCTGAACGACCCCCGTTGGGGTCGCGGTTCCCAGGACAACCAAGATCAGGAGCGTCCCCAGGGTAATCGTCCGAATGACGGCCCGCCAGACCTCGACCAGCTATGGCGCGACTTTAACCAGCGCCTCAATAAGCTGTTTGGTGGCAAGGGCGGCCGGGGTGGTGATGGCGGCGGCTTCATGGGTGACGGTCGTGGCGCCGGCATTAGCGCCGGCGTTGTGGCCGCGGTCGTCTTTTTTCTCTGGTTGGTGAGCGGATTTTTCATCATTCAGGAAGGTC
>CAZESK010000003.1:24089-28777 GCA_964515155.1 uncultured Bifidobacterium sp.
TTTTTCATCATTCAGGAAGGTCAGACCGGTGTCGTCATGACCTTCGGCAAATATAGCCACTCCGCCCAGCCAGGCTTCAACTGGCGCTGGCCTTACCCGATACAAACGCACGAAACGGTGAACCTGTCGCAGGTTCGCACCGTCGAGGTTGGCTACCGCAGTAACATCCGAAATAAGCTCGCCCGCGAGTCCCTGATGCTCACCGATGACGAGAACATCATCGACATCCAATTCGCGGTTCAGTACCGGCTCAAGGATGCGGCATCCTGGGTGTTCAACAACCGCGATCAGGAAGAAACGGTCAAGCAGGTTGCCGAGACATCGATTCGCGAGATCGTCGGCAAGGCGAAGATGGACTTCGTACTGTACGAGGGCCGCGAGAAGGTCGCTTTCGACACCAGCGCCCTGATGCAGCAGATCCTTGACCGCTACAACATCGGTGTCTTGGTCACGAATGTGACGATGCAGGCTGTCCAGCCTCCCGAGCAGGTGCAAGCTGCGTTCGATGACGCGGTGAAGGCCGGGCAGGATCGTGAGCGTCAGAAAAACGAGGGCCAGGCCTATGCGAACGATGTCGTTCCCAAGGCGCGCGGCGCTGCGTCGAGGCTGATGCAGGAGTCCGAGGGCTACCGCGCCCGCGTTGTTGCTAATGCGGAGGGTGAGGCAGCACGTTTTTCGAAAATTCTGGTTGAGTACCAGCGGGCGCCGGGGGTCACGCGCGACCGGTTGTACATAGACGCGATGCAGCAGATTTTTGCCAGCACGACCAAGATCATGGTCGACACCAAGAGCAATAATAGTATGATTTACTTGCCACTCGACAAGTTGATCGCGCAGACGGCAGCCGAATCCGCTGCAGGCCTTGCCCAGCCGGCCCCTGTGCCGCCTTCGCTCAACGATGCGCTGCCGCCGGCGGAGAGTCGCGGCCTTGGTCGCGACCGCGACCGCAACTCGCGTGATCGGGAGGCTCGCTGATGAACCGCCTGCTCTCATATGTCATCGCTGGCCTGATCGCGCTGGCGATCCTGATGTCCACGTTGTTCGTGGTCGACCAGCGGCAGTTCGCGATTGTCTTTGCGCTCGGTGAAGTCAAGGAAGTGATCAAGGAGCCAGGGCTGCATTTCAAGCTGCCTCCGCCTTTCCAGAACGTGATGTTTCTTGAGAAGCGTATCCTGACACTGGATACGCCCGAGCCTGATCGCTTCATCACCGCCGAGAAGAAGAATATCCTCGTGGACGCCTTCGTCAAATGGCGCATCGTCGATCCGCGTCTGTACTTTGTCTCCTTTGGCGGCGATGAGCGCCGGATGCAGGATCGGATGGCGCAGATCGTCAAAGCGGCGCTCAATGAAGAAATCACTAAGCGTACTGTGCGGGAGGTGATCTCTGGCGAGCGCGGCAAGGTCATGGATGCGATTCGGAATAAGGTGTCGAACGAGGCCAAGCAGATCGGTGCGGAAATCGTCGATGTTCGACTGAAGCGGGTCGATTATGTCGAGCAGATTAACAACTCGGTCTACGAGCGGATGAAGTCAGAGCGTGCGCGCGTGGCCAACGAGTTGCGCTCCACCGGTGCAGCCGAGTCGGAAAAGATTCGTGCTGATGCCGATCGCCAGCGGACCGTGATCCTGGCCGATGCCTATCGCCAGGCCGAATCGATTCGTGGTGATGGTGATGCGAAGGCGGCGCGGATCTATGCCGATGCCTTCGGCCGCAACCCGGAGTTCTACAAGTTCATGCGCAGCCTCGAGGCTTACAAGGAAAGCTTCAAGACGCGCAGCGATGTGCTGCTAATTGATCCGAATTCGGAGTACCTGAAGTACTTCAAGGCACCCGGCGCCGCGAGGAAGTAAGGCGCGCCGGTGGTTTGCTCGTTACTGGCGGCGCTAGGCCTGTTATTGCTGCTCGAGGGCCTGTTGCCGTTCCTGGCGCCGGATCGATGGCGCCGGACCTTCCTGCAAATTGCGCAACTGTCGGACGGCCAGATCCGATTTTTCGGGCTGGTCGCCATCCTCTTTGGTATCCTCCTGCTCGCAATTAACCCATTCTCCGCTGATACCTGATTGTTATGCCGAACTGGCTGCTTCCCGAGAACGTCGCTGACGTGCTGCCGTCTGAGGCCCGCAAGACCGAAGAATTGCGCCGCGCGCTGCTGGACAACTTCCGTCGCCACGGCTACGAACTGGTATCTCCGCCGATGATGGAGTATCTCGAGTCGCTCATGCCGGTGCCGGACGCCGATCTTGACCTGCGCATGTTCAAGATGGTCGATCAGCTTTCGGGCCGCACCATGGGCCTGCGCGCGGACATGACGACACAAGTCGCGCGCATTGATGCCCATCTGCTCAACCGCACATCGGTTACTCGCCTGTGCTACGCCGGCACGGTGCTGCACTCGCGGCCGTCGGGATTTCACGCAACCCGTGAACCTTTGCAGATCGGTGCCGAGCTCTATGGTCATGCTGGTCTCGAGGCTGATATCGAGATCCAGTCGCTCGCCTTGCAATCGCTCCAACTGGCGGGGCTGACTGATGTGACACTCGATCTTTCTCATGCCGGCATCCTGCACGCGATCATCGAGGGCGATCCCGCAGCGACAGAGCATCTGACCGAACTGATTGCCCTGTTGCGTGCCAAGGACCTCGCAGGCTTGCGCCAGCTGGCCGCCGGTTTTTCTTCGACAGTTCGCGAGGCTGTGCTGGTGCTGACCTCGCTCAATGGCGATGCTGGCGTGTTGGCCGAGGCGCAGGCGAAGCTGCCGGCCAAGCCGGCCATTGATGCGGCACTGGCCGAGCTCGGCCAGCTCGCCCATGCGGTACCCGGTGTGCGCGTGAATATCGACTTCGCCGACTTGTCCGGATACCAGTATGAGAGTGGTGTGATCTTTGCACTGTACGTCCCGGGCCTGCCGAATGCGGTTGCGCGCGGCGGACGCTATGACCATGTAGGCGAGGCCTTTGGCCGCGCGCGTCCGGCCACGGGCTTTTCGATGGACTTGCGCGAGATTGCGCGGCTGCTCCCGCTGGCTGAGCCGGTCGCGGCCATTCGCGCGCCATGGGGGCAGGCGCCCGCGCTGGTTGCGCTCATCGCCGAGCTGCGCGCTAAGGGCGACATCGTGATTCAGTCCCTGCCGGGCCATGAACACGAGCAGCAAGAGTTCGACTGCGACCGCGAGATCGTCGCCAGCGACGGCAAATTCATCATCAAGCCGCTGTACTGAAAGCAGCACATATTCGAGACCCGATCATCATGGCTAGAAACGTAGTTGTCATTGGCACCCAGTGGGGCGACGAGGGTAAAGGGAAAGTCGTCGACTGGTTGACCGATCATTCGCAGGGTGTGGTCCGCTTCCAGGGCGGCCACAATGCTGGTCACACGCTCGTGATTGGCGGCCAGAAGACTGCACTGCAGCTGATTCCCTCGGGCATCATGCGCGCCGGTGTTGCTTGTTATATCGGCAATGGTGTAGTGCTCTCGGTACCTGACCTGCTGCGTGAGATAGACAAGCTGCAGGCCTCCGGTGTCGAGGTTGCATCGCGACTGAAAGTATCGGAAGCCTGTCCGGTAATCCTCCCTTATCACACTGCGCTCGATGCGGCGCGCGAGGCAGCGCGCGGCGCGGCTAAAATCGGCACCACGGGTAAGGGTATCGGCCCGGCCTATGAAGACAAGGTTGCACGCCGTGCGATCCGTGTCGCCGACCTGCTCAACGAGAAGCGTCTCGCAGAAAAACTGCGCGAGAACCTCGACTATCACAACTTCGTACTGATCAACTACCTGAAGGCCGACCCCGTCGAATATCAGAAAACTTTCGATGATGCGATGGCCACCGTGTCGCGAATTCGCCCGATGGTGACCGATGTTTCCAGTGCGCTGTATGCCGCGTACAAGGCCGGTGCCAACCTGTTGTTCGAGGGTGCACAGGGTAGCTTGCTGGACGTCGATCACGGTACCTATCCGTTCGTCACCTCGAGTAACTGCGTGGCTGGCAATGCTGCGGCCGGCTCGGGCGTCGGCCCGAACATGCTGCACTATGTGCTGGGCATCACGAAGGCTTACACGACCCGCGTCGGCTCTGGCCCATTCCCGTCGGAGCTGCCGACGGATACCGGCATCGGCAAGCACCTCGCATCGGTTGGTCACGAGTTCGGTACCGTCACTGGCCGTGCCCGTCGCTGCGGCTGGTTCGACGCAGCGCTGCTACGCCGCTCCGTGCAGATCAATGGCGTCTCCGGCATGTGCCTGACCAAGCTCGACGTGCTCGACGGCCTCGAGTCGCTCAAGCTGTGCACCGGCTACAAGCTTAACGGCAAGGTCGTCGATATCTTCCCGGTCGGCGCCGAAGAAGCGGCTGCTTGCGAGCCCATCTATGAAGAGATGCCGGGCTGGACGCAACCGACCGTGGGCGCGAAGACCATGGACGCGCTGCCTGTAGCAGCGCGGGCCTACGTCAAGCGCATCGAAGAGCTCGTCGGTGTACCGGTTGACATGGTATCGACCGGTCCCGATCGTGAAGAAACCATCGTGTTGCGTCATCCGTTCGACTGATACGCCATGGGGATCACTGGAGATAGCGCAGCCGGTCACCTCTGGGTGGATTGGGATGCCTACCACCGGGCGATCGAGCAACTGGCAAAGATCGTCCATGAATCCGGCTACACATTCGACCAGGCGCTGTGTCTTGCCCG
>CAZESK010000003.1:28877-32880 GCA_964515155.1 uncultured Bifidobacterium sp.
TATTATGTCGATTACCTGCCCGACAGTCCGTGGATCCACCAGCCTTTCGAGGTCTACGACGACACGACACCTGAAAAGCTGAGAGTCTGACACCAGCACCGCAGAAAACACCGCAGAAAACAAAAAAGGGAGACCGTTTTCACGATCTCCCTTTCCGGATTTGGTGCCCACGGAGGGACTCGAACCCCCACACCTTGCGGCACATGGACCTGAACCATGCGCGTCTACCAATTCCGCCACGTGGGCTTAAAGAAGACGGGATTATAGAGGCTTGGTAAAAAATGTCAAACACCGACGCCAAGATCACGGGAAAGTGAATCGTCGAGACGAGAATGACAATCCGGAACAATCCGGAACAATCCGGACAAGCGCTCCGCCTGTCCGTTACACTAGCGAAGTTTAATTTCCAATCTCGATTCGCATCTTTTGAGCCAATATCCCTACAGTATCCCCAGCCGGGAGGAAATCCTCGGCATCCTGCGCACCGCCTCCGAGCCCCAAACCCCGGTCGCCATCGCCAAGGCCCTCGCCGTGAAGGAAGAAGAGCTCGACGGCCTGAGTCGCCGCCTTGCCGCCATGGAGCGCGACGGGCAAATCAAGCCGGACCGCAAGGGACGCATCCAGCTCGCCAATACGACCAGCTTCATCGAGGGGCGTGTCTCGGCGCATCGCGACGGCTACGGTTTTCTGATTCCGGACGAGGGCGACGATATCTTTTTGCATGAGAAGGAGATGCAGAAGGTACTGCACGGCGATCGCGTACAGGTGCGCGTTACCGGTCTCGATCGCAGAGGGCGCCCCGAAGGCACAATCGTCGAGGTCACACAGCGCGCGAACACGCATGTCATTGGTCGCCTCGTCAACGAGAACGGTGTTTGGCTGGTTGTTCCCGAGGATAAGCGTATCAGTCACGATATTCAGCTTGCCGGCTCTCCCGGCCAGGCCAAGGCAGGGCAGGTAGTCAGCGTCGAGCTCACCGAGCAGCCATCGCGTTACGCGCAGCCGCAAGGCGTTGTGGCCGAGGTGCTCGGTAATATCGACGATCCGGGCATGGAAATCGAGATCGCGGTCCGCAAGTACGGCGTGCCGCACGAGTTTTCTGACGCGGCGCAGAAACTTGCCGCGAAGCTGCCCTCCGAGGTATTGCCTGCGGACCTCGATGGCCGCGTCGATCTGCGTGATGTTCCCCTTGTCACTATCGACGGTGAAGATGCCCGTGACTTCGACGATGCAGTCTACTGCGAGCCGGTCAAGATCGGACGCAGCAAGGGTTACCGGTTGATCGTCGCCATTGCCGATGTCAGCCACTACGTGAAGCCAAACGACGCGCTGGACATTGATGCGCTCGAGCGCAGTACCTCCGTCTACTTTCCGCGTCGCGTGATCCCGATGCTGCCCGAGAAGCTGTCGAATGGGCTTTGCTCACTGAACCCGGACGTCGATCGTCTGACGCTGGTCTGCGATGCCGTGATCACGATGAAGGGCGAGGTTCGTGCATACCAGTTCTATCCGGCCGTGATCCACTCTGCAGCCAGACTGACCTATACCGAGGTGGCGGCAGTTCTCGCGAATACGCGCGGTCCCGAGGCACAACGGCGCATCGGCATACTGCCGCACCTGCAGCATTTATACGAGCTGTTCCACGTATTGCTTGCGGCGCGCAAGGAGCGCGGCGCGATGGATTTCGACACCACCGAGACCTACATTGTCTGCAATGCCGCCGGCAAGATCGAGCAGATCCTGCCGCGCACTCGCAACGATGCACACCGGCTGATCGAGGAGTGCATGCTGGCTGCCAACGTCTGCGCAGCCGACTTCATGGAACGGCACAAGCACCCCGGCATGTACCGTATTCATGCCGGCCCGACCGAGGAAAAACTGAATCAGGTGCGTACCTTCCTTAAGCCGCTCGGGCTCTCGCTTGGTGGCGGTACGTCGCCATCAGCCTCTGACTATGCAGCGTTGATGGAGAAGATCAAGGGTCGTCCTGATGCAGTACTGCTGCAAACGATGCTGCTGCGCTCTATGCAGCAGGCCGTCTATAGTCCGGACAACATTGGTCACTTCGGTCTGTCCTACGATGCCTATGCGCACTTCACCAGCCCGATCCGACGCTATCCTGACTTGCTGACTCATCGCGCCATCAAGGCCATTCTGCAGGGCAAGCAATACCATCCGAAGGGTATCGTTACCGAATCGCTGAACACCAATCTGTCGCCGGCAGCGCGCAAGATGCAGGCGAGGGACCGCGCTGCGGGCAAGAAGCGCGCCGAGGGCGATCTGGCCATCTGGGAAGCACTGGGGATTCATTGCTCGGCTAACGAGCGGCGCGCCGACGAGGCCTCGCGCGACGTCGAGGCCTGGCTCAAGTGCTACTTCGTGCGCGACAAGCTGGGCGAAGAGTTTACCGGCACGATCGCCGGCGTGGCCTCGTTCGGCATCTTCGTGCAGCTCGACGCCCTGTTCATTGAAGGTATGGTGCATGTCACCGACCTTGGTGCGGACTATTTCCAGTACGACGAAGCTCGGCACGAGCTGCGTGGAGAGCGCACCGGTATCCGCTACCAGCTGACCGACCGCGTGACGGTGCAGGTCAGTCGCGTCGATCTGGATGCGCGTCGAATCGATTTGCGGCTGGTGCATGAACCGGGCATTCACACGCAACTCAAAAAGGAGTCACGCCGCGCCGACGCAGAGAAGGGTCGCAGCGGTGTGTTCGGCGCGAAGAAGGTAGCCAAGACCACAGCCAAGAATACAGCGCGCAAGGCTGCGCCACCCAAGCCGGCCAGCGTAAAAGCTCGCAAAGCGGCCAAGGTGGCGGCCGGCCGCAAGAAGCGTAAATGATGTCTGCTGGAACGCCTTCGCGTGAATCAACGCACAGACAAGCGCAGCCCCTGAACGCATGAAATCGAAAACTATTTTTGGCTTCCACGCAGTGACTGCCAGGCTGCGACATGATGCTGCCTCGGTCGAGGAAATTTATGTCGATGCCGCGCGCCATGATCGCCGCATGGGAGACCTGCTGCGTGCCGCGAAAACGGCTAATGTTCGCATCATCCAGGCGGATGACCAGCGGCTCGATGCCATGGTTGGTACGCGCCGTCACCAGGGCGTGGTCGCCCGGGCTGGCGAGCTCTCGCTGGCTCGTAACCTCGCTGAGCTGCTCGACCTCATCCAGGGGCCACCCCTGTTACTGCTTCTCGACGGTGTCACCGATCCGCACAACCTCGGCGCCTGCCTGCGTGTGGCCGATGGCGCCGGCGCGCATGCGGTGATTGCGCCCAAGGACCGTGCAGTCGGCTTGAACGCCACGGCGGCCAAGGTGGCCAGCGGCGCGGCGGATACCGTGCCCTACATCACGGTCACCAACCTCGCGCGGACCATTCGCGAGTTGCAGGAGCGCGATATCTGGCTGACGGGCACCACCGAGGATGCTGAGCAGACGCTGTATGACGTCGATTACACTGGCGGTACGGCTTTTGTCATGGGCTCCGAGGGTGAGGGCATGCGCCGGCTGACCCGGGAGCATTGCGATCGCCTCGTGAGCCTGCCGATGCTGGGTTCGGTCGAGAGCCTCAACGTTTCCGTTGCCTCTGGCATCTGCCTGTATGAGGCCCGCCGCCAGCGCACCCGGCAGCAGCCAGGCTGATTGGCCTGCACCGCATTCGATGAAATAAAATCAGGACTCCGCGCCCGGAGTTAGTCTCATGTTCAGTCGCATTAACGAAGACATCACCAGCATTATGGAACGCGATCCCGCGGCGCGCAGCCGCTGGGAGGTGCTGACCTGCTACCCCGGACTACATGCCATCATCATGCATCGCATGGCCAGCGCTTGCTGGCGCGGCGGCTTTAAGTGGGTGGGCCGTTTTATCTCACACATTTCGCGCGGACTGACCGGCATCGAGATCCATCCCGGTGCAACGATCGGCCAGCGCGTGTTCATCGATCATGGCTTTGGTGTGGTGATCGGCGAGACGGCCGAGGTGGGAGACGATTGCAC
>CAZESK010000003.1:32980-38369 GCA_964515155.1 uncultured Bifidobacterium sp.
CCGCGCGCAGTGCCTTCGGTCAGCACGACGAAGGCCTTGACGAGGTTACCCCGTTCAGCATCCGGCTTGGGGACGACCGCCGCGTTCGCGACGGCCGGGTGCTTGACCAGGCAGTTCTCGATCTCGGCCGGACCGATCCGGTAGCCTGCCGCCTTGAACATGTCGTCCGCACGTCCCTGGTACCAGAGGTAGCCTTCTTCATCGACGCTTGCGAGGTCACCTGTGAGCAGCCAGTCGCCGCGGAACTTGTCGCGCGTTGCTTCGGGGCGGTTCCAGTAGCCGACGAAGATGACGGGGTCTGGATGGCCGTGGATATCGCGCCGGTGTAGTGCGACCTCGCCGACTTCGCCCGGTGCTGCCGGCTCGCCGTTATCGTTGATGACGGCCACGCGATGGCCGGGATAGGGCCGTCCCATGCTTCCTGCACGTGCCGGCCAGCGTTCTGCGCAGTTACCAACGAGGTAGTTGGCCTCGGTCTGGCCGAACATCTCATTGACCGTGACGTCCAGGGCTTTGCGGGTCCAGTCAAATACCGCATCGCCGACGGCCTCGCCGGCGCTCATGATCGCGCGCAGCTTGAGCCGATAGGACTTCTTCGGTTGGGGCACCGCCTTCATCATCATTTTCAGTGCCGTGGGAAATAGAAAGGTATTCGTGACCTGGTACTTCTCCATCAGACTGAACGCGTGTTCGGCAGAGAATCGGGCGCGGCTGGCAACGATCGGGTAGCCGAAGTAGAGCGTGGGGAGCAGCGCATCCATCAGTCCGCCGGTCCAGGCCCAGTCGGCCGGCGACCAGAAGACGTCGCCTTCGCGGGGGAACCAGTTCTGCGAAGCGACGAAACCGGGCAGGTTGCCCAGCAGTGCACCTTGGGGAATCAATGCGCCCTTGGGCGAGCCGGTGGTACCACTGGTGTAGATCAGGATGGCAGGATCGGTCGCGCGGGTGCTCACCGGCTGGAAATGATTGGCTGCGGCAGACAGTCCGGCATGCCAGTCGATCAGGTCATCACGATCGGTATCGATGGCAACGATATGCCGTAGTTCGGCGCAGTGTGTGCGTATCGCATCAACGTTGGCGATGGCTGTTTCATCGGCGATCAATACCGACGCGCCGCTGTCTTGCAAACGGTATTCGAGGGCATCCGGACCGAACAGCACGGACATCGGCATGGCAATCGCACCGAGTTGCTGGCAGGCGATATGGGCTACCGCCACCTCGGCCCGTTGCGGCAGTACGATGGCGACCCGCATGCCGCGCATGACGCCCAGCGAATGCAGCAGGTTTGCCAGCTTGTTCGCATCGTGCTGCAGTTGTGCGTAGGTGATAGCGCGCGCACCCTCGGGCGCATCGTCGACGAGGATGGCGATACGTTGCGGGTCGGACGCCCAGCGCCGGCAGCAGAGCTCGGCAATGTTGAAGTCATCCGGCAGCAGCCAGTGAAAGTCATGGTGCAGCTGAGCATAGCCGTCACCGGAGGCAGATGAGTTGTCGCGCATGGGTTTCCACAGGCAGCCCGTTGTCCGGGCTCCTTTATAATTTTTTGGCACGCCGATGCTAAACCCGGGTCGTCTCGCTGGCAATCCCGTACATTCCCTGAACCGATGGAGAATCCGCTGAAACCTTCCCGCTCAGAATTCCTGCAGGTACGCGGATTGAACACCCATATCCGATACTGGGGTGACAAATCTGCGCCCAAGCTGTTCATGTTGCATGGCTGGATGGATGTCTCCGCCTCGTTTCAGTTCGTCGTAGACTGCCTGCAGCGCGAGTGGCAAGTCATCGCGCCGGATTGGCGCGGCTTTGGCCTCACCGAGCGCGTCCGGGCGGACTGCTACTGGTTTCCCGACTATCTGGGCGACCTCGATGCGCTGCTCGATCACTGTTCGCCGGGCGAGCCAGCTAACCTGCTTGGCCACAGCATGGGCGGTAATGTGGCGACCATCTATGCCGGCGTCAGACCGGAGCGGGTGGCCAGGCTGATCAATCTCGAGGGCTTCGGATTGGCCAGGACGACGCCTGAAATGGCACCGGGCCGCTACGCGACATGGCTCGATGAGCTGCGCGCGCCACCTGTCATGCGCACCTACGCGACCCGCGACGCCGTGGCGGCGCGCCTGCGCAAGACCAACCCTCGCCTGACCCCTGACCGCGCGGATTTTCTCGCAGGCCACTGGGCGGCGCCGACTGCGGCGGGGGAGTGGGAAATTCTCGGCGATCCCGCACACAAGATCACCAGTGCCACGCTCTACCATGTCGATGAGGTCACGGCCTGCTGGGAGCGGATTGCAGCACCTGTGCTCTGGGTGGAGGCCGACGATACCGACGTCTGGCGTTGGATGGGGCCGAAAGCGGAGGCACGGGCCGAGATTGATCGACGTATGCGCTGCATCGCGGACGTCAGGACTGCACTGATCAATGATGCCGGTCACATGCTTCACCATGACCAGCCGGAGGCTGTGGCGGCGCTGATCGAAGACTTCCTCCGCTGAACTTTGCGAGGCAGGGGCGGCGAGTCACCGGCGGCGGTAGAATGAGCCTTTTATCGTCCGCCCGGGCGGATTGCCTGCCTTCCCATGCTCAATGCTGACCTCCACTGCCACTCGAATGTATCGGACGGTATGCTCCCACCCGCAGAGGTGGCTGGCCGGGCCAAAGCCAACGGTGTCGAGCTGTGGTCGTTGACAGATCATGATGAGGTCGGCGGCATCGCTGTCGCACGCCAGACCGCCGAAGGGCTCGGCCTCAGATTCGTCGCCGGCGTCGAGATCTCGGTGACCTGGGCCGGCAAGACTGTGCACATCGTCGGGCTCGGCATCGATGAGAAGCATCCCGTGCTGACCGCCGGGCTTGAATCGGTGCGCGGCGGCCGGGTGCGCCGTGGCCGGGAGATCGCGGAGCAGCTCGACCGTGCCGGCATACCCGGCGCATTCGAAGGCGCGTTGCAACACGCCGGTAACCCGGACATGATCGGTCGCACGCATTTCGCGCGCTATATCGTTGAAACGGGTGTGCGTAAATCAGTGGCTGAGGTATTCCAGGATTTCCTGGTTGAAGGCAAGCCGGGCTTTGTCCCGCACCGCTGGGCGACGCTGGACGACGCGGTATCGTGGATACGGGCAGCGGGCGGACGAGCAGTCATCGCTCATCCGGGTCGCTACCCTTTCGACGACATGCGGCTGGGCGCACTGGTCGATCATTTCCTGCAGCTTGGCGGGGAGGGCATTGAGGTCGTCACCGGTAGCCACACCCCCGACCAGTACGACACCTTCGCCCGCATGGCCCGCCACGCGGGCCTCCTGGCGTCACGCGGCTCGGATTTCCACGGGCCGGCCGAATCGCGGGTCGATCTTGGCACGTTGCCGCCCTTGCCGGCCGGGCTGACCCCAGTCTGGCATGATTGGTGAGGCTTTCCCTGAGCGGTCCTTCGGAAAACTTCGCTAAATACTCAGTTGAATTCTGACCAGGGCGTCGCCAGATAGTGTGCTGCTCATGGATAATTACTCTTTGTCCAAATTGTCTTTCGTGGAGACACCCGAATGAAAAGAATTATGCTGTTCGTGCTGACCAACGTTGCTGTCATCGCGGTGCTGTCGATCGTGCTGTCGGTACTCGGCGTGGACCGCTTCATGACTGCGCAGGGCCTGGACGTGGGCATGCTGCTGGTCTTCTCGCTGGTCGTCGGCTTCACAGGTGCGATCATTTCCCTCTTGATCAGCAAGCCTATGGCCAAGTGGTCGACCGGTGCGCGCGTGATTGAGCATCCTCAGAACTCGACGGAGCAGTGGCTGCTCGATACCGTGCGCCGGCTGTCGCAGCGCGCCGGCATCGGCATGCCGGACGTCGCCGTGTATGACGGCGAGCCGAATGCCTTTGCCACAGGCGCATTCAAGAATGAGGCACTGGTCGCCGTCTCCACAGGCCTGCTGGCCAACATGACGCGTGACGAGGTCGAGGCTGTGCTGGGGCATGAAGTTGCCCATATTGCCAATGGCGACATGGTGACGATGACGCTGATCCAGGGGGTGACCAATACCTTTGTGGTCTTCCTGTCGCGCGTGGTCGGGTACCTCGTCGACCGCGCCCTGTCGCGCAACGGTGAGGCCAGCGGCGGCGCCGGCTACATGGTGACTGTCATTGTCTGCCAGATCGTGTTCGGTATCCTAGCCTCGATGATCGTCGCATGGTTTTCGCGCCAGCGCGAATTCCGCGCAGACGCCGGTGCCGCTCAGCTGCTTGGCCAGCGACAGTCGATGATCAACGCGCTGCACCGGCTGGGTCGCATGAGCGAAGCCTCGCTGCCGCAAAACATGGCGGCACTGGGCATCAACCGCTCGGGCGGCTTTTTCCAGCTCTTCTCCAGCCACCCGCCGATCGAACAGCGCATCGCCGTCCTGCAGCAAGGCTGATTCCGATCACGATCCCCCCGTACGGAAGCGACAGTCTTCATGGCTGTCGCTTTGTTTTTTCATGGCCCAATTCTTTCAAATTCATCCGCAGAACCCGCAGCCGCGCTTGCTGCGTCAGGCGGCGCAGGCCATCGATGCAGGGGGAATCGTCGCCTTACCCACCGATTCCAGCTACGCGCTCGTCTGCCATCTCGACGACAAGAACGCCGTTGACCGCTTGCGCCGCATCCGTGGCGTTGACGAGCGCCATCACCTGACTCTGCTGTGCCGGGACTTGTCCGAGATTTCGACCTACGCGCGCGTGGATAATCGTCAGTACAGGCTGCTAAAGGCCGCCACGCCGGGGCCCTACACGTTCATCCTCGAGGCCACGCGCGAGGTGCCACGCCGCCTGTCCCACCCGTCGCGCAAGACCATCGGCCTGCGGGTGCCCGACCATGCCATCGCGCAAGGTCTACTGGCCGAGCTGCAGCAGCCCTTGCTGGGCACCACGCTGATGCTTCCGGAGGCCGAGGAACCGATGAATGATCCGGAAGAGATTCGCGAGGCCCTGCAAAAGCAGGTCGACCTGGTGATCGACGGCGGTGCCTGCAGCCTGCTGCCGACCTCGGTCGTCGACCTGACCGGAGAATCGCCGGTGGTCTTGCGTGAGGGGCGCGGTGATGTCTCGCTGTTTACCTGAAGGATGCGGCATCCCGCTCTGATAAAATCTCGGCAATGAATGACATCATCCAGACGATATCGGTCTACGCGCTGCCGATCATCTTCGCCATCACCCTGCACGAAGCGGCCCACGCGTACGCCGCACGCTACTTCGGTGACCTGACAGCTTACGCACAAGGACGGATGAGCCTCAATCCGGTCAAGCACATCGACCCCGTCGGTACCATTGCCATACCGCTGGTGCTTGCCTTGATCAGCAGCCCTTTCCTGTTCGGCTACGCCAAGCCGGTGCCGGTGGATTTTTCCCGGTTGCGCCA
>CAZESK010000003.1:38469-44761 GCA_964515155.1 uncultured Bifidobacterium sp.
TCGGTTCTCATTTTCCCCATCAAATTCCTGCTGACCTGAGATCCCCATGTATCCCGATCGCGTTGTCTCCGGCATGCGTCCCACCGGCGCCATGCACCTCGGCCACTATCATGGCGCGCTGAAGAACTGGGTCAAGCTCCAATCCGAGCACCCGTGCCTGTTCTTCGTCGCGGACTGGCATGCGCTCACCACGCACTATGACGATCCGTCCATCATCGAGACCAGCACCTGGGACATGGTGATTGACTGGCTCGCCGCCGGCATCGATCCGTCGCAGGCCACGATCTTCATCCAGTCGAAGGTCCCGGAACATGCAGAGCTGCATCTGCTGCTGTCGATGTCGACCCCGCTCGGCTGGCTCGAGCGCGTGCCAACTTACAAGGACCAGCAGGAGAAGCTCACTGATCGCGACCTCGCGACCTACGGTTTCCTCGGCTATCCGTTGCTGCAGGCGGCCGACGTACTGATCTACCGGGCAAGCATGGTGCCGGTGGGAGAGGATCAGGTGCCGCATGTCGAGATGATGCGGGAGGTCGCGCGCCGGTTCAATCACCTTTACGGCCGCGAGAAGGATTTCGAGCAGCGCGCGCAGGAGGCCGTCAAGAAGCTTGGTGCCAAGCGCGCAAAGCTCTACAACGAACTGCGTGCCGAGTTTCAGGAGCAGGGCAAGGAAGATGCGCTCGAGCAGGCCAAGGCCATGCTAGACGACGCACAGAACCTGTCCATGATCGACCGCGAGCGACTATTTGGCTATCTTGAAGGTAGCCGCAAGCTGATTCTGGTCGAGCCGCAGGCGCTGCTGACCGAGGCCTCGCGGCTACCCGGGCTCGATGGGCAGAAAATGTCCAAGAGCTATGGGAATACCATCGCACTACGCGATGACCGGGACACCGTGACAAAGAAGGTCCGCACCATGCCAACCGATCCGGCCCGCGTGCGCCGTACCGATCCGGGCGATCCGGGGAAATGCCCGGTGTGGATGTTCCATCAGGTCTATTCCGACCAACCGACCAAGGACTGGGTGGTCAAGGGTTGCAAGTCGGCCGGTATTGGCTGCATCGAATGCAAGCAGCCGGTGATTGACGGCATTCTCAAAGAGCAGGAACCGATGCGCGAACGCGCGCAACAGTACCTCGATGATCCCTCGCTGGTACGCGCCATCGTTGCTGACGGCTGCGACACGGCGCGCAAGCTCGCTCAGGAGACCATGCGCGACGTGCGTGAAGAGATGGGGCTTTCATACAACTGATGGCAGGGCATCTCCTCCAGGCGCAGCCTTCGCCATGGGTCAGCCGCTTCGCCCCGTTGGTGCCTGCGGGCCGAGTGCTTGATCTGGCCTGTGGTGGCGGGCGGCATGCGCGACTATTTGCCGGGCAGGGACATCCCGTGCTGGCAGTCGACCGTGATCCTGACGCGCTGGGCGCCAGCGCCGCCGAGAACATCAGCTTTCTTCAGTTCGACCTTGAGCGCGAGGGAGCGGAACGCCATCCCGACTGGCCATTGCGCGCCGGCGCCTTCGCAGGCATCGTCGTCACCAACTATTTGTATCGCCCTTTGCTGCCGGCGCTGCTGGCCAGCCTCGCCGATCATGGGGTGATGATCTACGAAACCTTCGCCGATGGCAATGGCCAATTTGGCAAGCCGTCGAATCCTGAATTCCTTCTGCAGCCGGGCGAGCTGCTTGATGCTGTCTTGCGTGCTCCCGGATTGCGGGTACTGGCCTACGAGGACGGCTACGTGACTGCACCCGCGCCGGCCATGATTCAGCGTATCTGCGCACGCCGTGGCGGCCCCATGCCGGCGCCCGAGTACCTCGCGCTCTGAGTCCGTGCCGAAACCGACCGGCGCAGGTGCCATTCCGCTACAATCTGTGTTTTGATTTTTTCGATGAAACAACCATGATCAAGGGCAGTATTGTCGCAATTGTGACCCCGATGCATGACGACGGCAGCGTTGACATGCCGGCGCTGCGGTCACTGCTGGACTGGCACATTGCCGAGGGTACAGACGCTGTCGTCATCGTCGGCACCACCGGAGAGTCGCCGACAGTATCCGTCGACGAGCATTGCGAACTGATCAAGGTCGCGGTCGAGCATGTCGCGAGCCGCATTCCCGTCATTGCCGGCACCGGTGGCAACTCCACCGATGAAGCCATCGAGCTCACGCGTTTTGCGAAGAGCGTTGGTGCCGATGCATCGCTGCAGGTGGTGCCCTATTACAACCGGCCAACGCAGGAAGGCATGTACCGTCACTTCCAGCGGATCGCGGAAGCTGTCGATCTGCCGGTCATTCTCTACAACGTACCGGGCCGCACGGTGGCCGATATGAGCAACGACACCATCGTGCGCTTGTCGTCAGTACCGGGTATCGTCGGCGTCAAAGATGCCACCGGCAACATCGGTCGCGGTACCGAGCTGTTGCGCGCGGTACCGGCATCCTTTGCTGTCTACTCCGGCGACGATCCGACCGCGATGGCCCTGATGTTCTGTGGCGGCGCGGGCAATATCTCGGTGACGGCCAATGTCGCGCCACGTGCGATGCACGAGCTGTGCGTGGCCGCGATGGAGGGCCGCATCGCCGATGCAATCGCGATCAACAACAAGCTGATCTCGCTGCACAACAAACTGTTCGTCGAACCGAATCCCGTGCCCGTCAAGTGGGCGCTCGAGCAAATGGGACGCATCAAGGGTGGCATCCGCCTGCCGCTCGTACCGCTCGCCGCCTCTTGCCAAGATACGGTGCGCAATGCGTTGCGCGAATCGGGCGTCCTTTCCTGATCCCGGCCTGTCCATCCTTCATTCCAGCCAGATATGCGCAATACGATGAATTCACTGCATGCCCGACGCCACGCCTCCCGTGTGCTGCTCCTGCTTGCCGCTGCCCTGGCGGGCTGCAGCACGGTCAGCGACATGCTCGAGCCCGAGAAAATCGATTACAAGAACGCGGCCAAGGCCAGCAAGGGCACCAAGCTCGAAGTGCCGCCGGATCTGAACGCACCCCGGGGCGATGCCCGTTACGCCGTCGATAACCAGCGTGGCACGGCCACGGCATCTGAGTTCAGTGCGCGGCGCTCGGCTACCGCACCCGCCGCCGTGCAGGCGGTGCAGGAGGGTACTGTCGCCCCCTCGGCTAATCCAGATGTCGGCCTGCGCGTCGAGCGGGACGGTAAACAGCGCTGGCTCGTATCGCGCGATGCGCCTGAAGTGCTCTGGCCGCGCATCCGTGAGTTCTGGCAACAGAATGGATTTGGCCTCGCGGTCGAGAATCCGGAAGCAGGCGTGATGGAAACTGACTGGGCCGAGAACCGCGCGAAGATCCCGCAGGACTTCATCCGCAATTCCATCGGCAAGGTATTTGACTCCCTGTACGCGACCTCGGAGCGTGACAAATTTCGCACCCGCCTCGAGCGTACCCCTGAGGGGGGCACCGAGGTGTACATCAGCCACCGCGGTGCGCAGGAGAAGCTGACCGGGCAAACGATGAACCAGAGCACGGTATGGACCAGTCGTCCGTCCGATCCGGATCTGGAAGCCGAATTTCTCGGCCGATTGATGGCGTCGCTGGGCAAAGACCCGAAGGCTGCCAAGGCCGCCGTCAAAGAAGCGCCGCAGGAGGCGCAGCGCGCCCGGGTAGCCCAGGAAGGAGATATGCGCGTCGTCGAGGTCGACGAAGGCTTCGATCGCGCATGGCGCCGGGTTGGCCTGGCGCTCGATCGCGTCGGCTTTACGGTCGAGGATCGGGATCGCGTGCGCGGGGTGTACTTTGTCCGTTACATTGACCAGGAAGGTGACGCAAAGAATAAGTCCTCCAGCGGATTCTTCTCGCGGCTGTTCAGTTCGAAGGATGATAAGAAGCAGGCGATGCGCTACCAGATCCAGGTGAAGAGTGCTGGCGAGCGCACACAGGTCAGCGTGCTCAACGAGCAGGGTGCCCCGGCCGTTGATGCCAGCGCGGGTCGCATCCTTTCCCTGCTTGGCGAACAGCTACGCTGAGGTATCTCGGTCTGCTGCGGCTACGGCAGTAACGGACGGATGAAATTCTCGAGTCTTGGCAGCGGCAGCGACGGCAACGCCTTGTTGATCGCGAGCCGCGAGGGGGTGGTCTGCACCCATGTCATGCTCGATTGTGGCTTTGGCCTGCACGAGGCTGAACGCCGTCTCGCGTTTCAAGGCGTCGATCCAGCGCAGCTCACCGGCATCGTCGTCACCCATGAGCACAGCGACCATATTGGCGGCGTCTTCAAGCTGGCACGGCGCCACCGCTTGCCTGTCTGGCTCAGTCATGGCACCTGGGCTGGCGCGCGGCATGATGACGCGCTCGGCGTCGATATCCACATCTGCAGCGACGGGCAGTCTTTCGTTGTCGGGGATCTTCAACTCACGCCATATACCGTGCCGCACGATGCGCGGGAGCCGGTCCAGTACGTGGCCACCGACGGCCAGCGCAAGCTGGGCGTGCTGACCGACATCGGCCAATCAACACCGCATGTGCTGGCCGCGCTTGCCGGGTGCGATGCCTTGCTACTGGAATTCAATCATGACAGCGAGATGCTCGCGCAGTCTGTCTACCCGACCTGGCTGAAGGCGCGGATTGCAGGCCCACACGGGCACCTGTCGAATGACCGTGCAGCGGCGTTATTGTCTTCGCTGGATAAAAGCCGTTTGCGTACGTTGGTGGCGGCGCACTTGTCTCAAAAAAACAATACTCCCGGGCTCGTACGCCGGGCGATCGCCGAGGTGATCGCGGAAGGGGAGGTGGAACTTGCTGTGGCAGGCCAGGATCAAGGGTTTGACTGGCGGATGTGTTGACCCTGACGGCCTAATCCGGTCGCCAGGACCGCCAAAAAACAAGAAGCCGCCCGCAGGCGGCTTCTCGTGAGAAGAAGAGAGAATTACTTCTTCTCTTCTGCAGCCGGCGCATCTGCAGCCGGTGCTTCGGCCGGAGCCTCAGCAGCCGGTGCTTCCGCAGCCGGAGCCTCAGCAGCCGGAGCCTCAGCAGCCGGAGCTTCTGCAGCCGGTGCCGCAGCTTCTTCTTTCTTGCCGCAAGCAGCCAGGGCCAGTGCCAGCAGGGAAGCGATCAGCAACGATTTTTTCATGATTTTCCTTCAGTCAAGTATGGGAAATGAGGCGAGAAGTTTGCCAAATAACTACCGGTAGTTATCGAACATCTTTCAGGTCGCTCTCTCGACTGGGCACTGCGTTATGTCGCACTGCGGCATCGGGAAAACTTCCTAAACGGAAATTATACCGGGGTTCTTGAAACACTTGCAAGCTATATGGGGGTGATTTGCCGTCGAATGCGCTCATTTTCCTGAAAGAAAATGTAACGAAGCCGACCAGCACCTCATTGGCGCTTCCTGTGCGCTTCGCCAATCAGGAGGCAATCAGCGGGCAGGCAGCAACCATCCGTCGCAATACCATGCATAGAGGCTTTCATGCAGGTCTGCCGAAGCCGTCACGATCAGATCAGGTGAGATAGTCCGGTGATCGCCCAGCACTTGTAGCAGCCGGCGATCTCGCGCAGAAGGACGGAAAGATTCGCCGTTGATGAACACGAATTTCCCTTGGTACAGCATGCGGGTCTTGCGATGTAGCCGCACTCCGTATCGCCCCATGCTGGCCTCGAACCGCGTCCTTACAAGCGGTTTTTCGGGCGGGTCGAACCAGACATTCGGTTTCGGCTCAGACAGATATTCGCCCAGAAAGACGGCCAGGTCGTCGGGGTGGCTGGCGAGCTTCTGAAACTGCGTCGTAACGCGCTGCAGCATATCGGCGCCGATGCGCGCTGGTTGACGGGTGGGTTGCAAGCCAGGATCGGCATAGCGACCCGGCAGGGTGATATTGTCGGCCATGAAGTTCATGAAGGCCTCGCCAAGTTCCTGCCAGGAGGGCGCCCGAAAACCGATCGAGTACGTCATACATTCGCCTACGGCGGTGCCCTCATGCGCATACTGAGGAGGCAGGTAGAGCATATCCCCCGGATTAAGTACGAACTCCTGTGTGGGCGTGAAGTGACGAAGGATCTTCAGCGGCATATCGTCACGCAGCGAGAGATCGCGTTGTGCACCGATGCGCCAGCGACGCTGACCATGGGCCTGCAGCAGGAACACATCATAGGAGTCGACATGTGCGCCCACTCCGCCGGCATCGGTCGCAAAACTGATCATGAGGTCGTCGAGGCGGGCATCGGGAATGAAGCGGAACCGATTGAGCAAGGCAGCTGCCTCATCATCATGCAGGTTGACTCCCTGAACGAGAAGCGTCCAGTTCTTGCGCGTCAATGAGGGTAGCGC
>CAZESK010000003.1:44861-52471 GCA_964515155.1 uncultured Bifidobacterium sp.
CGTCAGGCGAGGCCACGCACAGGGCCGCAGTTATAATCGCGGCTGCCCACATTGAAAGGACTCGCCATGAACATTTCGAAGGATACGGTTGTCACCCTGCACTACAAGCTTTCTGACGCACAGGGTAACCTGATCGAAGAGAGCCGCGAGCCCATGGTCTATTTGCATGGCGGATATAACAATACACTGCCGAGGATCGAAGAGGCCCTCAACGGCAAGCAGGCTGGTTATGAAGTCACCATCCAGGTCGAGCCTGAGGACGCGTTCGGCGACTACGATACGGAGCTGGTGAAAATCGAGCCACGTAACCTGTTCCCCGATGAGCTGGAGGTGGGCATGCAATTCGAGGGTGCCCCCGATGGTAACGAGGACGCTGACATGCGTGTGTTCACCGTGACGGACATCGCTGACGGCAAAGTGGTTCTCGACGGTAACCACCCGCTGGCCGGCATGGCGCTGCGCTTCGCGCTGAATGTGGTCGAAGTGCGCAAGGCAGCCGATGAGGAGATTGCGCACGGCCACGTCCACGGCCCGCACGGTCACCATCATCATGATGACGATGAGGACGGCGACCAGTTCCGTTCTGTCCCGCTGCAGTAAAACCTGGTTGTGGGGTCGCGTGCGATCTATTCGTCACGACGGCGCGTGCTGCAGCCCCGCTCAGGGTTCTGCAGCGTCGGTGGGGACGACACTAAAGGGCATGGGTGCATCGGTATCGATCACAAGCTGTGACAACCCCTGTGGCAAGGTCGTGTAGAAAAGCTTGCCAGTGCGCTGGATTCTGCCACCGTCGGCCTGCGTCGAGCCCTGAACCAACAGTACTGGCGCGCTCGACTTTTCCGCAAGCGCCCTGAGTGCAGCGCGCGTCTCGGTGAAACCATCCCGCCCGTTTCCCGCGGCTGAACGCGCGGGAAACGCCTGGCCATCAGAGAAAATCACGATCGCCCCTGCGCGTGTGGCTTGCGCCCGTGTACCGAGGCGCCTTAGCCAGTCCCGGTTGGCCGTCAGCCTGTCCTCGAATTCGCTGTTGCTACCGGCTGCGGGCACGAAGTGATTATTGTCGGCTGGCAGGTGCAGGGTCGCGAACACCACGCCTTGCAATGCCCAACGCGTGTTCTCCGCATAGCCGCGAAAGGCCGGTATCTCGGACTGCCGTTTGAGCGGGACCTGCTTCGAGCCGTTCCAGCTGATGTCCCCGTAGAGCTGCTCGCGCAGCAGGTTGAGCCAGAAGGATGCTGCTGGCCGTCCCTGGCGGTCACGGCAGCTAGTCCAGTCCGTGCCTGCCATCGACAAAAAGACCGGTAACGGTGCAGCCTCGAGCAGCGCCTTGCGTTGCCTGAACAGGCGCTCCCTACAGGGCTCGGATGTGCCTTTGAGTCCGTTCACCACAAGGAAAGACGGCTTCTCTTCCTGCGCGTGATCAAGGGCGGAGCGCAGCGCGGCGTCATCGCTTGCATTGGAGGCCGTATGCATCAATACGCCCACGCGCACAGGCTCCGCCTGCGCGGCAGTCACAGCGCTCAGTGCCAGCCAGAGCAGGGCAGCAAGGCGGATCATCAGGCGTCCGGCCCACTTCCCGCGAGACGCTTGAGCCGGTACAGGGCTTCAAGGGCCTCGCGTGGAGAGAGCTCATCCGGGTCGATGGCGTTGAGCGCATCGATGACGGGCGGCGGCGGTGCGGCTGGTTCGTCCGCCGGCGCTGCATCCGGTACCACTATCGATTGGGTAGAGAACAGATCAAACTGGCCGCCGGAGTTCACTGACTGAGCCTCGAGCATCGCCAGGTGACGGCGTGCGGCACGAATGACCGGGCTGGGTACGCCGGCCAGCTGGGCCACTTGCAAGCCGTAGCTTTGCGATGCAGGCCCCTCCTGTACGGCGTGCAGGAATACGATACTGTCCTTGTGCTCGACCGCGGACAGGTGGACGTTGGCGCAAGCGGAATAATTGAGCGGCAGCTGAGTCAGCTCGAAGTAGTGGGTGGCAAACAGGGTGAAGCTGCGGTTTTGCTGCAGGAGCCCCGTTGCGATCGCCCAGGCCAGCGCGAGACCATCAAAGGTCGATGTGCCGCGACCAACTTCATCCATCAGCACGAGCGATTGCTCGGTGGCGCCATGCAGGATGGCCGCTGACTCCATCATCTCGACCATGAAAGTCGAATAGCCGGCCGCGAGATCGTCGGCCGCACCAATACGGGTGAAGATGCGATCGATCGGGCCGATGGTGGCCCTGCTGGCCGGCACATAGCTGCCGATATAGGCCAGTAGCGTGATCAGTGCGAGTTGCCGCATATAGGTCGACTTACCGCCCATATTGGGGCCGGTGATCAGCAGCAGCCGGCGCTCCGGGTTCAGGCGACAGTCGTTGGCGATGAAACGCTCGATCGTGTTTTCGACCACCGGATGCCGGCCTTGCACGATGTCGACGCCCGGTATCTCGGTCAGCTCAGGCTGGCACCATTGATGACGTATCGCATGGGCGGCCAGTGCCACCAGTACATCGATGCGGGCCAGTGCCTGCGCCACCCGCTGCAGCTCACCGATATGTTCGCCCAGCGACTGCAGTAACTGCTCGTAGAGCTGCTTCTCGCGCGCCAGCGCGCGATCCTGTGCGGATAGTGCCTTATCTTCGAAGGACTTCAGCTCGGGCGTGATGTAGCGCTCGGCATTCTTCAGGGTTTGCCGGCGGCGGTAATCATCGGGCACCTTGGCCGTCTGGCCATGCGTTACTTCGATGTAGAAGCCATGTACCTTGTTGTACTCGACGCGCAGGTTGGCGATGCCGGTACGTTCACGCTCACGCGCCTCGAGATCCAGCAGGAACTGTCCGGCGTTCTCGGACAGGCTGCGCAATTCATCGAGATCTGCGTCATAACCGCGAGCGATGACGCCGCCATCGCGTACCGCTGCGGCAGGCTCGGCCGCGATCGAGCGCTCGAGCAAGGCGACGCAGGCAGTCGGCGTAGCCAGCTCCGCATGCGTTTGAGCCAGCAAGTCGCTCACGCTCATGCCACCCTCTGCCGCGATGGCCGCCTGCAGCGCGCTCAGCTGCTGCAAGCCTGCACGCAGCGCGGACAGGTCGCGCGGCCGGGCCGACAGTAGCGCGATGCGGCTGGCGATGCGTTCCACATCTGGCACGCTGCCGAGCAGGGACGACAGCGGTTCGCAGGCCCTGGCATCGATCAGGGACGCTATCGCCGTGTGGCGTGCGCGCGCGGCTTCCTGATCGCGCGGCGCATGGTGCAGCCAGTAGCGCAGCAGGCGCGAACCCATCGTTGTACGACACTGGTCGAGCAGGGAGAACAGGGTCGGTGACTGGCCCTCGGCACCGCGCAGCGGCTCGGTTAGCTCGAGGTTGCGCCGGGTGGCGGCGTCCATGCCGATGAACTCGTCCTCGCGCTCGACCAGCAGGGCCCGGACATGATGCAGGTCTTTGCCCTGTGTGGTGCGCGCATAGGCGAGCAGCGCGCCGGCGGCGCCGATGGCGGGGCCCAGTCTGTCGGCACCAAAGCCGGCCAGGGTGGCCGCGCCGAGTTGTTCGAGCACGGCCTTGCCGGCGGCGGGTATATCGAAATGCCAGTCTGCGACGGTGGTCGGGCGCAGACCCGGCAGCTCCTGCAGCATTGCCGCGTTGTGGCTATCGACGAGAACTTCGGCCGGCGCGATGCGCTCCATCTCCTGCCGGATGCGTGCTGCGAGCTGCGATTCGTCGGTGGCAAACTCGGCAAGCCGCAGCTGGCCGCTGGCCAGTGACAGCCACGCGAGGCCAAGCGTGACGTTCCTGCGCTGGCGCAGCACACTCAGGGCCAGCAGTGCGCGATCGGACTTCTCGGGCAGCAGCTCTGCGTCAGTCAAGGTGCCGGGTGTGACGATCCGCTGCACCTTGCGCTCAACCGGTCCCTTGCTTAACGCAGGGTCGCCTATCTGCTCGCAGATGGCGACCGATTCGCCGAGCTTGACGAGTTTTGCGAGGTACTGATCTGCCGAGTGGAACGGGACGCCAGCCATCTTGATCGGCGCCCCGTTTGAGGAGCCACGCTGGGTCAGCGTGATACCGAGGAGGCGGGCAGCCTTTTCTGCATCCTCGAAGAACAGCTCATAGAAGTCGCCCATCCGGTAGAACAGCAGCATGTCCGGATGCGCAGCCTTGATGCCGAGGTACTGCCGCATCATGGGCGTGTGGTTGTCTGGACTGATCTGCTCGGATGAATTCATGGAAACGAGAAGATAAAGTGAAGAAGCCGGGCGATGCCCGGCCTCCCTTGGTTGATGCGAAATGTAGCACAGCTCGCACCGTGCCCGACGCCATGCCGCGTCAGCTTTCGCCGCTGCGTACCCGTCGGCTCTGGGCATTCGCCGCCGGTTGGCTCAGCAGTGCGCCGCCGCGCTGCGCGGGGCGGCTGGCGGCTGGTCGTGATGCCGGCCGTGGCTGGGATGGTTGCGGCTGCCGGGGTTGCGCCGCCGGCGAACGAGACTGGGCGGGCTGCTGCCCGCGGGGCTGCGCGCCTTGTGCCGGACGAGATGTCGCTGGTTTTGCCGGCTGTGACTGCCGCTGACCGCCGCCCGGTGAGCGGGGCTGTCCACGTCGCTGCTGTCCGCTGCGGTGTTCCGTGCTGCGCAGCTGGATGGGCTGGGGCTTGGCCGTCAGATCTGGCTCGAAGCCGGCGATGTCCTGGCGCGGAATCTCGCGTTTGATGAAGCGCTCGATATCACGCAGTAGGCCATGCTCATCGACGCAGACCAGCGATACAGCTTCGCCAGTGGCACCGGCACGGCCGGTACGGCCGATGCGATGCACATAATCCTCGGGCACATTCGGCAGGTCGTAATTGACCACATGCGGCAGCTGATCGATGTCGATGCCACGCGCGGCGATGTCGGTTGCAACCAGCGCCTGCAATTTGCCGCTCTTGAACTCGGCGAGCGCGCGCGTGCGTGCGGCCTGGCTCTTGTTGCCGTGAATGGCAAGCGCGCTGATGTCGGCCTTGCCGAGCTGCTCGACCAACTTGTTAGCGCCGTGCTTGGTGCGCGTGAACACCAGCACCTGGAACCAGTTCCGGTCCTTGATCAGGTGCGCGAGCAGCAGATGTTTTTTATCGCGATCGACCTGATGAATGGTCTGCGAGATGACTTCGACGGTCGAGTTGCGGCGTGCGACCTCGATCATTGCGGGGTTGTTCAGCAGGCTGTCGGCCAGCGCCTTGATCTCATCGGCAAAGGTCGCGGAGAACAGCAGGTTCTGCCGCTTTGGCGGCAACGCAGCCAGCACCTTCTTGATGTCGCGGATGAAGCCCATGTCGAGCATACGATCCGCCTCGTCAAGCACCAGAATCTCGACCATCTTCAAATCGATGGCATTCTGGTGCATCAGGTCGAGCAGGCGGCCCGGGGTGGCGACAAGGATATCGACACCGCGCGCGAGCTTCTGAATCTGAGGATTGATGTTCACGCCACCGAAGATGACTGCAGATGTCAGGTTCAGGTACTTGCCGTAGCTGACCACGCTCTCGCCGACCTGTGCGGCCAGCTCGCGCGTAGGCGTCAGCACCAGCGCGCGAATGTGACGCGGCGCCGGGCGCTTGCCACCGCTGAGCAACTGCAGCATGGGCAGTGTAAATCCCGCAGTCTTGCCGGTGCCGGTTTGCGCGCCTGCGAGCAGGTCGCCGCCCTTGAGTACGGCAGGAATCGCCTGAGCCTGGATGGGCGTGGGTTGGGTATAGCCGCTTTCCGTGACGGCGCGCACGATGGGTTCGGCGAGGCCGAGTTCAGCAAATGACATAGATTGGAAGAATGAGTCGAACCGCCGCCGGTTGAGGCGCCAGTCACGGGTTCGGGGAGGATGATTCGGAGGGGCGGCAAGGAGACTGGAACAAATACCGCTCGGCTGAGTATAACAGGGTTGCTGGTTGCAGGCGCCGGCGTAACGAAGCAGCGGCCTTGGCCGTGCGCTATCCGGCGCCGCAGAAATTATGCAAACGGCGACAGCACATTGAGCATCTGAACGAATATCTTGGGAGAGCCTGCGATTACGTTACCGGTATTCATATGGTCGGGTTCGCCGCTAAAGTCGGCTACGATGCCGCCGGCCTCGCTGACGAGCAGCGTGCCGCCGGCCATGTCCCAGGGTTTGAGGTTCTTTTCGAAGAAGCCGTCCAGGCGGCCGCAGGCGACGTAAGCCAGATCGAGTGCGGCTGAGCCCGGGCGGCGCAGGCCAGCGGTCTTCTCTGTCATGGCCTTGAACATCTTCAGGTACTCGTCGAGCCCGGACAAGTCACTGTACGGGAAGCCGGTGCCGACGAGGGCATCGGCAAGCTTGTCGCGTTTGGCGACGCGGATGCGCTTGTCATTCAGGAAGGCGCCCGCGCCCTTCGAGGCCGTAAAAAGCTCGTTGCGGTTCGGGTCGTATACCACTGCCTGCGTTATCTGGCCGCGCTGCCTGAGCGCGATTGACACCGCATACTGCGGGAAGCCGTGGATGAAGTTGGTCGTGCCATCGAGGGGATCGATGATCCACGTATTCTCATTCTCGTCGTGCAGGTTCGAGGAGGCGCCGGATTCTTCGGCCAGGATTGCATGATCCGGGTATGCCTGACTGAGCACGGCGATGATCGCCTGCTCGGCGGCCTGATCAACCTCGCTGACGAAATCATTGGGCCCCTTGCGCGAGATGCGCACCTGGTCGAGGTCGAAAGAGGCGCGATTGATGATGGCGGCAGCTTTGCGCGCGGCTTTCACCGCGGTGTTGATCATGGGATGCATGGTGGTTCCGTTAGAATGCGGCAGCAGAAAGAATGAGCGATGCGGAGACCGCCTGGGCGACCGCGATGACCCGTATTTTAAATGAACCAGCCCACTTCACCCAGACCTCTGTTCGAACGTCTGCGCTTCGTGCTGGTCGAGACCAGCCATCCGGGCAATATCGGCTCGGCCGCGCGCGCGATCAAAACCATGGGGTTTTCCGAGCTCGTGCTCGTCAATCCGCGTTATCCGCATGCGCTCGAAGACGAGCAGGCGATCGCGCTGGCCAGCGGCGCCACCGATGTTCTGGCCGGCGCACGTATTGTCGGTACGCTCGACGAGGCGCTCGATGGCTGCAATATCAGCGTAGCGCTGGCGGCTACCCTGCGCGAATTTTCGCCCCCGGTCTTCGAGCCGCGTCAGTTGGCAGAGCGTCTGGCAGGCGACGAAGCCTTGCGTGCTGCGCTGGTGTTTGGCAACGAGCGTTTCGGGTTGTCAAACGAGGAGGTAATGAAATGCAGCGCGCTGGTGAGCATTCCGGCCAATGCTGCGTATTCATCGCTGAACCTGTCGCAAGCCGTGCAGGTACTGGCGTATGAGTGCCGTATGGCCGCGCTCGGCGAGCCGCGCGAGCCGTCGGGCATCGGCTTTCGTGGCGAGCTGGCCAGTGCCGAGCAGGTCGAGGGCATGTTTCGCCACCTGGAGCAGGCGCTGGTCGAGATCGAGTTCCTCGATCCGGAGAATCCGAAAAAACTGATGCCGAGGTTGCGGCGGATGTTCGCGCGGACTCAGCTGGAGACGGAGGAGGTCAATATTCTTCGCGGGATTGCGACGCAGTTGATCCTGAAGCGGCAGCGGGTGAGGAAGTAGTGC
>CAZESK010000003.1:52571-63946 GCA_964515155.1 uncultured Bifidobacterium sp.
GTGCAGTGGCGGGTTTCGCTACGCTCTACCCGCCCGATGTCAACCAGAGACCTCCGGCAAGTCCATAGGGCGGGTAGAGCGCAGCGAAACCCGCCGGGCAAATGCTTAGCCCCAAGCCCGTAGCAAGCCCACCGCCAACCCCTCGAGGGCAAACTCGTGCTGCCCCGGTTCCACCCGGATGGTTTCGAAATCCGGGTTCTCGGGCAGTAGTTCGATCGCACTGCCATTCCGACGGAAGCGCTTGACGGTGACTTCGTCATCGAGACGTGCAACGACAATCTGGCCATCGCGCGCAGTGTCCGCTTTTTTAACGGCCAGCAGGTCGCCATCGAGGATGCCCGCGTCGCGCATCGACATGCCGCGCACCTTGAGCAGAAAATCCGGGCGCGCACTAAAAAGGGAGGGGTCGACGGTGTAGCTTGCCGAGATATGTTCCTCGGCGAGGATGGGCGAACCTGCGGCCACTCGACCGATCAGGGGTAACGAGAACTGCAGCAGCTCCGGGTGAGGTAGCGTCAGTTGCCCGATGCCGAAACGGCTGCGCCCGGGACTTGCCTGCGACGGATCGAGCAGACGAATCCCGCGGGATGCGCCAGGCGTGATCTCGATGGCGCCCTTGCGCGCCAGTGCCTGCAGATGCTCTTCGGCGGCATTGGCAGAACGGAAACCCAGCTCGCGCGCGATCTCTGCCCGCGTTGGGGGAAATCCGCTGGTAGCGATGGCATCGCGAATCAGAGCCAGAATCTGTTCCTGGCGGGCAGTCAGTTTGATCATCAGCGGCTCCCGAGCGGCCTGTTTTTATGAACAGGCTGTACTTATATACAGTTATCCGTTCGGAATCAAGTGTTTTCTGCGCTGATCACTGAGTTCTGACGTCCTAGCTCCCTGATTACGTTGAGTTTTGGCTACATCCAAGGTATCATCGCGGGCTTTCCTCTTCCCACACTCGTCCTGACGCCGGGGTGGGCGATTCTGCAATCCGACCACAAGGAGAAATAATGCGTCACTATGAAATCGTTTTTATCGTCCATCCGGATCAGAGCGAGCAAGTGCCCGCCATGATCGAGCGCTACAAGGGCCTGGTTGCCGGCCGTGGCGGCAAGATCCATCGGGTTGAAGACTGGGGCCGTCGCCAGATGGCCTACATGATCCAGAAACTCGCGAAGGCTCACTACGTCTGCATGAACATCGAGTGCGACGGCGAGACCCTGGCCGAGATCGAGACCGGCTTCAAATTCAACGACGCCGTGCTGCGCCACCTGACCGTTCGCATGAAGAAGGCGGAGACTGCGCCTTCGCCGATCATGAAGAGCGTGCAAAAGGAAGACGCCGCCAAGGCCGCGCGTTCCGAGGCTTCGGCTGCCTGACCGGCATCGCATCCTTGACAGAGCGGGGTGAGAACAGTTTTCAGTGTGTAGCGACCCTGGCAGAGCGCGATGTAAGGCGCTTTACGCCGGCAGGCATTCCGATCGTGGCAGCGAAACTGCTACACCGATCGGAGCAGGTCGAAGCCGGTGTTGCCAGAAAGGTGGAGTTCGAGGCGTCCGCATTGGCCGCCGGAGCGATCGCCGACAGGCTTGAACGCGCTGAGATGGGTCAGATCTACCGGTTCAGCGGCTTCCTGGCACGCAAGAACCGCAACAGCAAGACCCTGGTGTTACACCTCACGGATATCGACACAATTTCTTAGATTCAGGAGCCAGCAAAATGGCATTCGGCAAAAAGTTCGACAAGAGCAAACTTAAAGAGAAGCGCAAGCAGCAGAACCCGCTGTTCAAGCGCAAAAAATTCTGCCGCTTCACCGTCGCCAAGGTGGAGCAGGTGGACTACAAGGACGTGGACACCCTGAAGGACTTTGTCCAGGAAAACGGCAAGATCATGCCGGCACGCCTGACTGGTACCCGCGCGCATTACCAGCGCCAGGTCGACACCGCGATCAAGCGCGCGCGCTACCTCGCGCTGCTGCCGTACACCGATCTGCACAACGCCTGATCGGCTGTTGACTTACGAGATACCTGGAGAACAACATGCAAGTCATTCTGCTGGAAAAAGTGGCGAACCTGGGCAACCTGGGTGACGTCGTCCGTGTGAAAGACGGCTACGGTCGTAATTTCCTGATTCCCAATCGCATCGCCCGCCGTGCGACGACCGAGGCTATCGCCGAATTCGAAGCCAAGCGCGCTGAGCTCGAAAAGGCTGCAGCCGAGAAGCTGGCCGCAGCGCAGGCTGATGGCGAGAAGATGACTGGTCTGCGCGTCGAGATCGCCCAGAAGTCGGGCGTCGATGGCCGTCTGTTCGGCTCGGTCACGAACCATGACGTCGCTGCTGCGCTGGGCAAGCAAGGCTATAAAGTCGACAAGGCGCAGATCCGTATGCCGCAGGGTCCGTTGAAGACCACGGGCGATCATCCGTTGTCGGTGTCGCTGCATACCGACGTGGCGGTCGAAATTACCGTTGTAGTTGTCGGCGAGCAGGCCTGAGATAGCGCCGGCGGCGATGAGTCGTCACGAAAAATGGCCGGGCTTTGCCCGGCCATTTTTTTTGCCCGCCGCTGGCATTCAGAGGATGTTCTGATGTATCAACTTACTCAAAGTCCACTCAATCAGTGTCATGTAGGAAATTTTTCTGAGCGGCTCAAAGGTATAATCGGGCATCATGAATGATCGGTCCGACCCGCAACTGGAGTCCTTACGGATACCCCCCCATTCCATCGAGGCGGAGCAGTCTGTGCTGGGAGGACTGCTTCTCGATAACTCTGCCTATGACCGCATTGCGGACTACGTCAGCGCCGACGATTTCTATCGTTTCGACCACCGCATCATCTTCCAGCACATCATCAAGCTGATCAATGCATCAAGACCGGCCGACGTTATCACCGTGCATGAGGCGTTAAGCACGGCCGGCAAGGCAGATGAGGTCGGCGGTCTCTCCTACCTGAATGCGCTGGCGCAGAATACGCCATCGGCTGCCAACATCCGTCGCTATGCGGAAATCGTCCGCGACCGCGGCGTGCTTCGCAAGCTGATCACTGTTGCCGACGACATCTGCGGATCCGCATTCAACCCGCAGGGCAAGGAAGTCAAGCAGATGCTTGATGAGGCCGAGTCCAAGATATTCGCGATAGCGGAGGAGGGCGCGCGCGGCTCATCAGGCTTCGTCGATATTCAGCCGCTGCTGACGCAGGTCGTCGAGCGCATTGACGAGCTCTACAACCGCGATTCCGGGAGTGATATCACCGGTGTGCCGACCGGCATGATCGACCTCGATCGCATGACCTCCGGCCTGCAGCCGGGCGACCTCATCATCGTCGCCGGACGCCCGTCGATGGGCAAGACCGCATTTTCGGTGAACATCGGAGAGAACGTCGCGATTGACAGCGGCCTGCCGGTGGCTATTTTCTCGATGGAGATGGGCGGTACGCAACTGGCGATGCGTATGCTGGGCTCGGTCGGTCGGCTCGATCAGCACCGGCTGCGCACGGGGCGTCTGAACGACGAGGACTGGCCGCGGCTGACGCATGCGATCCAGAAAATGAACGAGGCACAAGTCTTCATCGATGAAACACCATCGCTGACCTCGATCGAACTGCGCGCGCGCGCACGCCGCCTTGCACGCCAGTGTGGTCGCCTTGGCCTGATCATTGTCGATTACCTGCAGCTGATGTCAGCCAATTCTCCTGGCGAGAACCGTGCGACTGAGATCTCGGAAATCTCGCGTAATCTGAAAGGGCTGGCCAAAGAGCTGAATTGTCCCGTGATTGCGTTGTCGCAGCTCAACCGTTCGCTGGAGCAGCGGCCAAACAAGCGCCCGGTGATGTCGGATCTTCGCGAATCGGGCGCCATCGAACAGGATGCCGATCTGATCCTCTTCATTTACCGCGATGAAGTGTACAACCCGGATTCGCCGGACAAAGGCAGTGCCGAGATTATCATCGGCAAGCAGCGGAATGGCCCGATCGGCAGCGTGCGCATGACCTTCCTCGGGCAGTTCACCCGATTTGAAAACTACACCGGGTCGGCCTCGGTCTACAGCAGCAACGAATAAGTGTCTCAGCCAGATCGCTGCTGGCGTGCCTGCGCCGCCTCGAGTACGTGCCTTGCCTGCAGTTATGCACCAGGCCGCCGTCGTTTCGTCAGGGACGCTCGCCCAACCAGTCAAACATCATACCCCGCGCAGGGAAGGAGTCATGCATGTTCGGACGTTTGATGCCGACCGAGGGAAAATTTTTCGAGCTCTTCATTCAGCACGCCGAGTTGTGCGTCAAGGGCGGTAAGGAAATGGTTGCGCTGATGACTAACTTCGATGATCTCGATCATCGCGTGCACGCCATCGAGACTATCGAAAAGGAGGCCGATAAGGTCACCCATACAGCACTCGACCTGCTGCATAAGTCGTTCATCACGCCGTTAGATCGCGATGATATTCACCAGCTGATCACGCGCATGGACGATATCCTCGACCTGATGGAGGATGCCGCGCAGACGATTTCGCTGTACGACATCAAGTCGGTCACCCAGGAAGCCAAGCGACTGGCTGAGCTGTGCCAGTCCTGCTGCGAGCGGGTGCTGGCTGCGGTTGCGCTGCTCCATAATATGGACAATGCACGCGAGATACTGGCCATTTGTGCCGATATCGACAAACTGGAGTCCGATGCTGACCATGTCATGCGAGCGGCAATGTCGAAGCTCTTCCGTGAAGAGCCGGACGTGCGCAACCTCATCAAGCTGAAAGCGATCTACGAGATCCTCGAGACGGTCACTGATCGCTGCGATGACGTGGCCAACATCATCGAAGGCATCATTGTCGAAAACGCCTGAGCGAGGGTAGCGCGATACAGAGCCCGGCCATGCAGACCCTACAGATCAGCATCTATACGCTTGCCTTCCTCATCGTGTTGGCACTGCTGTTTGATTTCATGAATGGCTTCCATGATGCGGCCAATGCGATTGCCACGGTCGTGTCCACCGGCGTGCTCAAGCCTTACCAGGCAGTGGCGCTGGCAGCGTTTTTTAACTTCATCGCCATTGCGGTGTTTCAGTTGAAAGTGGCCACTACGGTCGGCAAGGGTATCGTCGACCCTGCCATCATTGATCACTATGTCGTGTTCGGGGCGCTGGTCGGAGCGATTTCCTGGAACCTGTTGACCTGGTACTACGGCATTCCGTCATCCTCCTCGCACTCACTGATTGGCGGTCTGGTCGGTGCCGCAGTCGCCAAGTCGGGCTTCGACTCCCTGATCGCATCCGGGCTGCTGAAAACGATCAGCTTCATCGTGCTGTCGCCGAGCCTCGGTTTCCTGCTCGGCTCGCTGATGATGTTGCTCGTCTCCTGGCTGTTTGTCCGCAGCCATCCGCAGCGGGTCGACAAATGGTTCCGCCGCATGCAATTGGTCTCGGCGTCGATGTACAGCCTGGGCCACGGCGGTAACGATGCACAGAAGACCATGGGCATCATCTGGATGCTGCTGATTGCTGCCGGTGCGGTAGCGGCCAGCGATGCACTGCCGCCGACCTGGGTGATCTTCAGCTGCTACCTGGCCATCGGGCTCGGCACCTTGTTCGGGGGATGGCGCATCGTCAAGACCATGGGCCAGAAAATTACGAAGCTCAAGCCTGTCGGCGGCTTTTGCGCCGAGACGGGTGGGGCGATGACCCTGTTCCTTGCAACGGGCATTGGCGTGCCGGTATCAACCACGCACACGATTACCGGCGCCATCGTCGGTGTCGGCTCGGCTCGCAAGATGTCGGCGGTCCGCTGGGGCGTTGCCGGCAACATCGTTTGGGCCTGGTTTTTCACGATCCCGGCCTCGGCCGTGATGGCGGCCATCGCATGGTGGGTGGGTCTGCAGCTGCTCTAGCGTCGCACGGGCAAAAAAATGGCCTGCCGATCGGCAGGCCATGCTATGTCGATTGGCGGTGTCAGAGCACGTCGCTGGCGTGATCGGCGAGCCGCGAGCGTTCGCCGCGCGCGAGTGTCACATGCCCGCTATGCGCCCAGCCTTTGAACCGGTCGACTACATAGGTCAGGCCGCTCGATCCCTCGGTCAGGTAGGGAGTGTCGATCTGGGCGATATTGCCGAGACAGACAATCTTCGTTCCCGGGCCGGCGCGGGTCACAAGAGTCTTGACCTGCTTTGGCGTGAGGTTCTGCGCCTCATCGATGATCAGGTACTTGTTGACGAACGTGCGGCCACGCATGAAGTTCAGCGACTTGATCTTGATGCGCGACCGAATAAGCTCCTGCGTCGCCGCACGACCCCATTCGCCGGCATCGGCATCCGACTTGTTCAGGACCTCGAGGTTGTCGTCGAAGGCGCCCATCCAGGGCGACATCTTTTCTTCTTCGGTGCCGGGCAGGAAGCCGATGTCCTCGCCGACTGGTACCGTCACACGGGTGACGATGATTTCGTTGTAGTGCTTGGTCTCGAGCACCTGCGCGAGGCCTGCGGCCAGCGCCAGCAAGGTCTTGCCCGTGCCGGCTTGTCCGAGCAGCGTCACGAAGTCGCATTCCGGATCCATCAGCAGGTTCAGCGCGAAATTCTGCTCGCGGTTGCGCGAGGTGATTCCCCAGACATTGTTGCGATTGTGTCCGAAATCGCGCAGCGTGCGCAGTACGGCCGTCTTGCCGTTGATTTGCGCGACCTGGCCGTAAAACGGTGCTTCGCCGGTTTTCGGTTCCGTGTAGACGAATTGGTTGACCAGCATTGCCGGCACCAGCGGCCCGGTCACACGATAGTAGGTCGTGCCGGTGCCGTGCCGGTTTTCCTGCCACGACTCCATGCCCTTGCCATGCCGGATCCAGAAGTCGTCCGGCAGCTGCAGGATGCCCGAGTAGAGCAGGTCGGTATCCTCGAGTACATGGTCGTTGAAGTATTCTTCAGCGGGCAGTCCGAGCGCGCGCGCCTTGATGCGCATGTTGATGTCCTTCGACACCAGCACAACCGGGCGCTCCGGATGCTGCGCCTCGAGGGCGCGAACGACGCCGAGGATCTGGTTATCGGCCTTGCCCTCGGGTAGCCCTTCGGGCAGGGTCCAGTTCGTGAGCTTGGTCTGGAAATACAGACGGCCACCGGCATCCTTGTTGCCGAGCTTGGAGAGGGGTATGCCGCCGTCTATCGCGTCTTCGGAGGTGTCGGCTACCAGCGCGTCCAGCGAGCGAGACACCTGGCGGGCATTGCGCGCCACCTCGGACATACCCTTTTTATGATTGTCTAGTTCCTCGAGCGTGATCATCGGCAGGTAGACGTCGTGTTCGGCGAAGCGGAACAGCGAGGTCGGGTCGTGCATCAGGACGTTCGTGTCGAGCACGAACAGCTTGGTGACGCCGCGCTTGTCAGCGACTCGGCTGGCCTGCGACTTGACCGGGCCTTGACCACGCTGGCGGCGTGCCGGCGCTTGGGGCTGCGGTGGCGCTTCCGTCTTTGCGCGCGCCTCGACCTGCGCGGGTACCAGAGCGATGGCGGGTCGAACTGATTTGCCTTTGTCTGCCTTGGGGTAATCAACCGGAGAGAGCAATGCTGCGGGTTTATTCGGCATTTTCGGCAGGGGCATCAGGTCCTCGAGCGGGAAAAGGGGTAAAAGAAATGTTGAAGCAGTTCAGTGCAGGCCGCGAAAAAAGCGAAAGGCTGTTCGAGATAAAGACCAAGGGCCTTTTCCCTGAACAGCCTGTTATTTAAATACTTTTTTAGATTCAATGGCTTAGATTAACTCATCCAAGACTTTCGATCAGCCCGAGTACATCGTTCACATGTCCCGGCACCTTCACGCCACGCCATTCTTTCACTATTTTGCCTTCAGCGTCAATCACGAAGGTCGATCGCTCGACGCCGCGTACCTGCTTGCCGTACATGGATTTCATTACCATGACATCGAACAGCTTGCAGACGGTTTCGTCCGGGTCCGAAATTAGTTCGAATGGCAATCCCAGCTTGGCCTTGAAGCCATCGTGCGAACGCAGGCTGTCGCGGCTGACGCCGATGATCTCCGCGCCCGCGCTGCGAAACTGTGGATGAAGGTCGCGGAACTGCATGGCCTCGGTCGTGCAGCCGGGTGTGTTGTCTTTCGGGTAGAAGTAGATCACCAGCTTGCGTCCGCGGAAGTCGGACAAACGGAAGGGCTTCCCTCCGGTCATTTCTGCAGAGAAGTCGGGTACGGCCATGTTCAGAATGGAGGGACGGTCTCCCAATTCAATCTCCTTGTGCTTGTGGTTCGGGCAGTATCACTGCCAGTGCGACCTTCCGGCCTTCGGCCATCAGGATGTTATAGGTACGACAGGCTGCCTGGTTGTCCATGCACTCGACGCCGATGCGCTTCGACAGCAGATTGGCGATCAGCTTCGGTGCGGCGAAGCGCTGTCGCCGGCCCGTGCCGAGAATGAGCAAATCTGGCGCTTGCGCATCGATGGCTGCGAAGTCGGACGCCTGCAGCTCATCGAAACTCACCACGGCCCAACGCACCGGCGGCACCTCGGGCAGCACAATCAGGCTGTGACCAAAACGGAGCGCATTGATCTCTATCCAGTCATCTTCGTATCCGGTGACGGTCTGGTATTGCTGGGTAGATGTCGCGTGGAGCTTCATGATCACGTAATTTTATCCCGATATGCGGTGCTTTATTGGTAAAACCGTCGAACTTGGGGCAAAATGAACCCTTTTTCGCGACGCAACACCTCGCGCATCGCCAGCTCATTTAATCGGCAGGAATCGGCAGTGAAAACCATCCAGAAATCCAAGAAACTGGCAGACGTCTGCTACGACATCCGCGGGCCCGTGCTGGAAAAAGCCCGCCAGATGGAGGAGGAGGGGCACAAGATCATCAAGCTGAATATCGGCAACCTCGCGCCGTTTGGCTTTGATGCGCCCGACGAGATCGTGCAGGACATGATCCGCAACATGGGCAACGCGGCCGGCTATACCGATTCAAAAGGACTGTTCGCGCCCCGCAAGGCAATCATGCAGTACTGCCAGGAAAAGCAGATCGACGGGGTCACGATTGACGACATCTACCTCGGCAATGGTGCCTCAGAACTGATCGTCATGAGCATGAATGCGCTGCTCAACGTGGGCGATGAGGTGCTTGTGCCGGCGCCCGACTATCCACTGTGGACCGCTGCCGTCAGCCTCTCAGGCGGTAAGCCGGTGCACTATGTCTGCGACGAGCAGGCTGGCTGGTACCCGGACATTGAGGATATCCGAAAGAAAATCAACGCGAACACGCGGGCTATCGTTGTCATCAATCCGAACAACCCGACCGGAGCGTTATATCCGGTCGAGCTGCTGGAGCAGATTGTCGAGTTGGCTCGACAGCATCAGCTCGTCATTTTTGCCGACGAGATTTACGACAAGGTGCTGTACGACGGTAATACGCATACCTCGCTGGCCTCGCTTGCCGATGATGTCCTCTTCATTACCCTCAACGGCCTGTCGAAGAATTACCGTTCCTGCGGCTACCGCGCCGGCTGGATGATCGTCTCCGGTGAGAAGCGGCACGCACGGGATTACATCGAGGGGCTCAACATGCTCGCATCGATGCGACTGTGCGCGAACGTGCCCGGGCAGTTCGCGATCCAGACCGCGCTCGGCGGCTACCAGAGCATTAACGATCTGGTGGGCCCGGGCGGTCGGTTGCTGCGCCAGCGCGACCTCGCGCACAAGCTGCTGACCGATATTCCTGGCGTAACCTGCGTGAAGCCGAAGTCCGCGCTGTACATGTTCCCCAAGCTCGATCCCCAGCTTTATCCGATTGAAGACGACCAGCAGTTCGCCTATGAGTTGCTGGCCGAGGAGCGTGTACTGATCGTTCAGGGAACGGGCTTCAACTGCCCGACGACCGATCATTTCCGAGTAGTGTTCTTACCCAACGTCGATGATCTGACGGCCGCAATTGGACGTATCGCCCACTTCCTCGACAGCTACCGTCGTCGTCACGCACGCTGACTGTATACCGATTTACCGAAACCGCATGATGAAACCGATAAAAGTAGGCCTGCTGGGCATTGGCACCGTGGGTGCAGGAACCTTCACTGTCCTGCAGCGCAACCAGGAGGAGATCCGTCGACGCGCTGGCCGTGGCATCGATATCGTGATGGTCGCTGACCTCGACATCGAACGTGCCCGACAGATCACTGGCGGTGGCGTCGAGGTAGTCAGCGACGCGAACCAGGTGGTCGATCATCCGGAGATTGATATCGTGGTCGAGCTGATCGGCGGCTACGGCATCGCTCGCGATCTCGTGATGAAAGCCATCGCGAACGGCAAGCATGTTGTCACCGCCAATAAGGCGCTACTCGCCACGCATGGTACCGAGATCTTCCGTGCTGCTCAGCAAAAAGGCGTGATGGTGGCCTTCGAGGCGGCAGTGGCAGGTGGCATACCGATCATCAAGGCGCTGCGCGAAGGCCTGACGGCTAACCGTATTCAGTGGATTGCGGGCATCATCAACGGCACCACGAATTTCATCCTCTCCGAGATGCGAGAGAAGGGACTGGACTTCGATGTCGTCCTGAAGCAGGCCCAGGCACTCGGTTATGCCGAAGCCGATCCGACCTTCGATATCGAAGGTGTCGATGCGGCCCACAAGGCGACCATCATGTCCGCGATCGCCTTCGGTATCCCGGTCCAGTTCGACAAAGCGCATGTTGAGGGGATCACGAAGCTGTCCGCGACCGATATCCGCTATGCAGAGCAACTGGGCTACCGGATCAAGCTGCTAGGTATCGCGCGTCGTGTTGCCGAAGGTATTGAATTGCGCGTGCATCCGACACTGATACCGGCCAACCGGCTGATTGCGAATGTCGAAGGTGCTATGAATGCAGTATTGGTGCAGGGTGACGCGGTCGGTGCCACCCTCTACTATGGCAAGGGCGCTGGCTCTGAGCCGACCGCTTCAGCAGTCATTGCCGATCTGGTCGACATCACGCGTCTTGCCACTGCCCATCCCGAGCACCGGGTGCCCTACCTGGCCTTCCAGCCCGATGAGCTGGCCGATACACCGATCTTGCCGATGAGTGAGGTGTCGACCAGCTACTACCTGCGCATGCGCGTGGCGGACAAGCCGGGTGTGCTGGCCGATGTGACGCGCATCCTCGCCGATGCCTCTATCTCGATCGATGCGATGCTGCAAAAGGAGGCCGGTGAGGGAGAAACCCAAACCGACCTCATTATGCTCACCCACGAGACCAGAGAAAAGCAGGTCAATGCTGCCATTGCAGCGATCGAATCACTCTCTACGGTGGCTGGCCCGGTTCATCGGATACGTCTTGAGCAGCTGGGGTGACACGAGCCGGTACGGTACGCAGGATCACCCGATCTTGTTTGCCGTGCCTTTTAGCGAGTCCGACATCTCTTTCATGATGGCTGAGTACACCGTTCCCGTGAC
>CAZESK010000004.1:0-6777 GCA_964515155.1 uncultured Bifidobacterium sp.
TGCCGCTCGTCTGGTCGATGCTTCACGATTACCAGCGCACCCGGGTCATGACCCTGATCGATCCGACCACCGACCCGCTCGGCAAGGGCTTTCACATCATCCAGTCGACGATTGCCATCGGCTCCGGTGGACTGATCGGCAAGGGGTGGCTCAACGGTACCCAGTCCCATCTCGAATTCATCCCTGAACGCACGACCGACTTCATCTTTGCCGTCTTCTCGGAAGAATTCGGTCTGATCGGCAACGGCGTCCTGTTGGTACTCTATCTTCTGCTCATCGGCCGCGGGTTGATGATCGCGGCTAATGCACCGACCCTTTTCTCCCGTCTGCTGGCCGGTGCGATTACGCTGGCGCTGTTTGTGTATGCCTTCGTCAATATGGGCATGGTCAGCGGCATTCTGCCCGTGGTTGGCGTGCCCCTGCCCTTCATCAGCTACGGCGGTACCGCGTTCGTGACCCTATCGCTGGCGGTCGGCATACTGATGAGCATCCAGCGCCATCGCAAGCTGGTGCAGACCTGAGCGGCCAGCACCATGCGAACACCCGCGTATCCCCGCCATGGCGGCATGTTGCCGCGGGCACTTGCCGCTGCATCGCTCCTCATCACCGGTTGCTCGACGGTTGACCTGTCAGTGCGCGACGAGCCGGCACAGCGACCGGCACCCACGCCCTCTCAGGTAGCGGTCGCGCCGCCTCCGTCCTTGCCCGAGCCGGCACCGAAACGTCCGGGCGCCTATTACCAGGATGACGGCCCCGCCGATGTCATACCCGAGGGTCTGGTCGACATGCCGGACGCAGAGCCGAAAATCGAGCCGTATGCCAGGGGGCCGAGCCGGCCCTACCAGATTTTCGGACAGACCTATGTGCCGATCACGGATAACCGCCCCTTTGTACAGCGCGGCATCGGCAGCTGGTATGGCAAGAAATTCCATGGTCAGAAGACGGCTTCCGGCGAGATCTACGACATGTTCAAGATGACCGCTGCCCATCCCACCCTGCCGATTCCGTCATACGCACGCGTGACCAACCTGCGCAACGGTCGTCAGATCATCGTGCGGATCAATGATCGTGGTCCTTTTCATGCATCGCGCATCATCGATCTTTCCTACACCGCCGCGCTGAAGCTGGGCTACATCCGAGGTGGCAGCGCCGAGCTCGAGGTCGAGCGTCTGTTGCCCGAGGAGATTGCACGCATGCGGTCGGAGAAGCCGCGCTCGCCGGCCGACATGCAGGCCGTGCTCGCGCAGGAGACTGATCCGGTCGCACGGACCATCGCGCCACCGACGACCACCACACCGGCAGCCGGCGGCGGCTTCTTTTTGCAGTTCGGTGCGTATGGAAAGGAGCCGAATGCGGCGGCGATGCGCGAGCGGCTCCTGGCGGGCTGGCCGTCGCAACTGCCGCCGCCGGCCATCGTCCAGTCCAACGGACTGTTCCGGCTACACACGGGGCCTTTCGCGACCCGCGAGCTGGCCGCCGAAGCCGCAAGGCAGCTTAAGAGCGCGGCACAGATACAGACGACGATTGTCCAGCGCTAGTCGCTGCCCGCGTCTTCGCCGGTCATCTGTAGCGCCATCGCATACAGCGCATTCTTTTTCATGCCGGTGATTTTCGCAGCCAGTGCCGCTGCCTGGCTGACCGGGCAGGCCTCGAGCAGTATGCCGAGCAGGCGGCGCGCCTCGGCCATGTCATCCACTGTGTCCACTGCGCCCTCAACCAGCACCACGAATTCGCCACGCTGCCGGTTCGGATCGGCTGCCAGCCACGCGCCCGCCTCGGCCAGTGCACAACGGTGAATCTGCTCGAATAACTTCGACAACTCGCGCGCGATCACCACCCGCCGCTGTGGCCCGAATGCGCGCAGCAGGGCATCGACGCTGTCGACGATCCGGTGCGGCGCCTCATAGAACACCAGCGTGGATGCCGATGCAGCAAGCGATGCCAGCAGCGTGTCACGCTGCTTGTCCCTGGCCGGCAGGAAGCCGACGAAATGGAATTGTGCCGGCCGCAGACCGCCGGCCGAGAGCGCGGCAATCGCTGCTGAGGGACCAGCGATCGGTATCACTGGCCAGCCTGCATCGCGTACGGCGTCCACGATGCGCGCGCCGGGATCGGAGATGGCCGGCGTGCCCGCATCGGATACCAATGCGATGCGCTCGCCACGCTTCAGACGATCGATAATCGACTGTGCCGCTGCACGCTCATTGTGCTGATGTGCTGCAAACAGAGATTGTGACAATCCGTAACGCGCCAGCAACTGCCCGGTGTTACGCGTATCCTCGCAACCGATGGCATCGGCCATGGACAGCACCATCAATCCCCGGATGCTGATGTCCGCCAGGTTTCCGATCGGCGTGGCCACGACATACAATGCGCCGCTGGGAAAGCTCTGGTGGGACAACTCATCGGCCACAGATGACAGCGTGGCGGCCAGATCGTTCGAATGCGCTTGGGTCATGGAGGAAAGGGTGGCAGGTCGGAAGACATGCGCGGCGCGCACGACAGTAGCGGCTATTGTACAAAACACAGGGCGTCACTCATGACGCTCGATAAGGCAGCCCGCGGCGCGCACGCCGAAGATCGTGCGTTGGCTTATTTGCTGGGCGAGGGGCTGGTACTGGTCGAGCGCAACGTACGTAGCCGGCGCGGCGAGCTCGATCTGGTGATGCGCGATGGTGGCACGTTGGTGTTTGTGGAAGTCAGGCAGCGCAGTGGTGCACACTTCGGCGGCGCGGCGGCCAGCATCGGTCCGGTCAAGCAGGCACGGCTGTGGCGTGCCGCACAGGTTTTCCTGTTGCGGCACCCGACGCCGCCTCCCTGCCGTTTCGACGCCGTTTGTATCGATGGCGATCGGCTGCAGTGGCTACGCCATATACTGGTACGCTGATTCGGCTCCGTAGCCGAGGCCGTATAATCCGGACCCATGACACGACAACGCATCATCGACCATTTCAACGAGAGCGCCGAGCTGAAGATCGAGGCCGCTTCTTTGCTGGCGCAGCCGATCGCGCAAGCGGTGGATCTGATGTTCGGTACGCTGTCTAATGGCGGTCGCATACTGGCCTGCGGTAATGGTGGCTCGGCAGCCGACTGCCAGCGCTTTTCCGCTGAGTTGGTCGGTCGCTTCGAGCGCAAGCGGCTACCGCTGCCGGCGATGGCGCTGTCAGCTGATTCCTCGATCCTGACCGCGATCGGTAACGACTACGGCTTTGCCGACATCTTCGCCAAGCAGGTTCAGGCCTTCGGCCAGTCTGGCGACGTCCTGCTCGCGATCTCGAGCTCGGGCAACTCGTCCAACGTTCTGTCCGCAGTCGAGTCGGCACTTGAGCGTGATATGCGCGTCGTCGCGCTGACCGGCAAGGGGGGCGGCGCGATCACGCGCATGCTGACCGACGCCGATGTCCATATCTGCGTGCCGCACGACCGGACGGCCCGCATTCAGGAAGTCCACTTGCTGATCATTCACTGCTTATGCGACGGAATCGATGTCGCACTTTTTGGAGGAGATGCCGAATGAAGTCCGCTTTCCCTGTTGCCCTACGCCGTCCCCTGACCGTACTCCTGCTCGGCGCCGCGCTGTCTGCCGGCCTGCAGGGCTGTTTGCCTCTCATGGTCGGCGCTACGGCCGTCGGTACGCTGGCGGCCACCGACCGCCGCACCGTTGGCGCGCAGACCGATGACAAGGCCATCGAGCTCAAGGGCGAGGGCCGTGCCAAGCGGATCACCGGCGACAACGGCCGGGTGTCCGTCACCAGCTACAACCGGATGGTGCTGCTGACCGGCGAAGTGAAGGACGAGGCGATGAAGGCTGACGTACAGCGCCAGGTCGCCAGCATCGACAATATCCGCACGATCGAGAACGATCTGGTCGTCGCGCCGGTCTCGTCGGTGGGCGCGCGCTCGAACGACCTGCTGATCACCAGCAAGGTCAAGGCGGCCTTCATCGATACGAAGGACCTGTACGTGAATGCCTTCCTCGTTCATACCGACCGCAGCGTGGTGTACCTGATGGGGCGCGTTACACAGCGCGAGGCCAAGCTGGCGGCCGAGGTTGCACGCAACGCCGGCGGCGTACGCAAGGTCGTGACGCTGTTCGAGTTCATCAGCGAAGATGAACTGAACGAGCTGCAGGCCAAGCCGGCACCCGACGCCCCCAAGGCTTCGCCGGCGAAATGATCGGACCGGCCAGCCTGCTGGCCTATAATGTGGGCCTTTCCGCCGTTTAAACCGAGCTTCTCATGTCCAAGCATTTTCCGCGCCGCCTGGGCGGCCTGACCATCATCCAGACCATGGCCATCCTGGCCGTGCTGGGTGTGGTCTTGTTCTTTGCGCTATCGCTATTCAAGAAGGAATCAGCACCGCCGGTCACCTTCAAGACCATCGATGGCCAACAGCTGACGACCGAGTCCCTGCGCGGCAAGGTGGTGCTGGTGAATTTCTGGGCCACCAGCTGCAGCAGCTGCATCAAGGAAATGCCCGAACTGGTGCAGACCTACACGAAGTATCGCGAGCGCGGATTCGAGATGGTGGCCGTTGCCATGAGCTATGACCCACCGAATTACGTACTGAGCTATGCGCAGACGCGCCAGTTACCATTCAAGGTAGCGCTCGATGCCGACGGGAGCAATGCCAAGGCCTTCGGCGATGTACAGCTGACACCGACCACCTTCCTGATTGACAAGCAGGGCAATATCCTCAAGCGCTATGTCGGCATGCCGGAATTCTCGGCCATGCACCAGCTGATCGAAAAAGCACTGGCGGTCTGAGCTTTTTCTGTTCTCATCGAACCGGCGTGATGCAGACTGACCCTACAGTCTGCATCACGCAGGTTTTTTTCTGGAGAGAGGTCTGTCAGGTGACGCCGGCTTGATGCGCCTGCTGGTCTGCGTGGTAGGAGCTGCGCACCATTGCCCCAACCGCTGCATGCACGAAGCCCATCTTGTTGGCTTCTTCCTCGAACATCCGGAATGTGTCCGGGTGCACATAACGCCGTACCGGCAGATGGTCACCGCTGGGCATCAGGTATTGCCCGATGGTCAGCATGTCGACATCATGCGCACGCAGGTCGCGCATGACCTCGAGAATTTCCTCATCGGTCTCACCCAGACCCACCATGAGCCCCGACTTGGTCGGCACCGCCGGATGCAGTTCCTTGAAGCGCTTGAGCAGATTCAGCGAATACGCGTAGTCGGAGCCTGGGCGCGCTTCCTTGTACAAGCGCGGTACGGTCTCGAGGTTATGGTTCATCACGTCCGGCGGCGCAGCCGTCAGTATGTCGAGCGCGCGATCCATGCGACCACGGAAGTCGGGCGTGAGGATCTCGATGCGGGTATGGGGCGAGAGTTCGCGCGTGCGACGGATGCATTCGACGAAATGGCCGGCACCGCCATCGCGCAGGTCGTCACGGTCCACCGAGGTGATCACCACGTAGGACAGCTTCAATGCGGCAATGGTCTTCGCCAGATTTTCTGGTTCGTTCACGTCCAGCGGATCGGGGCGGCCATGACCGACATCGCAGAACGGGCAGCGGCGCGTGCACTTGTCGCCCATGATCATGAAGGTCGCTGTGCCCTTGCCAAAGCATTCGCCGATGTTCGGGCACGAGGCTTCTTCGCAGACGGTCACGAGCTTGTTGGCGCGCAGGATATCCTTGATCTCGTAGAAGCGGGTGGTCGGCGATGCGGCCTTGACGCGGATCCAGTCGGGTTTGGGGAGCTTGTCGGCTGGTACGATCTTGATCGGGATACGCGCGGTCTTGCCCGCACCCTTGTGCTTGTCGGTGGGGTTGTAGGCGCTTGCTGTGGTGTCGTCAGAGGCCATGGCGGAGGATCAGTTGTTGTTCCAGATGATGAGCGAGCGCTCGCTGCACGTCGGCCATCGGCGCATCCACGCCGAGGGTCTTCATATCGACCGTCGCCAGTCCCGCAAAGCCGCAGGGATTGATCCACGAGAAGGGCTGGAGGTTCATCGCGACGTTCAACGATACGCCGTGATAAGTGCAGCCATTGGCGCGGATCTTCAGGCCAAGCGCGGCGATTTTCGCGCCGCGCCATCCTCCATCGGAGACATAGATGCCCGGCGCGCCTGCCTTGCGCTCGCCCTGCAGATTATACGCTGCGAGGGTATCGATCACGGCCTGTTCTATGCCTTGGACGAACTCGCGTGGTAACAATTTGCGGCCGGCGCGGCGCAGATCGAACAGCAGGTAGGCAATCGCCTGGCCGGGACCGTGGTAGGTCACCTCGCCGCCACGATCCGTCTGCACGACCGGAATGCCATGGGCATCGAGCACATGCGCGGGATTGGCGCCGAGGCCGAGCGTGAAGACCGGGGGATGCTCAACGATCCATAGCTGGTCGTCGGTGGCGTCTGTGCGCGTATCAGTGAACGCTCGCATCGCAGCGAAAGTGTCCTCGTAGGGCTCAACCCCGCGGGCGATGACAAGCGCGCCGTTCATGCTGCTACAGCACCACCTTGACCATCACGTGCGAAGACAGCTCGCGATACAGATTGTCCAATTGCTCACGGCTCGTGGCGCGAACGGTTACGGTCAGCGACAGGTAGTTCCCCTTGGATGAGGGACGCATCTGCATTCTCCCCGCGTGGAATTCCGGATCATGCCGGCGCACGACCTCGACCATGGTCTCAGCGAACGCGTCTTGCATCGCGCCCATGATCTTGATCGGGAAATCGCTCGGATAGTCGATCAGGCTCTCATTCGGCAAAGGCATCGTGAGCGCTCCCTGTTCAGCGCTGAAACAGCAGGCGCACCGAGTC
>CAZESK010000004.1:6877-13206 GCA_964515155.1 uncultured Bifidobacterium sp.
GTTGCTCGAGCCTTTCCATACTGTCGGTGTCAGCACGGCCTGTCCCTTCGAATACACCTTGTACGTGTCGAAATTCAGGAAGCCCCAGTTCAGCAGCTTTTGGCTTTCCTGTGCGCGCATCGCGTCCGACTCTGTGCCCAGCACCACCGAGATCATCCGGCGATCACCGAGGCTGCCATTGGGGCGTGTCGCGGTTGCGATCAAGCAGTAGCCAGCTGCCTGCGTATGACCGGTTTTCATACCATCGACGGTCGGATCCAGCCATAGCAGGCGATTACGATTCGGCTGCGTGATGCGGTTGTAGGTGAAGCTTTTGATCGAGTAGATCTTATACAACTCGGGAAAATCCGTGATCAGCCGTGCTGCCAGGGTCGACAGGTCGCGCGCGCTCGAGTAATTGTTCGGGTGTGGCAGCCCGTGCGGGTTCGCGTATCGCGTGTTCTTCAGCCCCATGCGCTGGGCCTGGCGGTTCATCAGCTCGACGAAGGCAGACTCGCTGCCGGCAACGGCCTCGGCCAGCGTGATGGCCGCGTCGTTGCCGGACTGGACGATCAGTCCGTACAACAGGTCCTGAATGCGCACCGGCGTCCTTGGCTCAATGAACATTTTCGAGCTGCTGCCATCGACCTTCCAGGCATTCACCGACACATTGACCGTCTGGTTCAGGTCGAGTTGCTTGTCGCGCACGGCGGAGAACGCCAGATAGGCGGTCATGAGCTTTGTCAGTGATGCCGGCTCGACCCGCAGGTCGGGGTCTTGTGCGCCGAGCACCTGGCCGCTGTTGGCGTCAAGCAGCAGCCAGGAGCGTGCGGCGATGGTCGGTGGAGGCAGCGATTGGGCAGAGGCAGTGGCAAGCAGGAACAGCGCGGCGCAGGTGGCCAGAAACTTTTTCATGAAATGCCGGGATAGAGAAAGGCGGGAACGCGGTACGAATTATAGCGCCGCATCAAATGTCATTGATGCCTGTTACTGCACCGCGCCAGCTCGGTCAGCACCGCCAGAGGTCGATGACCCACTGCTTGATGTGATGTAGCTTGCGATGGAAAAAGTGATCGGCGCCCGGCACCACGACGACCGGCAGGTCTTGCGGGCGCGCCCAGTCGAACACGTCTTTAAGCGGAATGGTGTCGTCTTCCTCGCCGTGGATGAGGATGGTATCGGCGGGTACCGGCGCCAGCTCCCACTTGCCGGCGGCGCAGCCGACCAGCACCAGCCGCTCGACTGGCCGACCCTCTGCCGCGAGCCGCTGTTGCAGGCGTGATTGCACGAGGGTGCCGAATGAGAAACCAGACAGCGCGACCGGCAGGCCGGGATAGCGGCCGACCATGTGTTCATACAGCAGTGCGACGTCATCGGTTTCGCCGACGCCGGCGTCATGCGTCCCCTCCGACTGGCCGACGCCGCGGAAATTCATCCGCGCACAGACATAGCCGAGCGCAACAAAGGCACGCGCCAGCGTTTGCACGACCTTGTTATCCATCGTGCCGCCGAATAGCGGATGCGGGTGCGCGACGATCGCGATGCCACGTGGCCCGCCTTCCTGCGGCAGGTCCAGCTTGCACTCGATGACGCCGGCATCGCCCCGTATCGTGAAGGCCTGCGTCTGCGCATTCATCTCAAATCTTTAGACGCTCAACGATCTTGCCGCCGACCAGATGCGAATCGACGATCTCGTCGATATCCTGTTCATCGACGTAGGTATACCAGACCGCTTCTGGGTAAACGACCATCACCGGACCCTCATCGCAGCGATCCAGGCAGCCAGCCTTGTTGATGCGGACCTTCCCCGGACCATTCAGATTCAGTTCTTTCATCCGCTTCTTTGCGTGTTCCTGCGCGCGCTGTGCGCCACGCTCGGCGCAGCAGGCGCGACCGTCGTCACGGACATTCGTGCAGATGAAGACGTGGTGTTTGTAGAAAGAGTCACTCATGACGGTCGGTCGCGGTCAGTTGCGGGGATCCGCATGATACACCGGCAGGTGTCGACCCGCGTCAGGCTCCCCGGTGTACGCGGTGAGTCAGGAACCACAGCGCAAACAGGGGCCAGCTGAGCGACAGGAACTGCGCTGCGCCGTTGAAGTTCAGGAACTTGCCCTGCACCCACTCCTGCAGCGTGGACAGGAAATACGGGTTCGATGGCAGGATGTTTAGCAGGATCAGGCACGCGGCGAGCGCGAAGATCGCCGCCCGCCGTTGCGCGACCGGCGGTGCGAAGGATAATCCGCCGAGCATCACCGCACCCACGACCAACCCGCTGGCCGCTGATGGCGTCAGCCAGACGAAAGCATCGTCCGGCGCAAACAGCACCGCATGCGCGAGCGACTTGGCGCCGACTGCCGCCAGCATCAGCCCGATTGCCAGCAGCGCGCGTGGCGCCTGCCGCTTCGACTGGCATAGCAGCGTCAGCACCGCGCCGGTCATGCCCAGTGCGGTGATGATGACCTCGGCCAGCAGGAAAGTCTCGATACTCACGCCGGCATCGCGCCAGATCAGTCTTCCGAGATCGATCGGTACATCAAGACTGCGCGAAAGCCAGTTCGACACCAGCGGCAGCCATTGCCCGTGGCCGAACAGGCTCGGCTGTGGATACAGCTGGGCCAGCGGCCACAGTGCGACGACGATCAGTCCGCGGCTGGCCTCATTCGAAAACCAGTGGACGCGCAGCGCGCGCAACCAGCTGCGCTCGAGCACCGCGGTCGAGCACAGCTCGCCCGCCAGCGCACCGATGGCCACGCCGGTTGCGTTCGTGATCAGGTCCAGGTTGCTTGGCACGCGCGAGGGTAGGTACATCTGCACGCACTCGAGCAGCGTGGCCAGCAGCATACCGGCGCCGGCGGCCAGTAGCACTGCTTTCGCGCCACGCAGCCACGGGTATAGCGCCAGCACGGCCAGCGCACCCAGCGGTACGTAGCCGAGCACGTTCACGCTCAGATCGAACCAGGTCCAGTAGCGCGGCATTGGCTCGAACAACCATGACCAGGGTGTCAGCCCGGTGTCGCGCCATCCGGAAAACGGATGACAACTTGCATATATGACCAGTAATACGTAAAACACCAGCGCGACACGCACCGAGGCCGATGCCTTACGGCGCGGAGAATGGGGAGACAGCAGCATTGACTGCTCGCGCGGTACGGGTGCGGACATGCGAACCAGTGTATTGGAGTTTTCCGGGCGAGTCACGACCGCGGCAGTACCCGCTGCCGTCGAGCCGATACAATGCGGGCATGACTGCCCCACTGGACGCCTCCCGCATTTCGGCACTTAGCTGCGCCGTTCGGCAGGGGTTGGCCATCGATGTCGTGGCCTCGATCGGCTCGACCAATGCCGAACTGCGCCAGCGTCTACACCAGCCCGACCCGGCGCAGGGCCCATTGCTTCTCGCGGCCGAGACGCAGACCGCCGGCCGGGGCCGTGCCGGCCGCAGCTGGGTGGCCGCGCCGGGCGACAGTCTCTGCTTCTCGCTGGCGTGGCCGCTGCGCGGACCCGTCTCGCGGCTGGCTGGCCTGCCGCTGGCCGTCGGCGTGGCGCTCGCCCAGACCCTGCGCGAGGCAGGCTACCCGGTCGCGCTGAAATGGCCAAATGACCTGCTGCTCGACGGCGAGAAGCTCGGCGGCATACTGGTGGAGACCGTACCGCAGCGCGCCGATGCAGCGGGGCCGCAGTGGGTCGTAATCGGTATCGGCCTCAATGTACACGCCAACCCTGCCCGGGATGCCGGTATCGGCCATGGTGTCGCCGCGCTCGGTGAAAACATCGACCGCAATGCGTTGCTCGCGTCGCTGGCCGATACCCTGGCGCAGGCGATGCAGCAATTCGACACCGATGGGCTCGCGCCCTTTATCGATCGCTGGCAGCGCTGGCATGCGTTGGCCGGCCTTCCGGTGGCCATCCTCGACCAGGGCCGCCTGTTGCATCAGGGCGTCGCACGCGGCATCGATGCCAGCGGCTGCCTGCTGCTTGAGGGCGTCACTGGCACTCTTGCCATCGCTGCCGGTGACGTTTCGTTGCGCGCTGCCGTACCGATGACACCGGAGATACCGCATGCTGCTGCTGATTGACGCCGGCAATACCCGTATCAAGTGGGCGGCTGCGGCCGCCGATGGTGCGCCCGGCCACTGGCTCGCTCAGGGCGCAGTGGCGCATGCAGAATTGGTGCAAGTTGTTCCGCAGTGGCGCGGCTTATCGTTCCTGCGCACGCTGGTGTCGAATGTCGCCGGTGCTGCGATCGCTGCGCAGATCGCCGAGGCGCTGGCAGCGGCCGGCGTCAGGCCGGAGAGCATCGAGTGGTTCCGGTCGACGCCGTCGCGCGCTGGCGTGACCAACGGCTATCGCCAGCCCGCGCAGCTGGGCTGCGACCGGTTTGCTTCGCTGCTCGGTGCGCACCATCGTCATCCGGGGCGGCCGCTACTGGTGGTCACCTGCGGCACGGCAACCACCATCGACGCGCTGGATGCGTCGGGTCGCTTTGCCGGCGGTATGATCCTGCCGGGATTGGGCACGATGGCGGCCTCCCTCGCATTGAATACAGCGCAGCTGCCTGCTGTCGGTGAGGCAGCGCTTGAGCAGGTCTTCGCAGACAACACCCGCGATGCGATCATCAGCGGCTGCCTGCATGCACAAGTCGGTGCGATTGCGCGGGCGCAGGCGGCGCTACCGGAAGCACACTGCCTGCTCTCCGGTGGTGCCGCGCCGTATATCGCGCCTTACTTGACGGTATCCTTTGAACACGTCGATCAGCTCGTACTGCTCGGCCTTGATGTCGCTGCGCGCGCGGAGGTGGTATGAGACTGGTCTTTTTTGGACTCCTGCTGGCGAATCTGGTCCTGCTGCTGGTGCTGCAGTCGACGCGCACAGCCGGTATAGAGCCCGAGCGCATCGCCGGCCAGTTGCATCCCGAGCGACTGACCGTGCTTGCAGCCGGGTCGTCGCAGGATTACGCGACTTCGCAGGCTGTCGTTCGGGAGGTGCCGCCGGCATGGCCCGGCTGTGTCGAGCTGGGTGATTTCAGCACGCGCAGCGCCCGGGATATCGAGGCGAAGCTTGCCCAGCTCTCGCCGGACGTACTGCCGAAAAAGCGACTGGTACAAGCCCCGCCACAGCACATCGTCTACCTGCCGCCGCAGGCCAGCGAGGCAGCAGCCGGTCGCCGGCTCGCGCAATTACGGCAGATGGGCTTCACCGACAGCGCAGTCATCCGCGACGAACCAGCGCGGCGCTGGGGTATCTCGCTGGGCTTGTTCAGCCGCCTTGAGCTGGCCGAGGCCCGGCAGCAGACCCTGCGTGAGGCGGGTGTCAGTGATGCGCGCGTGACCGAGTATCCGGTGAACTCGTCGCGCTATGCCTACCGCCTCAGCGGCCTGGACGAAGCGACGACCGAGCGCCTCAAGGTGCTGGTCTCAGGTCTGACCGGCATCGCGCTGCGCGAGTGCCAATAGGTGGGCGAGGCATGCCGGGCAATAGCACCCGGCCGCCTCGCGCCCGAGGAGGTCAGATGGCAGTGGCGGCAGGGCCGTGCACCAGCAGGGTGAAGCCGGGTCGCCGTCGACCATGCCGCAATCGAAACCTCTGCCGCAGCGGACGCAATCGCTCACTTTTCCTCCCCTTCATGTCTGGCCCATCGCGGCAGGCTAGGGCCGGCAGCTGAAAAACGCAATCATTAGGTGCGGGTTTTGGCGGTAAAATCGCTGCCGTCCTTCTGATCCCCTGTCATCCATTCTCATTGCAATGTCCCTGACCACCATCGCTCCCGGAATCAAGGCCGAGATTCTCGCTGAGGCCCTGCCCTACATCCGCAAGTTTCACGGCAAGACCATCGTCGTCAAATACGGCGGCAACGCGATGACCGAGGAGCGCCTCAAGCATGGCTTCGCGCGCGACGTGATCCTGCTGAAACTGGTCGGCATGAACCCGGTGGTCGTTCACGGCGGTGGGCCGCAGATTGACAACGCGCTCAAAAAGATCGGCAAGCAGGGCAGTTTCGTGCAGGGTATGCGTATCACCGACGAAGAGACGATGGAAGTCGTCGAGTGGGTGCTCGGCGGCGAGGTGCAGCAGGACATCGTCATGCTGATCAACCACTACGGCGGGCAGGCAGTCGGCCTGACCGGCAAGGACGGCGGCCTGATCCGTGCGCGCAAGATGCAGATGCCCGACAAGGAGAGGCCGGGTGAGTTTCTTGACATCGGCTTCGTCGGCGAGATCGAGGCAATCAACCCCGCCGTGGTCAAGGCGCTGCAGGACGATGCATTCATTCCCATCATCTCGCCCATCGGTTTTGGCGAAGATGGCCAGGCTTACAACATCAACGCCGACGTCGTCGCTGGCAAGAT
>CAZESK010000004.1:13306-14640 GCA_964515155.1 uncultured Bifidobacterium sp.
TTCGGCACGATGATCCGCTCTCACTGATTCAGCCCGCCAAGCCGCTCTACCCAACCCGCGTCTGCATGTGACTCGACCCCTCGTCTGGTTGTTCGACCTCGACAACACGTTGCACGACGCATCGCACGCGATTTTCCCGGCCATTAACGGCAACATGAATGCGCTGATCACGCGCGTCCTGGCCAGCCAGAACCTGCCTTCGCATCCGGAGGCCGTCAACGAGGTGCGGGTCCGCTACTGGAAGCAGTATGGCGCGACCTTGCTCGGCATGATCCGGCATCATGGTGTGCGCGCCGACGAGTTTCTGCATGAAGCCCATCAGTTCGATGACTTGCGGCAGATGATCCGCGCCGAGCGCGGCATCGGCAAGCTGCTTTCGCGCCTGCCCGGGCGCAAGATCCTGCTCACCAATGCGCCGCGCGCCTACGCGCACCAGGTGCTGCGCCAACTCGGTCTGCACCGGCACTTCGCAGAACATGTGCCTATCGAGGCCATGCGCGTGCATCGCCAGTGGCGGCCGAAGCCTTCGAAACTCATGCTGCGTCGCTTGCTGCGCCGGCAGCATCTCGATGCCGCGCGCTGTGTGCTGGTCGAGGACACGCTGGAGAACCTGAAATCGGCGCGCTCGCTGGGCATGCGCACTGTCTGGTTTACTGGTTTTTCCCCGCGTTCATTTTCCCGGCCGGGTTTTGCCGATGTCCAAGTAAAATCCCTGCATCAACTGCCGAAGCGGCTGGCGGCTTTGCGGTAGTTGCGTTGCGGCCGCTGCCGGCCGTCCTGTCAATTGCCGGACTGATAACGACCATGCCAAACCACAAGACGGGCGAACGCAAGTTGCAGATCCTCCAGGCATTGGCTGCCATGCTCGAGAGCCCCAAGGGTGAGAAGGTCACGACTGCGGCACTGGCTGCCCGGCTCGAGGTCTCCGAGGCTGCGCTGTACCGGCACTTCGCCAGCAAGGCGCAGATGTACGAGGGCCTGATTGAGTTCATTGAGACCTCGGTATTCACGCTACTGAACAAGATTGCACAGAACGAAGAATCAGGACGCCGTCAGGTACTGGCCATGGCGGGTGTGTTGCTCGACTTCTCTCAACAGAATCCCGGCATGACCAAGGTGCTGATCGGCGATGCGCTGGTCAACGAGGACGACCGCCTGCAGCAGCGGATGAATCAGTTCGTCGACCGCGTCGAGCTCGCCTTCCGGCAGTCATGGAAGCTGGCTGCCGTTCAGGAAGGCTTGCCAGAGAGCGAAGCATCGGCACGCGCATCGTTGTTGATGGCTTTCGTGATCGGCCGCTGGCATCGTTTTGCCAAGAGCGGATTCGAGGTCAA
>CAZESK010000004.1:14740-60226 GCA_964515155.1 uncultured Bifidobacterium sp.
TGGCTTTCGTGATCGGCCGCTGGCATCGTTTTGCCAAGAGCGGATTCGAGGTCAAGCCGTCGGATGGGGCGATGATGCAGCTGGGTTTGCTGGCGGGGTGATGGACGGTGGCGTGGCGGGTTTCGCTGCGCTCTACCCGCCCTATGGATCCAAGACCGTCCAGAACCATAGGGCGGGTAGAGCGCAGCGAAACCCGCCGCAACCGACGGCAAACCACCCCCAGTGACTTCCCCGCAACCGATGCCAATCACCCTGTGTGACTTCCACCGCACACCATGCAATCCGTGCTCCTCGCCGTCCGGATGCTTGTCCATTCCATCGAACGGGCATCCAGCAGCAGCAGCCGGTTGGCCAATGATTCGCCGATTCCCGCCACCAGCTTGAGCGCCTCCGCTGCCTGCATCGTGCCGATAATGCCCACCAGCGGTGCGAAAACGCCCATGGTCGAGCATTGCACCTCCTCGAACTGCTGGTCTGGCGGGAACAGGCAGGCGTAGCAGGCAGATTCGCCAGAGCGCGGGTCAAACACCGCCACTTGCCCGTCCAGGCGGATTGCCGCGCCTGATACCAAGGGAACGCGCGCCGCCACGCACGCGCGGTTGATCGCATGGCGCGTCGTGAAGTTGTCGGTGCAGTCGAGCACCACCGTTGCGCTCGCCACCAGCTGCGCCAGTCTTGGCTCGTCGGCCCGTTCGCACAGCGCCACCACCTCGACGCCCGGATTGATCGCCGCCAGCGCCTTCTGCCCCGACAAGGCCTTGGGCTGGCCAACCCGTTCGGTCGTGTGAAGCACCTGGCGCTGCAGGTTGGTCAGGTCGACCGTGTCATGGTCGACCAGCGTGATTTTGCCGATGCCGGCCGATGCCAGGTACAGCGCAACCGGCGAACCGAGACCGCCGGCGCCGATCACCAGCGCATGCGCGGCGAGCAGCTTTTCCTGGCCCTCGATGCCGATCTCATCGAGCAGAATATGGCGCGAATAGCGCAGCAGTTGCTGATCGTCCATGACAGCCATCATCAAGAGCCTGCCCCGTCAGGCCGCCAGCGGTGTTGCGCCGCCTTGCCAAAGTGCACGCTGACGGCGTTGGCGGACCACGTTGTCGACCGGACGGTACGGCTCTGCGTAAGATAAAAAAACGGCCGCAGCAGGCGGCCGTTCGGTTCGTTGCGAAAGCGCTTACTTGTTCTTCTCGCCGTTGCCGCCATCCGGGTTATTGATGGTCGGCTCCTTCTTGCTTTCCACCTTGGCCGATTTCGACAGCTGTACCGGCTTGCCCTTCAAGTGGTTCAGTGCCTGCGCCAGCTGGAAGTCTTCGCTGCTGCCGAACTCGAGCGGCTTGCGCTTTTTCTCCAGCGCGGCAAGTCGCTTGGATTCTTCGAGCTCATCGACGATGGATGCGCCTTTGTCGGCACTCTTTTCGGTGTCGTTCGACAGGTGTTTCTGCAGGTCGGACTCGCGCAGCCGCAGGCCGTTGAGGCCATCACCATCCGGATACTCGTCGACCAGCAGGTCAGGCACGATGCCCTTGGCCTGGATCGAGCGACCGTTCGGTGTGTAATAGCGTGCGGTCGTCAGCTTCACTGCGGTATCGGCCGTCAGCTGGCGGATGGTTTGCACCGAGCCCTTGCCAAAGGTCTGCGTGCCCATGATGGTGGCCCGCTTGTAGTCCTGCAAGGCGCCGGCGACGATTTCGGAGGCCGACGCCGAGCCGGAGTTCACCAGCACGACCATCTTCACTTTCTTGACCGCCTCCGGCAAACGGGCCAGGGGATCGACGCCGGAGCGCGTGCCGTAGAACTCGCGGCGTGCGTAATATGTGGCCTTCGAGTCCGGCAGCTGACCGTTGGTCGATACGATGGCGACATCCTTCGGCAGGAAGGCCGCTGACACGCCAATCGCGCCCGGCAGCACACCGCCCGGATCATTGCGCAGGTCGAGTACCAGGCCCTTGAGGCCCGGATCCTGCTGGTACAGCTGGTTGATTCGCTTTGCCAGGTCCTCGACCGTCGGCTCTTGGAACTGGGAGACGCGAATCCAGCCATAGCCCGGCTCAATCACCTTCGCTTTCACGCTCTGCACCTTGATTTCCTGGCGCACGATGGTGATGATCAGCGGCCTGTCCTCTTCTTTGCGCGCAACGGTCAGTGTGATCTTGGTATTGGGCTCGCCGCGCATACGCTTGACGGCCTCGTCGAGGGTCATGCCCTTGACCGGCGTGCTGTCGAGGCGGGTAATCAGGTCGCCGGATTTCAGCCCGGCCTTGAACGCCGGCGAGTCCTCGATCGGCGAGATGACCTTCACGTAGCCGTCTTCCATTCCGACCTCGATGCCGAGGCCGACGAACTTGCCCTGGGTACCTTCACGCAATTCCTTGAAGGCTTTCTTGTCGAGGAAGGCCGAGTGCGGGTCGAGCGACGCGACCATGCCGGAAATGGCCTCGGTCAGGAGCTTCTTGTCCTCAATGGGCTCGACATAGTCGGACTTGATCAGCCCGAAGACATCAGCGAGCGTGCGCAGCTCTTCCACGGGCAGCGGGGAGCTTGCCTGCCGCTGGGCGAGTGCATCGAACTGCATCGAACCGGCGATGCCGGCGATCAGTCCCAGTCCAACCAGTCCGAGATTCTTCAGTTTGCTGCCCATGCCTCACCTGTTGATCCATGTCAGCGGGTCAATCGCCCGCCCTTGATGCCGCATCTCAAAGTATAAACCCGAATGTTCGTTGCCGCCGCTATTGCCGACGCTGGCAATCACATCGCCGGCCTTGACGCGGTCGCCTGGCCGCTTGAGCAATGCCTGGTTGTTGCCATAAATGCTCATGTATTGCCCGCCATGGTCGACAATCATCAGGTTGCCGAAGCCGCGCATCCAGTCCGCGAAGATGACCTCGCCGGCACCGGCGGTACGCACATCGCTGCCCTCGGCCGCCTTGATAAAAATGCCTTTCCAGGCCGCCCCGTCGGCGCGCTTGGCACCGAAAGTGGCGGCCAGCTCGCCCTTGACCGGCAGCCGGGCCTTGCCCCGCAGCGCGGCAAAGGCCGCGCCGTCCGGCGGCGGAGGTGGTGGCGGCGGCTCGGGCTTGCGCGGCTCCGCCTTCGCCACCGGTGGCTGCCCGGCGGCTGCCTTTGGATCCGGCCGTGGCTGGCGTGCCGCCAGTTCGCGCTCGCGCGCTTCGGCCTCGGCTCTGGCCCGGGCACGGCGCCTGGCCTCGGCTTCTTCGGCCTTGCGCTGCTGCGCCATGAGCACCGCCAGCCGGTCAACCAGCGCCGACAGCCTTTCCTCATCACGCGCCAGATTGCCGGCCTCCCGCCGCTGGGCGCCTAGCTTGCTCGCCAGCTGACTCACCAGCGCCTTCCGCTTGGCTTTCTCCTTTTCGAGCAGCGCTTTCTGCTCGCGCTGCTCGTCGGCGATGTCCTCCAGCGCGGCGCGCGCTTCTTCGGCATCGGCCTTCGTAGCCTCGATCGCGGCGATATCTTCCTGCAGCTTTTCGATAGCCTTGACCTGTTCGGCCGAGACATAGCCCAGATAGCGCAGTTCGCGCGCGATCCGGTTGGGGTTATCGCCGGACAGCAGCAGCCTCACACGATCATCATGGCCGGCAACGTACTGTTCGCGCAACATCTTCTCCAGCTTCTTGCGCTGTCGGGCGACGTTCTCTTCCAGCGCCCGCTGGTCTTTTGCCAGTAGCTCCAGCCGGTAGCGGGTCCGCTGCTGCTCGGCGGCCAGTTCGCGCAGGGCGCGGTTGGCGTTGGAGATGGCTGCCTCCGACGTCGCCAGCGCATCGGCTGCGCGTCCCTGCGCCTTCTCGGTTTTCGCGATGTCGGCCTTCAGCTCGGAGAGCTTCTGGCGCAGCTCGGCCCGCTCCTGCTCGGCCTGCTGCTTCTGCCGGCTGCGTTCGCTGGATTTGGGCGTCTGCGCAACGGTGAGCGGTGGCAGCGCCAGCACGGCGGCCAGCAGCAGGGCCGGCAAGGCCCGGCCTGAGCAGACCAGTGATAACTGCCAGTCCATCCGCCTAGCTCACCCGGCCCTGGCGGGCCACGGCTCGCATCGCTGCCTCGATCGCGGCGGCATTGGCCAGGTAGTAGCTCTTGATCGGCTTGAGATCGGCATCAAGCTCGTAGACCAGCGGCTGACCATTGGGAATGTTCAGGCTGACGATCTCGGTGTCGCTGATGTTGTCGAGGTACTTGATCAGCGCGCGCAGGCTGTTGCCGTGCGCTGAGATCAGGATCCGCTTGCCCGTGCGAATCGCGGGCGCGATCGACTCGTTCCAGATCGGCAGCACGCGCGCGACGGTATCCCTCAGGCATTCGGTGAGCGGGATTTCCTCTCGCTTGAGCATTGCGTAGCGCGGATCGTCGAAAGAGGTGCGCTCGTCACTCGGGTCGAGCGCCATTGGTGGGGTGTCATAACTACGGCGCCACACCAGCACCTGCTCGTCGCCATACCGGGCCGCGGTTTCGGCCTTGTTCAGTCCCTGAAGCGCACCATAGTGACGCTCGTTGAGCCGCCAGCTGTGGATGGTGGGGAGCCACATGAGGTCCATCTCGTCCAGCGTCAGCCACAGCGTTCGGATCGCGCGTCGCAATACCGAGGTGTAGGTCAGGTCGAAGGTGAACCCGCTCTCTTTCAAGATGCGTCCGGCCTCCCTGGCCTCGGCAATGCCCTTCTCGGTCAGGTCGATATCGGCCCAGCCGGTGAAACGGTTCTCACGGTTCCAGAGGGATTCCCCGTGACGCATGAAGACAATCTTGTACATGAAACAGTCCTGCGGATGAAAAAAGAAATGGCTGGGCTTGGAAGTGTGGCGAGAAATCGCAGACGGTAAAGCCTTAATAAGCCCGATATTCTATAATGCGGCGCTTGCCTGAAACGAATTGATCCCCTGTGAAATTCTTCATTGACAATATCTGGCTGATCCTTACCGCGCTCTTGTCCGGTGGCGCACTGCTCTGGCCAACGCTGACTCGCGGCAAGAACACCCTGACCACCCTGCAGGCCACCCAGCTGCTTAACAAGGGCAAGGTCACCATCATCGATGTGCGTTCGGCCGATGAATTCAAGGCCGGTCACCTGAGGCAGTCGAAGAACATCCCGCTTGACCAGCTCGGCGCCCGCGTCGGCGAGATCGACAAATCAACCTCCGTGCTGGTTGTGTGCGGTGTCGGCGCCCGCGCGGCCCGTGGTGCCTCCCAGCTCAGGCGCGCGGGTGTGAACAACGTCTACGTACTGGGCGGCGGATTCACCGAGTGGCAGTCCCAGGGACTGCCGACGGCCAAGGCATGATCAAGGCAGAGGAGCATTCATCCCATGGTCGCTAAGATTCGCATGTACAGCACAGCAGTCTGCCCCTACTGCACTATGGCGGAGCGATTGCTGAAATCCAAGGGCATCGAGGAGATCGAGAAAATCCGCGTTGACCTCGAGCCCGATCAGCGCGTGCTCATGATGGAAAAGACCGGCCGCCGCACCGTACCCCAGATCTATATCGGCGAGACCCATGTTGGTGGCTTCGATGACCTTTCCGCGCTCGACCGCGAAGGCCGGCTCGATGCGCTGCTCCAGGGTGCCTGATGTCTTGCCGCGTTGTCCAACCATTGACCCCACTCACTGAGAAAGCAATTCATGTCCGACCAGATCCAGCCCGATCAGCAGCCCGTTTTCAACATCCAGCGCATTTACCTGAAGGATCTGTCGCTGGAGCAGCCGAACTCGCCGGCCATCTTCCTTGAGCAGGACGCTCCGGGCATCGAGGTCTCGATCGATGTGGGCGCCGAGCAGCTGGCCGACGGCATCCATGAGACCACCATCACGGTGACCGTGACCGCGAAGATCCGCGACAAGGTCGCTTTCCTGATCGAGTGCAAGCAAGCCGGCATCTTCGAGATGCGCAACATCCCTACCGAGCAGATGGACCCGCTGCTGGGCATCACCTGCCCGAATATCCTCTATCCCTACCTCCGTGCCAACATTGCTGACATGGTGACTCGCGCCGGCTTCCCGCCGATCCACCTGACCGAGATCAATTTCGAGGTCTTCTATCAACAGCGCAAGCAGGCCCTGGCACAGACTGCCAGCCAGCAGATTCAGTAAGCTGCCTATGCGCGCACGGCCTCGTTTCCCTCGCTGGATGCCGATCCTGCTGCTGCTGGCAGCAAGCGCCGGCAGTGCGCAGGCCGTCGATTTCCAATCCGTTGGCCCCGGCCCGGCGGTCATGTATGACGCTCCGGGAACCAAGGCGCGCAAGCTCTTCATTGCACCGGCTGGCATGCCGGTCGAGGTCATCCTTGCCAGCGGCGACTGGAGTCGTGTGCGTGATGCGGCAGGCGACCTGGCCTGGATAGAAAGCAAAGCCCTGACGAAGCGCCGTATGTTGGTGGTCGAACCGGAGCAGGCCGCCGTGCGCAATGCCGCCAGCGATACCGCGCCGGTCGCGTTCACCGTGGCTCGCGGCGTGCTGCTGGAAGTGGCCGAGCCGATTGCCTCCGGCTGGATCAAGGTACGTCACCGCGACGGCGACATCGGCTTCGTGAAGGCCGCCGACGTCTGGGGCGAATGAACATCTCCCTGCTTGGCGCCGGCGCCTGGGGTACGGCGCTCGCGCGCGCGCTGGCCGACCGGCATGCCGTCATGCTCTGGGGTCGCGACACCGCCGCGCTGATGGCGATGCAGGCCACGCGCGAGAACAGCCGTTACCTGCCCGGTTTTCGTTTCCCTGATGCTCTTGTCCTCACGCCCGACCTCGCACAGGCCACCGCGCATGCGCGAGACGGCCTGCTGATCGTCGGCACCTCGGTGGCCGGCCTGCGCCCGCTGCTGCGCGCGCTCAAGGATCTGCAACCTTCCAATCTCGTCTGGCTGTGCAAGGGCTTCGAGCAGGCCAGCGCGCTGCTGCCGCATCAGGTCGCGCGCGAGGAGCTCGGCGACGACTTGCCCGTGGGCGCGCTGTCCGGTCCGTCGTTTGCACAGGAAGTCGCGCGCGGCCTGCCGTGCGCCCTGACCATCGGCTCGCCCGCCACTGCGCTGCGCGAGCGGGTCGTCGCCGGCGTGCACGGCGGGAATATCCGTGTCTATTCCACCGACGACCTGGTGGGCGTGGAAGTCGGCGGCGCCGTGAAGAACGTGCTGGCAATCGCCACCGGCATTGCCGACGGCTTGGGTCTGGGCATGAATGCGCGCGCGGCGCTGATCACGCGCGGTCTGGCCGAAATCACGCGGCTCGGCATGGCGCTGGGTGGTCGCAGCGAAACCTTCATGGGTTTGACCGGCCTCGGCGACCTCATCCTCACCTGCACCGGTGACCTCTCACGTAACCGACGGGTGGGCCTGGGCCTTGCCGCCGGCAAATCACTGGAAACCGTCATCGCCGAGCTCGGCCATGTGGCCGAGGGCGTGCACTGCGTGCAGTCGGTCAGGCAGCTTGCGCAGTGCCACGGCATCGCGATGCCCATCGTCGACGCGGTGGCGCGCGTGCTGTTCGACAATGAAACGCCGCAGGAAGCAATACGGCAGTTGCTGGCGCGTGAGGCACGGGAAGAATCAGACTGACGCCTGATGAGCTGTCTGATGGGCGTTCTGTCTGCGTCCCGCGTCACACCGACGGCAGTCTGATGAGCGTCAATAGCGCCGAGCTGTCCTCTGCGGCTTCGACTGAATGCGGGGTGCCGCCGGCAAGAAACAGCAGCTCCCCCGGACCCAGCGGTATCCTCCTGCCGTGAGCATGCACGTTCAGTCTTCCTTCGATGCACTGGATTGTCAGCTCGCCATCCACCTTGTGTTCCGGCACCAACCGACCCTGGTGCAGCACACTGCGGATCAGCTCGACATGCGGCGTGCGCACGATGGCCGTCGATACGGCCGTCTTCAGAGTCTCCGCAAGCGGCGTCACGCTGATCACGTCGCCTGACGTGGCATGGGGCAGCGACATGGCAGGTCCCTCCTCGAATCCTCTTCTTGCTTGACCCACATCGACTGCAAAAATTCCGGCTGCTGAATAATCACTGAACCCGACGCAAGTCTTTTCCGATCCTGATCGGAGCCGGCACTTTTTTGACCTTCATCAGTCACAGACTCGTTGTCAACACGCCCGGCCCACGCCCGGAACCCGTTCCATGCGCATAGACCTTTCTTTTTCGCGCCGGCATGCCTCGCGCGGTTTCACCCTGATCGAGATCATGGTTGTCGTCGTGATCATGGGCGTACTCGCCGCACTGGTCGTGCCGCGCCTGATGGGCCGTACCGACGATGCGCGCATTCTCGCTGCAAAGCAGGATATCGCCACGCTGATGCAGGCATTGAAGCTGTACCGTCTCGACAACCAGCGCTACCCGACAACCGAGCAGGGCCTGCAGGCGCTGGTGGCACGCCCGAGCGCCGCGCCCATCCCACAGAACTGGAAGAGCGGCGGCTACCTCGACCGGCTTAACCGCGACCCGTGGGGTAATACCTATCAATATCTGTCGCCGGGTACGCGCGGTGAGATCGATGTGTTTTCTTATGGCGCCGACGGCAAGCCGGGTGGTACCGGTATCGATGCGGATATCGGCTCGTGGGGTGAGTGAGACGTGCCCGACGCGAGCAGACGCAGTGCGGCGGCAGTACGGGTTTACCCTGCTCGAGCTGCTGGTGGTGCTGGTGATTGCCGGCATCCTGCTGGGCGCAGTCGCGCTCAATATCCAGCCCAGCGACCGTCAGCTGCTGAACAATGAAGCGCAGCGTATCGCCCTGCTGATGCAGCTTGCGCGCGACGAAGCGATCGTGCGCAACCAGCCCATCGCATTCGAGGCCGATGCCTATGGCTACCGTTTCTTGATCCGGAAGAACGACAGCTGGCTCGCGCTGGTCGATGATGAGTTGTTGCGCGAGCGCGAGTTCCGGCGTACGCCGGTCTCGCTGCTGCTGCAGCCGGCTTCCGGCGACCGGCTGCCACTGCGCATTGTGTTTGGACGCGAGCCGGTGGACAAGGCCTTCACGCTGACGCTCACCCTTGGCGGGCACGGCACAACGATACGCGCCGATGGCATTGGCAATTTCGAGGTGGAATGAAATGAACAAACCATGGGCCGGCAAGCGATGGCATGCGGGCTTTACGCTGCTTGAGGTGCTCGTCGCGCTCGTGATTGTCGGCACCGCTCTGGCCGCGAGCCTGCGTGCCATCGGCAGCCTGACGCAGAACAGCAGTGACCTGCGGGCCGCGATGATGGCCACCTGGTCGGCCGAGAACCGGCTCACGCAGATCCGTCTCACCCATGAGTGGCCGCCGCTCGGCCAGCGCGAATTTCCCTGTTCGCAGGGCGAGCTGCCGCTGCGCTGTGACGAGCAGATCATCGCCACGCCGAACCCTGCCTTCCGCCGTGTCGAGGTGTCTGTGATCGATTCGCGTGGCCGGAAGATCATCACGCTATCCCAGGTGGTGCCGAATGCGCTCTAGGCGCCGGGGCCGTCGTGCGCGCGGTCTGACCCTGATCGAGCTGCTGGTTGCCATCAGCGTACTGGGTTTCGTCGCCGTGCTCGGCTGGCGCGGGCTGGACTCCATCACACGCGCGCGCACCGGGCTCAATGCCGAGCTAGAGCAGGCACGTGGCATGCAGCTGGCATTCGCGCAGCTGCAGACTGACTGCGCCAATACCGTCGAACCGGACATGCTCGATGGCCGCCCGCCGCTAGCCATCGACGGCACCCGCGTGAGCCTCGTGCGTCGGGTCCAGCCCGAGGGCCGGGCCGGTGCGCTGCAGGTCGTCACCTGGCGGCTGCGCGACGGTGTGCTGAGCCGCGAAGAGTCGCCGCCCACACGCGATCTGACACGGCTCGACCAGTACTGGCAGTTCGCGCAGGCAGGCGGTGCGCAGGCGGTGACGCTGGAGGCCGGGTTACAAGCGATGCAGCTGCGCGTCTGGAGCGACGATGGCCGTGGCTGGCGTGGCTGGGAGCAGATGCGCAGCGAGAGCATCGTCTCGCGCGGCGCGATGATGAATCCGCGTGGCGGTGCCACTGCGATGCAGGTTGCCTGGCGCGGATTGGAAATGTCGCTGCAGATGCCGGGTCGCCCGGCACCGATGACCAAGATCTTCATGCTGGGCGCGATATGACACGCCCACGGGCTCGACATCGCCGCGCGCGCGGCGTCGCCGTCGTCACGGCACTGCTATTGACCGCGCTGGCCATCACCATCGTCGCCAGCCTGTTCTGGCAGCAGCAGGTGCAGGTGCGCTCGATTGAGAACCAGCGGTTGCAGCTCCAGAAGCAATGGGTGCTGCGCGGTGCGCTCGACTGGGCACGGCTGATCCTGCGCGAAGATGCACGCTATTCGGCAACCGACAACCTCACCGAGCCCTGGGCCGTGCCCTTGTCGGAGACCCGGCTTGACCGCTATGTGGCGTCGGCTGCAATCCGTGGCGATGCCGGCAGCGCAGTACTGTCCGGCGCAATCCAGGATGCGCAGGCGCGGCTGAATCTGACCAACCTTGCCTCGCAGGGGCAAGTCAATCTTGTCGAGGTACAGGCATTCGAGCGCCTGCTGAGCGTGCTACGGCAGGATCCGGGGCTGGCGCGGGCCGCCGCGCAGCAGGTTGCCGATACGCAGCGTACAGCGGCGAGCACGACTGCCGGCGTGCCAAGGCCGATCCGTTTCATCCAGGTCGATGACCTGCTCACGGTGCCCGGCTGCACGCCGGCCATGATCCGTGCCATTCGCGACTACGTGGTGTTTCTACCGCGCGCCACGCCGGTCAATGCCAACACCGCGCCGGCCGAAGTACTGTCCGCGCGCCTGCCCAATTTGTCGCTGGCCGATGCCACGGCACTGGTCGGCACGCGGCGCACGGCCAGCTTTCGCGATCTGGGCGATCTCGGCAACCGTCTGCCGGGCCGGCGCGATCCGCCGGACGCCAACCTGGTATCGGTCGCCACCAGCTACTTCATCGTCACCGGCCGCGTGACGATACGGCAGGCAACGCTGCAAGTGCAGGCCCTCGTCGAGCGTTTTGGCCCGACGACCTATTTGCTGTGGGTGAGGGAGGTCTGAATGGCGCGCGAGACCCAGGCCACCGTCGTCTACCTGCGCGCGCCCGTGCGCGGCAGCGTGCATGCGGGCGCTGACCCCCTGCCCTTCGCCTGGTCGCAGCGCGGTCGCTTGCAACAGTCCGGCAGCGCATCACTGGTTGAACTCGCGCCCATGCTTGGCCGTTCCGGGCGCGTGGTCCTGCTGCTGGCAGCCAGCGACGTAACCCTGCTCAACCTGCCGGTGCCCCCACTGCCGGCCAGCCGGCTGCAGGCGGCGCTACCGGCACTGGTCGAGGAGCGCATCATCGGTGACCCGGCCGCCTGTGCCATCGCTGCCGGGCCGGAAGTCGACGGACGACGCACGATTGCGGTGGTTGACCACGGCTGGCTGCAATCGTGGATCGATGTCTTGCGCCAGCATGGCGCGCGCCGCATCGTTGCCCAGCCAATCCAGCTATGCCTGCCGCTACCGGCGGGCCGCGCATCGGCCGCGTTGCTTGAGAATCCGGGGACGCCGCAACTGGCCTTGCGCCTGTCGGCTGACAATGGCATCGGCCTGCCGGTGGCTGTTGATGACGACTCGCAGCTGGCTGATACGGTGGCGGAGCTGCTGTCGACCTTCGCACCGGGGCAGGCAGTACAGCTTTCCGTTCCCGCCATCTATGCCGCGCGCTTCAATGCCCGGGCGCAGGAACATTCGGACAGCGGGATCGAGATCATCGATGAAGACTGGGCGGCATGGATCGAGGGCGCGGCCCGGCTCGAGCTTGATCTGGCCCGCGGCGTGGCCGGCGGCGCACCGGGCATCGAGTGGCGTCGCTGGCGCTGGCCCCTCTCGTTGGCGGCCGCCTGTCTGATGTTCAACGTGATCGCGCTCAATGCGGACTGGTGGCGGCTGCGCAGCGAGGGAGTCCGTCTGCAGGAGGTCATGGCCGCTCTTTATCTGCGCACCTTCCCGAATGAAAAGCAGATCATCGATCCGCTGGTGCAGATGCGGCAGAAGGTCGCCCGCGCCCGGCAGTCGGGTGGTGAGTTGGCGCCCGACGACTTCCTTGCCTTGGCGGCCGCGCTGGGCGATGCCTGGGGAACGGTCGCTGATCCGCGCGCCATTGCCGGACTCGACTACCGAGATGCAACCCTAACCCTGCGCCTCAAGCCCGGCGCGCAAGTCACGCTTGAGACGATAAGGCCGGCACTGTCGGCACGTCGCATCGACGCTGCACCTTCGCCGGCCGATCCTGCAGTCTGGCAGATCAGGAGCGCGCGATGACACTGGCCACCGCGAACAGATTCTGGACCGAGCGCACGTCGCGCGAGCGTTGGATACTCGGTGTGGGCAGTAGTCTGCTCTTGCTCGTGCTGTGCTGGCTGCTGTTGATCGATCCCGCCCTGCAGGGCCGCGCGCGATGGAAGCAGGCCCTGCCCTTGCTACGGGCCGACTATGCGCAGATGCAATCGCTGGCGCAGCAGGCATTGGCCGCGCCGGCGCCATCGGCCACCGCGCCGCTTCCGCCGGATCGTGCCGCCATGGAGCGCAGCCTCGCCGCGCACGGCCTGAAGGCGCAGAGCCTGAATGCCGGCGAGGACGGCGTGCGCATCGCGCTGACCGATGTGTCCTTCTCCGCACTGATCGACTGGGTGCAGCAGGTTCAGCGCGATGCGCAGCTCGTCGTCACCGAGGCCGACATCACCGCGCGCGAGCGCATTGATCGCGTTGACGCGAACCTGTCGCTGCGCAGGCTTCCATGAACAAACCGTTGTGGTGGACGGCGGCGGGCGTGCTGATCGTTGCGGCGACGGCGATCGTCAGCCTGCCGGCGGCGTGGCTGGCGCCCCTGATCGAGCGGCAGACTGGTGGCCGGCTCTCGCTTGGCGATCCGCAGGGCAGCGTGTGGCAGGGCTCGGCTTTCATCGGCATCGCCGGCGCGCCAGACGAGCCACTCTCGCCACTGCTCCCGGGACGGTTCGACTGGACGCTCTCGCCGCTGGCGCTGGTGGGCATTATTGATGCGAGCGTCGAGAACCCGCGTGCCCTCGACAGTGCTGTGGCCATCGATGGCAGCTGGCGGCGCTGGCAGCTCGGGCCCGCCATCATCAGCCTGCCGGCCGAGCGCCTGGCCGCCCTCGGCGCGCCGCTCAATACCGTCAAGCCCTCCGGACTGATGCGACTGTCGTGGTCATCGCTAACGCTGGAGCGTGCCGCGCACGGCATGGACATCATCGGTCGCATGCAGCTTGAGATGACGGAGATCGCGTCGGCCTTATCGCCGGTCAAGCCGCTGGGGGCTTATCGCATCCAGTTTGATTGGCAGGGAGACAGGGCGCGACTCAATCTGAAAAGCTTGTCGGGTCCGCTGATGCTCGAAGGCGCCGGCAGCATCGTTAACGGCCGCCTGCGGTTTTCCGGCCAGGCGTGGGCACAGGAAGGCGAGGAACAGAGGCTGGCTGTGCTGCTGAATCTGCTGGGTCAGCGCCGCCAGGTGGGGAACCGAAACGTGATCGCACTCGAATTCACATGAAAACAATCTCGCAACTCGCCTTGCTGGTCGCTGCGCTCACGCTGCCGCCCGCTTCCCCGCCGGTCTTTGCTCAGGAGCCGACCGAGAACCAGGCGACGCTGAATTTCGTCGGTGCTGATATCGAGTCGGTGGTGCGCGCGATCGGGCACTTCACCGGCAACACCTTTGTCATCGATCCGCGCGTCAAGGGGACGATCAACCTCGTCTCCGAGAAACCGGTCAATAAGCGGCAGGCATTCGAGATGCTGACCTCGGTGCTGCGACTGCAGGGCTATGCCGTGGTGCGCACGCAGAATTTCGTCAAGGTGGTACCGGAGGCCGATGCCAAGCTTCAGGCCTCGCCGGTGGAGGTTGGCAAGCTGCGCGGCGACCAGATCGCTACCCAGATCTACCGGCTCGACCACGAGAACGCCAGCGGGCTCGTCGCCGTGCTGCGTCCGCTGATTTCGCCGAATAACACCATCGCTGCCGACCCCACCAACAACACGCTGATCATCACCGACTACGTCGACAATCTGCGGCGTCTGTCGCGTATCATCGCCACGCTCGACGTGCCCTCGGTCGGCGACCTTGGCGTGATCAAGCTTGAGCACGGCATTGCGGTCGACATGGCCATCACCATCAATCGCCTGCTCGATACCGGTGCCGCGCCCGGGCAGGCCGATCCCGGTCGTGTGCTGCTGCTGGCCGACTCGCGCACCAATTCACTGATCATCCGCGCGCCGACAGTCGCTCGGGCGAACCTCGCACGCAACCTGATCGCCAGGCTTGACCAGCCCACCACCCTGCCCGGTAACGTGCACGTGGTCTACCTGCGTAATGCCGAGGCCACACGGCTGGCACAGGTGTTGCGCGCGGTGGTAGCCGGTGAGACCGGTGCTGCCGGCCAGACCATTCCGGCCAGCCCTGCCACACCCCTGCAGCCGACTCAGCCCATCACGGCGCAGCAGGGCGCCGGCCTGCAGGCTCCGCCTGCCTCGCCGGCGCCGCAGCAGGGCCCGTTGCCCATCGGTGGCGCGGCCGGCTTCATCCAGGCAGATCCGGCGACCAACACGCTGATCATCACTGCCAATGAACGGGTCTACCGCAATCTGCGCGCCATCATCGATCAGCTCGATGCCCGGCGCGCACAAGTCTATGTCGAGTCATTGATCGTCGAGATCAGTGCCGATCGCGCAGCTGAGCTGGGCGTACAGTGGGCAGCGCTATCCGGCAATGGCGGCAGCAGCTACCGGGTCGGCATCCTGACCGGCTTCTCTACCGAAGGGAATAATCTCGTACGCCAGGCGGCGTCCATTCTCGGGCCGAACAACACGCCCCTGCCGCCGGGTAATGGCCTGACCGCCGGCGTCTTCCGGCAGGACGGCAACGGACAACTGAGCCTGGGCGCGCTGGCCCGCGCGCTTGAAACGAATACCAAGGCCAACATCCTGTCGATGCCGAACCTGATCACGCTCGACAACGAAGAGGCGCGCATCATCGTCGGCCAGAATGTTCCTTTCATTACCGGTCAGTTCACCACGCCCGCCTCCGCCGGTGGCGCAGCCGGCGTCAATCCGTTCCAGACCATCGAGCGGCGCGACATCGGCCTCTCGCTGCGTGTGCGCCCCACTATTTCAGAGGGAGGTACGGTGAAGATGGCGATTTATCAGGAAACCTCGAATATTCAGCAGTCGACAGCATCAGGGCTGATCACCTCGAAGCGTTCGATCGACACCAACGTACTGGTCGACGACGGGCAGATCATCGTTCTCGGTGGGCTCATCGAGGACACGCTGACCGATTCGGTCGAGCGCGTGCCGGGTCTGGGTAGTATTCCGCTGCTGGGCTACCTGTTCCGCTACCAGTCGAAGCGGCGTACCAAGACCAATCTGATGGTGTTCCTGCGTCCAACGGTGATCCGCAGTAATGAGCAGAGCGTATCGGTGGCGGGTGATCGCTATGACTATATCCGTGGCGCGCAAATGGCCGTACAGCCATTACCGAACGTGCTGCTGCCCGACACCGATTCACCCAGGCTGCCGCCGCTCGATGGTGGTCGCCCGGTCGGAGGCTCGATGTTGAACCGCGAGCCGTCAGGCACCTCTTCCGGCACGCCGCACCAGTCGCCGCTGCAACTTTCGCCGCCGCCCGAGGTCTTTCCGGTAGAACCGCCCGTGATCAACCAGCGATGAAAGGCGGCCAACATTTCCCCACGAGACAAGCCATGACTGTTGCGATGCATGACCCGCGGCTGCTGCCGTTTACCTTCGCGCGTGATTTCGGCGTGCTCGCGCAGGCCGGCGAGCCGGACGGCGCGGTTGATATCTGGGTATCGGAAGCGACCGTGCCCTCGGCGGTTGCCGAAGTCAGCCGCTGTTTCGGTCGGGTGCGACTGAACCGGCTGTCGCGGGAGCAGCTCGAGAGCGCGATCGTCAAAGCCTACGCCGGCTCCGGCGGTGATGCCGCGCAGGTGGTCGACGAGGTGGAATCAGACCTCGACCTTGCGCGCCTGATGCAGGACATGCCGGCGGTCGAGGATCTGCTGGAGTCATCCGATGACGCGCCGGTGATACGGATGATCAATGCACTGCTCACGCAGGCGCTGCGCGAGGGCGCGTCCGATATTCATATCGAACCTTTCGAGCAGGTATCGGTGGTGCGCTTTCGTATTGATGGACGCCTGCGGGATGTGGTCCGGCCGAAGAAGGCGATCCACGCGGCGCTGATCTCGCGCATCAAGATCATGTCTCAGCTCGATATCGCGGAGAAGCGGCTGCCGCAGGATGGCCGTATCACGCTGCGCGTTGGCGGTAAGCCGGTTGATGTGCGCGTGTCCACCTTGCCCACCGGCCACGGCGAGCGTGCGGTGCTGCGCCTGCTCGACAAGGAAGGCGGAAGGATGGATCTGCAGCATCTCGGCATGAGCGAGGCCACGCAGGCACAGTTCGACCGCCTGATTGCGCAGCCGCACGGCATCGTCCTCGTGACCGGACCGACCGGCTCCGGCAAGACCACGACGCTGTATGCGGCGCTGTCACGGCTGAACTCGCCATCGACCAATATCCTGACGGTGGAGGATCCGATCGAATATGAGCTGCCCGGCGTCGGCCAGACCCAGGTTAATGCGCGTATCGACATGAGCTTTGCGAAGGCACTGCGCGCGATCCTGCGGCAGGATCCGGACGTGATCATGATCGGCGAGATCCGCGATCTCGAGACCGCGCAGATTGCAGTGCAAGCCTCGCTGACGGGCCACCTCGTGCTGGCGACTCTGCACACCAATGATGCGCCGGCCGCTGTCACCCGGTTGCTCGACATGGGTATCGAGCCCTTCCTGCTGTCGTCTTCACTGATCGGTGTCGTCGCGCAGCGGCTGGTGCGCAAGCTTTGCGTGCATTGCCGTCGCTTCGATGGCATGCGCTGGCACGAGGTTGGCTGCGACAAATGCGGCCATACCGGCTATCACGGCCGGGTCGGCATTTACGAGTTGCTGCTGACGACGGATCACATCCGCGCTCAAATCCACAACCAGGCATCGGAAGCCGAGATCCGCGCTACCGCACAGCGCGACGGCATGTTGAGCATGCGCGAGGACGGTGAGCGCTGGCTGCGCGATGGCACGACGACCGAGGCGGAGTTGTTGCGGGTGACGAAGGAGTAAGCGATGTTTTTCTTTGACGCGCCCATCGGTGGGTTTCGCCAGCGGCTCTAACCACCCTATGCCTCAGAAAATCATAGGGTGGGTAGAGCCGCAGGCGAAACCCACCACACGGCTGACTATGCCTCAGAAAATCATAGGGTGGGTAGAGCCGCAGGCGAAACCCACCACACAGCCGACGCATAGCCATGCCTGCCTTCCGCTACGAAGCTGTCAATGCCGCCGGTGCCAGCAGCAAAGGCGTGTTGCAGGCTGACAGCCCGCGTGCGGCGCGTGCCGACCTGCGCGCGCGTGGCCTGGTGCCGCTGCTGGTCGATGCCATTGTCAGTGATGCCGGTGCCGGTGCACGTCGCTCGTTCAGCATGGGCGAGCGCCTGTCGACGGTGGAGCTCGCGCTGTTTACCCGCCAGCTGGCCTCGCTGCTGGAAGCTAACCTGCCGCTGGAGCAGGCCTTCGATGCGTTGATGGAGCAGGCCGAGCGCCCCTACCTGCGCGACCTGATCGCGGCTATCCGCGCCGAGGTAATGAGCGGTTCATCGCTGTCGGATGCGCTGGCTCGGCATCCGCGTGATTTTGCTGATATTTATCGCGCCCTGGTCGCCTCTGGTGAACAGATCGGCCAGCTTGCCGGCGTGCTTTCCCGGCTGGCAGATTTTGTCGAACGGCGCAATGCACTGGTACAAAAAGTGCGACTCGCCTTCACCTATCCAGCCATCGTGACCATCGTCGCGTTTGCCATTGTGATCTTCCTGCTGGCCTACGTGGTGCCGCAGATCGTGACCGTCTTTGCCAACACCAAGCAGCAACTGCCCTTCCTGACCGTGGCCATGCTCGCAATCTCGGACTTCGTGCGTGGCTGGGGCTGGCTGGTGGCATTGTTGGTCATGGGCGGCTTCGTGCTGTGGCGTCGCAGTCTCCGCGATCCGGATGTGAAGCTGCGCTGGCATCGCTGGGTGCTGACGGCGCCGCTGATTGGCAAGTTCGAGCGCAGCCTGAACACTTCGCGCTTTGCGAGCACGCTGGCCATCACGATCAGCTCTGGCGTACCCATCCTGCGCGCACTGCAGACCAGCCGCGATACGCTGTCGAATGTTGCGATGCGCCAGCAAGTGGAAGAAGCGACGGCATCGGTGCGCGAGGGCGTGGGTTTGGCGCGTGCGCTGTCGGCGCACCGGCATTTTCCGCCGATGCTGATTCACATGATCCGCGCCGGTGAGGTCACCGGCGAATTGCCTGCCATGCTGAACCGTGCCGCCCAGTTGCAGGAACAGGATCTTGAGCGACGTGCGCTGACCATCGCCGGCCTGCTCGAGCCGGTACTGATCCTTGCCATGGGCGTCGTCGTGCTGCTGATCGTGCTGGCGGTGCTGATGCCCATCATCGAGATTAACCAGCTGGTGCGCTGAGATGATGCAGCGCGCACCACTCATCGCCAGCTTCCTGTTGTTTCTCTTGCTGTGCGCCTCGGCCGCGTACTGGCTACTGCAGTGGCTGGCGCCCGAGCCGCGCCCGGTGGCCGCACCTCCGCAAGCCGAGCGCAGCCTGCCGCCAGTCGCAGCTGCATCGACCTTGTTTGGTGGTCGTGCTCAGAGCGGGGGCATGGGGGCGGTGCAGCTGCGCGGCATCATTCGTTCTGGCCGGCCGAGTGGCAGTGTCGCCATTCTCACTGCCGAGGGCCAGCCGGCGCGCGCGCTGCCCGTGGATGCAGAAGTTGCGCCGGGGTTGAGGATCAAAGAGATCAAGGCGCGCACGGTGGTGCTGTCGGAGCATGGCGTCGAGCGCGAGCTCAGCCTGCCGGAATTTGTCGCGCAGGAGGGCGGTACCCTCTCCTTGCAGCCGGGCATGGCTGGGCCACCGCCAATGGCGCCGCAGTTTCAGCAGCAGTTTCAGCCGCAGGTGCAGCAGCAGGCGCAACAGCAGACGGCGCCACTGCCAATGCAGCCGCAGCCTGCGGCCTCGGGCGCCAGCGGCGGCGGCAGCACACCAGGAGCGCCCGGTTCGCCGGGAAGTGCACCCGCCGGATCGCCCCCCACCCAGGCACCGGCGCTGACCCCGACGCCAACGCCAAGGCGCTGATCAGTCGTCGCGGTGGTTCTGCAGCAGCAATCGTATCAGCTCACGCTTTTTCGCCTGCCGGTTGGCCGATCGGGTTTTTACGTGCGGGCCGGCAGCGCGCTGCTTGGCCGGTATGGCGACCGGGTTGCGCGGCTTGAGCGCTTTCTGCGATGGCTCACCCCGGAATGACAGCTTCTGCCGTGTCGCACGCTCCTTGTTGGCCATGATGCTGCCCTCCAGCGCGTCAGAGCACGTAGCGCGACAGGTCTTCGTTGACCGCCAGTTCGCCAAGCTTGGCATCGACATAGGCCGCATCGATCTGCACGCGCTCCACACTCTGCGTGCCGGCGGAGAACGAGACTTCCTCGAGCAGCTTTTCCATGACCGTGTGCAGCCGCCGGGCGCCGATGTTCTCGGTTTTCTCATTGACCGAGCACGCAATTTCCGCCATCCGGCGTATGCCGTCGGCGGTGAATGTGACGTCCACGCTCTCCGTCGCCAGCAGCGCCTGGTACTGCCGCGTGAGGCAAGCATCGGTCGCGGTCAGGATACGCTCGAAATCGGCGATGACGAGCGGCTCGAGCTCGACGCGAATGGGGAAGCGTCCCTGCAGCTCGGGTATCAGGTCGGAAGGCTTGGCAAGGTGGAATGCCCCCGAGGCGATGAAGAGAATGTGGTCGGTCTTCACCATGCCGTATTTGGTGTTGACCGTCGTACCTTCGACCAGCGGCAGCAGGTCACGCTGCACGCCGGCGCGCGAGACATCGGCGCCCTGCGTATTGGCACGCGTGGCGATCTTGTCGATTTCATCAAGAAAGACAATGCCATTCTGTTCGACATTCGCGATCGCCCGCTGCCTGAGCTCATCCTCGTTGACCATGCGCTCGGCTTCTTCATCGAGCAGCAGCTTCATCGCCTCGGCGACGGTCAGTTTGCGTGATTTTTTGCGGCCGGCGCCCAGCCCGGAGAACATGGACTTGATTTGCTCGGTCATCTCTTCCATGCCGGGCGGTGCCATGATCTCCATTTGCGCGCGCGGCTCGGCGACTTCGATCTCGATTTCCTTGTCGTTCAGTGCACCCTCGCGCAGCCGCTTGCGGAAGGTCTGCCGCGTCGCGTTTGCAGCCTTGTCTTCCGGCGCCTGTGCGCTGGCAAAGCCGAAGTCGCGTGCTGGCGGTAACAGTACGTCGAGGATGCGCTCTTCAGCGGCATCCTGCGCCTGCACGCGCACCTTGCGCATTTCCTGCTCGCGGGTCTGCTTGATGCCGATCTCGGCCAGATCGCGGATGATGGTGTCGACATCGCGGCCTACGTAGCCCACCTCGGTGAATTTGGTGGCTTCGATCTTGATGAACGGCGCCTCGGCCAGCCGGGCGAGCCGGCGCGCAATTTCGGTTTTGCCCACGCCGGTGGGGCCAATCATGAGGATATTCTTCGGCGTGATCTCATGGCGCAGCGGCTCCGGTACCTGCTGGCGGCGCCAGCGGTTGCGCAGCGCAATGGCAACCGCGCGCTTGGCCTTTGCCTGGCCGACAACATGCTTGTCGAGTTCGGCAACGATTTGTTGCGGTGTGAGGTTCATGATGCGTTCAGTCCAGTGTCTCGATGGTCAGCGACAGATTCGTGTAGATGCAGAGCTCGCCGGCGATGGAAAGTGATTTCTTCACGATTTCGGCCGGGGGCAATTCGGTGTTTTCATACAGTGCCAGCGCGGCGGCCTGTGCGTAGCTGCCACCGGAGCCGACGGCGCCCACGCCCTTCTCGGGCTCAAGCACATCGCCGTTGCCGGTGATGATGAGCGTGGATTCACGGTCAGCCACCAGCAGCATGGCTTCGAGCCGCCGGAGCATGCGATCGGTACGCCAGTCTTTCGCCAGTTCGACCGAGGCGCGCAGCAGGTTGCCCTGGTGGGTTTCGAGCTTGGATTCGAAGCGCTCGATCAACGTGAACGCATCAGCCGTGCCGCCGGCAAAGCCCGCCAGCACCTTGCCGTGGAAGAGCTTGCGCACCTTGCGCGCGGAGCCCTTCATGACAACGTTGCCAAGCGTGACTTGCCCATCGCCACCGAGCGCAACCTGCGCGCCGCGACGAACCGAGAGAATGGTAGTACCGTGAAATTGTTCCATGCGATAGGCATGGCCGGCGACGCATGCCACGAGATCTGTCACTCGGCGGTGCTGCGGCCCGACCTTCAGGTTTTGCGGTTGATGATCCTCAACGAGTCGTCGCCGCCCACCAGCTTCAGCAGCGTCGACACGAGGAAAGGCGTGTCATGCCATTCTACCGGTTTGCCCTTGGCCACGCGAAGGATGCCTGCGAGCAGTGGTGACGCAGCGCCGAACTCGATGCATCGTAGCCGCCGGCAGTCCAGCACGACGAGCGAGGCGCCATGACAGAGACGCGCCACCTTCTCGATGAGGTCGTCCACTGGTGTGCGTATCTCTGCAGGCAACAGCAGGTGACCGGCCTGCAGGCTACGGCCGCCCGTCGCACCCATGAGTGCTGGTGTGGCACCACTCATGGGCGTGACGGGCGGCGAGACTTCGTAGGTCATGCTGTAGGCGAGACATGCGTCTTCGTACGCCTGCATCTTGCCGGCGGCTCTCAGCAGCTCAATGAGCAGCAGCCAGGCGGCATCATCACGATCGCGCCGACCGGGACTGACCTGCGACTGCAGCAGGTCAAGCAGGCCGTCGCTACCGACAAGCTCGCCATGGCGTGCATCGCTGCGCCAGCGATGCAGCATGTCGAGTAGCAGCCGGCTGCCATCGAGATCGACATCCGTCACACCGCTGAGGTCGATGCAGAAGCGTGCATGCCCGGTTGCCAACTGCTCAAGCCGGGCCAGGGCGGGTGCCGCAGTGCCACACAGTCGGCCCCGGAAGCTCAGCGAATGCGGTTGCGCTGGCTGCGCATGGTCGATGGCCTGAGGGCTGCGCCATTGCGGCGGCGACGTCTCGAAGCGTCGTGCATAGCCAAGCGCGATATCCTCGAAGCGGGTTGCCGAGCCGTTGAATTCGGCCAGCTCGAGCCGCATCCGCCAGGCTTGCTGCTCCGTCTGCGCATCGGCCGGGACGGGTGTGGCCGTTGCCTCTGCCAGTAGTGCTGCGGCGGCCGGCGATTGATCGCTGGCATGCAGCAAGCAGGCTTCTTCAATACGTTGTCGCAACAGGATGACCGGATCGAGTCCGTCGGCGCTCACTGTTTCGTGCGTCATGCCGGGCTCGGCAGGGGGCGCGGAGACCAGCCCGGACTCGATCTCCGAGGCGATCTCGCATTCGATCGTGTCGATTTTCCGGGCCGTGGCGTGGCGCTGCTCGGGTGATGGGCCGCTGTGTGCGCGCACGCGCACGTGCCGCACGGACTGCGTTTGATTTTTGCCGAAGAGGTCGAAGAATTTCACTCAGCGCCAGCAGGTTAAGCCGCGAACCCGCAGACATTACTCTGTGCGCCGTCGCGGCTCCTCATGCTTTAGCAAGCTTTGTTCGGATGGATGGGCAGGGCGCCCCGGCTTGCGCCGGGGCGTGGCATGAATCCAACGATTACCTGTCACAGCACCGGAGTTACCGCTGGGTCAGCGCCTATCCTGACTCAGAAACGGGCGCGTACGCCAATCATCAGATTCCGACCGGGTTGCGGTACGTAGTCTTTCAGCAGCGAGGTTGACAGCCGGATTTCTTCGTTGAGCAGGTTACGCGCCAGCAGGAACCAGGTGAGGTCGGTTGTGCCGTAGCGCTGCCGCCATGACAGGCTGGCATCGACACGGGTGTAGCCGCGTGTCGCAGTCTCCTCTGATATGCCGGGACTCGCGATGCGGTTCTGCGCGCTGGCATTGAGGACCGACAGGGACGAGCGCCATGCGTTGTCTTGATAGCCGACCGTCAGGCCGACGCGGTCGACCGGCTGTAGCGGTAGATTGCCGAGATTGTTCAGCCGGCCGCGCGAGCTGTCGGCGAAGGCACGGCCGAACCAGCCGGTTTCGTAGAGGTTGTAGCTGACATCGACTTCGTAACCGCGCAGTGTGGCGTCGGCTTGGCTGAACTGGCGCTCCCGGAGTGGTTCGTCGTCCGGGCATTGCGCCAGACCGTTGCCCTCCTCATCAACACAGCCCCCGATTCGGCCGAATACGAAGTTGCTGATCTTGTTTTGGAACAGGTTGGCGCGCCAGCGCAATCTATCGTCAGTTTTCTGCAAAGACAGGTCGATATTTTGCGAGGTTTCCTTGCGTAGCGACGTATCACCCTTGTCGAAGGTCTCGGTCGGATGATGGACGCCACCCGAATACAGCTCCTCTGCCGTTGGCGCGCGCTGGGCAAGCGATCCGGTGAGGCCCAGCGCATAGCCGGGTGTGTAAGCCCACAGCGCGCCGATCGAGGTGGAGGCCAGCGTGAAGTTTCGGTTGGCTTTTTCCACTGGACGTCGACCGACTTGCTCGACGCGCGCGCCGGCATTCAGGCGGACGCTGCCGATGTCCTTCTCTTCGACAATGAACGCTGCCACTGAGGAAGAGCGCGTGCGCGGCACGGTGGAGCCATGTTCATCATGACCGTCATGATCATCATGGGCCTTGCGCGCCTGTACGGTTGCGTTGTCCGTCTGCAGCCCGAGCTTGCCGCGCCAGCCGGCCAGAGGCAGGTGGCTCAGCTCCCAGCGCGATTCCATCGAGCGGTTCGTGAACTTGACTTTCGGGTCTGTGCCGTCTTCGAGTTCGGTGTGGCGGTAGTTGTTATGGCCGAGCTTGACGCGTAGCGCGTCGAAACCAGGCAAGGGCGAGCGAACCAGGCTGTCGATGTCGAAGCGCGTCTGTGCGAGATCGATCTGGGCCTTTTCATGCGCGCCGAGGATCCCATACAGCTTGTCGGTCTGCGCCAGCGATGCGCCGACATGGCCCCATGACTGGATTGCCGACGCGCCGACGCCGAGATTGTTCTCCCGGTTGCCGGAGAATGGCAGACGGCCAGTGTAGCCTTCGTGGTGGTCATCGGCTGCGCTATGGCCGGGAATCCGGTAGTCACCGGCGCGCAGCATGCTGCCGTCGACATGCAGGCCGATGTTGCCGACCGAGCGATCGGCGCTGAAGGCCAGTGCGCCGCTGTTATCGACGCTGCCTGCGCGCAGCTCGGCCTCGCCGGTCGGACGCGGTTCAAGCCGGGTCGGGATGCGTCCATTCACGATGTTGATCGCGCCGCCGATGGCGCCCGAGCCATACAGCAGTGTTGCCGGACCACGCAGGATCTCGATCTGCTGTGCCGTCAGCAGGCTGGTGCCCACGGCGTGATCGTTCGAGATCGCGGACAGGTCGCCGCTATTCATGCCATTTTGCAGGATCTTCACGCGCGGACCTTCGAGGCCGCGGATGATCGGCCGTGACGAGCCGGTGCTGAAGCCGGAGGCATTGACGCCGGGTTCGCGGCTCAGCGTGTCGCCGAGTGAGCCGCCGAGCTTGTCGCGCAGTTCGTCGCCGGACAGCACGCGCGCCGGTGTGAGGATGGCGCCCGATTCGGATGCGCCAAACGGATCGGCGGTAACGACCACCGGGGCGAGGGTCTTGGGGGCTTGTTGCGCATGGGCGCTAACGGCTGCCGCCGAGAGTGCGCACAGTACCGCGTGCGCCAGCACGGATCTCTGGAAAATCATGAAAACTCCACAAACAATGAACGTGTTTCGCGGCCGGCATAGCGCCGGTCGCGGCTGATGGGGGGGAATCAGGCGTTCAGAGGTGGAGCGCGAGAGCTGAAGTAGGCGGTGAACTGGCACTGCCAGCCAGTGTCAGCCGGAAGGATGACCGGACCGCTTTCCTGCACCACCGGCAGAGCCGGTAGGACGGAGTTGAGCGTGCCGGCACCGAGGGTGGCGGCATCGAATGCGGCGCAGGCGCTGGCCGAGTTGGCGTGCTCGATCGATTCGCTGGTCTGCGCGAGCTTGGAGAATTCTGTCGTCCCGCCAGGGTGGGCGATCGCATGTGCATAACCGAGCCACTGCGTGAACAGCAGGCTCAGTACCAGCAGCATGCCAATCAGGGCAGCGCGGCGGTTATGCACCAGTGGCGGATTCATCCGAGGGAGGGCGACAACAAAAAGTGAACGGCAGAAATAATAGCCTACAAACAAAACCCCCGCCAAGTGGCGGGGGTTTTTGTGGGACGGTGGAGGTGTTAGTCGCCGTATAGCTTTTGCTTGAGTTCACGTCGCTGCTGAGCCTCGAGCGAGAGTGTGGCGGTGGGGCGCGCCAGCAGACGCGGAATGCCGATCGGCTCGCCGGTTTCCTCGCACCAGCCGTAGTCGCCGCTATCGATGGACTGCAGCGATTGCTGGACTTTCTTGAGCAGCTTGCGTTCGCGGTCGCGTGTGCGCAGCTCGAGGGCGTGTTCTTCCTCGATGGTCGCTCGGTCCGCAGGATCGGGCACCAGAACGGTCTCGCGCAGGTGCTCGGTGGTTTCGCCCGCATTGCGCAGCAGGTCTTTTTCGAGCTGCTGCAGCCGCGCCTTGAAGAAGGCGAGCTGCGCGGGGTTCATGTAGTCCTTCTCGCCCATCGCAAGGATCTGCTCCTCAGTGAGGAGACCGCCATCGACGCCGGAAGATTTCGAGGTTTTGGAATTGGTTGCCACGTCGTGAGCTTTCGTAACTACGAATCGGTGAAGTTTACCCGGGACCCTCGTGCTCGCTTTGCTGAGGCACAGACCCGCCCGGGCCGTGGATCCGAGCCTCCTGCATGACGCTCAGGCAGGGCCGACCCGGCTGAAACCGGCGGCTATTGTAATCGCATTGTTCGTCCGCACAAGCGGCTTTGCCGGATTTTTAATTTGTTTCGTAGCGGGAACCAGAGCTGGAGCGCGAAAGGTTTTCAATTTTGTACCAGGCATTGTGCCAGCCCGTCGAGGAAGATCTGCTTCGGCAGGGATTGCCCGATGAAGACCATCTTGCTGACACGCGCCTCGCCCTCGCCCCACGGCGCACCAAGATCACTGCCCATCGTCTGGTGCACGCCCTGCACGATAACCTTGCGCGTGGCGCCCTGCAGCCACAACACGCCCTTGTAGCGCAGCATGCGCGGCCCATAGACCTTAATCAGGCTGCCGACGAATTCTTCAAGCAGGGCAGGGTCGAAAGGCTTGTCGCTGCGGAAAACAAAGGCGGCGATCTCATCGGTGTGGCCATGGCCATGGTGGTGGGCATGGGCGTGATCGTGATGTCCGTGGTGATCATGGTCGCAGTGGTCATCGCAGTCATGATCATGCTCGTCGGCCTTCAGGAAATCCGGATCGATATCGAGCCGTTCGTTGAGATTGAAGCCGCCGATCCCGAAGATTTGCCCGATCGGCGCATTACCAAAGTCCATGGCTGAGATCGGCGCGCGGGGATTGATGCGCTTGAGCCGTGCCTCGAGTGCCGCCACCTGCTCCGGCGTGACGAGATCAGTCTTGGAAAGCAGCATGCGGTCGGCAAAGCCTGCCTGTCGCTGGGCTTCCTGGAAGCGGTCGAGCTGGTCCATCGCGTGGCTGGCATCGACCACCGTAATGACGCCATCGAGCAGATAGGATATGCCGATTTCTTCATCCATGAAGAAGGTCTGCGCTACCGGCCCGGGATTTGCGAGGCCCGTGGTCTCGATCACGACGCGATCAAATTGCAACTTGCCGTCGCGGCGCTTTTGCGCGAGCTCTCCGAGCGCTGCAATCAGGTCGCCGCGTACCGTGCAGCAGACACACCCATTGCTCATTTCAACGATCTGCTCATTGCTGTCCTGGACCAGGATCTCGTTGTCGATGTTCTCCTCGCCAAATTCATTTTCGATCACAGCGATCTTCATCCCGTGCTTCTCGTGCAGGATGCGGTTGAGCAGCGTGGTTTTGCCGGCGCCGAGGAAGCCGGTGAGGATGGTAGCGGGTATCAGAGACATGGTAGTGTGAATGACAAGGTTGAGATGCACCGGGCGCGGCGGTCATCAGGCGTCGCCGCCCTGTTTTTTTGCACGCGGGTGCGCAGCATCATAGACCTGCGCGAGGCGCTGGAAATCGAGTGAAGTATAGACCTGTGTCGAGGCGATCGATGCGTGGCCCAGCATTTCCTGCACGGCGCGCAGGTCGCCGGAGGATTGCAGCACGTGCGAGGCAAACGAGTGCCGCAGCACATGCGGGTGAACGTCTGCCGGTATGCCCAGGGCCTGTGCGTGCGCCTTGATGCGCTTCTGCACCTCGCGAACTGTAATTCGCTTTCCGCGGCTCGACAGGAACAGTGCGCGCGCATCCGCTGCAGGTGCCGGCTTCGCCAGGCTGGCGCGTACCGGTAGCCAGTCACGCAGCGCTGCCAGCGCCGCGCGACCGATCGGCACGCTGCGCCGCTTGTTGCCCTTGCCAGTCACGATCAGTTCGGCCGCATCGAGGTCCAGCCATCCCTGCGATTCATGTTCACCATCGCGGCTGTAGACGAGGTCGAGGCTGGTCAGCTCGGATACGCGCAACCCACTCGAATACAACAGCTCGAACATGGCCTTGCTGCACAACGCATTAGCCGGGTTGTCGGTCGCGGCAACCGGCGACGAGACCAGTCTCACCGCATCGTCGACGCCCAGCGCCTTCGGCAGCGCCTTGGCACGTTTCGGCGCTTTCACGCCATCGACCGGGTTGGCGGTCAGCGGCTGCTGCAGGGCCAGCCATGCAAAAAACCCGCGCCATGCCGATAGCTTGCGTGCAATCGAGCTTGGCGCCAGGCCGCGTGCGTGCAACTGGCTGGCGCAGCGGCGGATATCGAATTGCGTGAGACCAGCCAGCGTTGCCGATGGTAGGCCAGGCAGCAGCTCGGTTAACTGCGCGAGATCGCGGTGGTAATTGTCGAGCGTGTGACCGGACAGCTTGCGCTCAGTCTGCAGGTGCTGCAGGTAACCGGCTATTTCGGTGAAAGCGCCGGGGCTGGACATCTCAGGCGATCAAATGCTGCAAGCGCGCGCTGGCAGTGTCGGCGATGCGTACGAGGATATCGGTCGCCAGTTCGCCGGAGAAGCGCTGCGCATCCGGCGAAGCCAGCACCAGCAGGCCGAAGCTGGCGGCTTCGCCGGGTTTGCGTAGCGGAAGCAAGGCGGCTGATTGCATGGACGATGCGTCATCCAGCCATACCATGCCCGGCCGCCCGCCAGCCGCACCGCAGACCGGTGCGGGCAGTTCATCGGCAAAGGCCTGTGCCTCCTGCCCACCGGTAGCGAACCAGGCACTCTCGTACCCGGGCTTCACGCGCCACAGGCGCAGGCTGGCTGCCGGTACCTGGAAGCTCTCCCGCATCGCCTCGAGCAGCGCCGCCGCGGCGTCGTCGCCATCGTAGGACATCAGTCGCAGCACCCACTGGTGGAAGTTACTCAGGATGACATCGTTATTGCCGGCGTTCCGGGTCAGTGTGGCCAGCTTCAGTTCGAGTTGCCGTACCTTGTCGCGCAGCACTTCCATTTGCCGCTCTTGCAGCGACACGGTTCGGCCGCCGAGCGCCGTGGTGAGCCGCAGACCCGCAATCAAATCAGGGTTGTGCTCGAAGAAGTCGGGATACGTTGCAAGAAATTCGGCAACCGCGTTGGCGTCGGGCAGGTCGGTCATGGGTCCGGAGGCTCAGTATTCCGGACGGCGTGCCGTCCGGACGGGTCAAAATGCAAGTCATCGGATTTTACCTGCTTGCCACCGCAACGCCGGGTTTGGTGCTGTAAAAAAAGACGGCACCCGAAGGTGCCGAAAAAGAGAGGAGATTAAATTCGCAGAAAGACTCTGCAGGCTGTAACCAGCCTATCCGGCACCTGCCGAGAGACAGCGGCAGGCACCGAACCCGGTGGGGGCCGAAAGGCCCGGTAAATCAGAACAAATGACGGACGCCGAGATTAAGCGCTGCGTTGCTGGTGCCGTTCTCGGAGTTGTTGCCGACGGTGAACTTTGCAGCCCCTTCATTGCCGATACGGCCGTACGCGGCATACAGGTTCGTGCGCTTTGACAGCGCATATGTGTAACCTAGACCCCATTGATCGGCATCGTCGCGCGAATTGCGTACGTCCTTGCGGATGTAGGATGCGATGAACGTATGCGGGCCAAACGGGGCGGAGGCACCGATCAGATAATCGCGGCTCTTGCCCGCAGCTGCCCAATCGTTATCCGCGTAGGCGGCGAAGACCTTCGCCATGCCGAAGTCCCAGTTAGCGGCCAGCATGGTGCTCGAAAGGTTGTCTGCATTCGCCGCGGAGGGCAGGACACTGTTCTTCCGATAATGGGCCAAGCGGATGCTGACAGGTTTCACACTGTAGCCAATCGAGCCGGTAATTACCCGGTTGGTTGAATTGCTGCCTGCCGTCTCGCCAAAGCCGTAAGCCACTTCACCGCTAAAGCCACTGATGATGGGCGATGCGTATTTGATGGCGTTGTTCATGCGAATGGCTCGATCTGCCTCGAGCCCATCGCCGGTAGGGTCATTGGTTGCGGTACTGCCCGTGTAGGCGGTGATGTTTGGAACTGCCCCGGGCAGCATCAAGTTTTGCGCATTGCCGGCAAGGCCGGAGGCGAATGGGTCGGCCACTTGGTTGAGCGTCAGGAAGTAGGAGGTCAATTGGCGGCCGAGAGTGACGGTACCAAAGTTGCCTTGTAGGCCGACGAAGCTTTGACGACCGAATGCCAGATTCCCTTGGTTGAAGCCGCCACGATCCGCTCCGATACCAGTTTCCAGAACAAATAGCCCTTTCAGGCCGCCGCCCAGATCTTCCGTACCTTTGAAGCCCAGGCGGGTCCCGGATTGCACACCGCTGGACAGCTTGTTGCCCGTGGGGCTGATCGGGTCCCCGGTGAGAAGGATTGGACCATGCGTCTCAAGCCCATCGACCCTCCCGCTCTCCCGCACAAAACCCATATCCAAAATACCGTAAACCTCGACCGCCGGTTGTGCATACGCTGAACCGGCAACAGCGCCGGCGAACGCCAGCGCGACATGCAGCTTCTTCATCATTATCCCCAAGTGAAAGTTTTATCGAGCGATCCGCGCGAGTCGGATGGGGGGAACCTTAATTTCTAAAAAAGAAACGACCGTAAGTGCGGCTTTCAAGAAAAACAACACTTGGGTAATTCGTGGCTGATTTGCAAAGGGTGTTGTTTTATTCGCACTATCCAGCGTTGACGCAGTAGGGCCGAGGCCGCAGAGTTCAGTTGTTTTCAATTTAATAACTGCGTGTGCCGGTTTTGCGCCATGGCCAATCGTGAAGAACTACTGATCATCCGCGCAGCGCGCGCCGGCCAAGCGCTTGCGCAGCTGGCATTGGGCAAACGTTATCTCTTTGGCAGTGCCAGCCTGCCGCAAAGCCATGCCACGGCCTTGCATTGGCTGGAGAAGGCGGCGGAGCAGAATGTGCAGGAGGCCTGGATGCTGATCGGCGAGCATGTCGCCTACGATGTCGCCCGGGAAGCGGGTGATCCGTTGCGGATCGCTTTCTGGTACGAGCGCGCATTCGAAAGCGGCTCGGCGCATGCAGCGCTGGTGCTGGCTACGCTGGTGTTTTCGGCGTGGCCGCGCGCCGACGCGATGCTGCGACAGAAAGCGATGCGGGCGCTTCAGATGGCGGCCGAGGCTGGGCTGCCCCAAGCGCAGTGGCTCTATGCGCAGCAGCTCGGCCTGCACGAATTACTCACAAAGCCGCCGGCGCAGTGGTCGGCGCCGGTGCGAAGCCGGCGGGATATCATTCTTGAATGGGCCGGGAGGGCCGCGAAAGGCGGTGTGGTCGATGCGCAGCGCGCGTTGGCCGATTACTCGTGGGCGCAAGGTGATTACCTCAAGTTTTTGCTCTGGGCCTTGCCTCTGGCGCAGGAGGTTGATCGCCGCAGCACCGGCCCGTCGGCGCGCCGCAGGCCATGCAGCGAGCAGGAACACGAGTTGCTCGCCCGTTGTGCGAAGGGTCTGCTGCTAACGGCGGATCCGAACGTACGCCTGATCGAGCGTTATCTGAAAATGTCAGCCGAAGGTGGTCAGCCCAGTGCACAGCTCGACTATGGGCTGTGGATCGCGCGCATGGATATCACCGGCGCGCGCATCCCTTCGCTACCGGGCGTGGCGCATTACAAGAAGGCGATACGCTGGTTGTCGCAGGCGGCGCAGTCGGGCGTGGCAGCTGCCTGGTACGCAATGTCGCGCATTTACCTGAAGCCGGAGTTTTCACGGCGCAGCATTGCCGAATCGCGTCGCTACCTTGAGATGGCGGCCGTGGCCGGGCATGAACGCGCGCAGCTGGAGCTGGGCCTTGTTGCCTGGCGCGCGAGACGCCTCGAGCCAAGTTCCGACGTGCGCGCAGTCTTCTGGCTGCAGAAAGCAGCGGGCCAGGGCAATGAAGAGGCGCGGGTGCTGATGGCAAAGATCGCGCCGCCAGCCCCGAGGGTTGAGTGGGCAACCGCCGCACGCACGTCACTGACCCGTGACATGAGCAGCCAGTACCCCTTCCTCGCCGCCCGCATCGAGCTGGCCTACTGGTTCGGTCTCACCCGCGCTGAAGCGTTGCTGATTGATGTCGAGGCGGCTGATCACGGCCACTGCCTCGAGGTGGATATCCGCGCCGTACATCCGCGTAGCCGACGCCGGCTGATTCCGATCCAGACCGGCGAACAGCGGCAGGCACTCGACCGCGCCGCGCGCATCTTCGATATCGCTGACGCGCGTGGCGACATCGGGCCGGAGGGAAACTACCGGCAACGGCTCTACCGTTTTCGCAGCCTCGTCGCGCAGCGGCGGTCGCAGCAGGGACGCGTGGTTTAGCGCGCCACACCGCATGGTGCGCAGTAAAGCCGCGCACTGGATCGGAGGATGCGCGCCTCAGATATCGATCGTGCCTTCGAACACACTGATCGCCGGGCCGGTCAGCATCACATGCGCATCGCCTCCACTCCACGCAATCGACAACTCGCCGCCGCGGGTCGAGACCGCAACCGGTGAGATCAGCAAGCCCATCGCAATGCCGGCAACGACAGCGGCGCAGGCGCCGGTTCCGCAGGCCAGCGTCTCACCGGCGCCGCGCTCGAACACCCGCAAACGGACATGGTGGTGATCGATGACCTGCATGAAGCCGGCATTCACGCGGCGAGGAAAGCGCGGATGGTTTTCGATCAGCGGACCATCGCGCTCCACCGGTGCGGAATCTGCATCCGCCACAATCTGCACTGCATGTGGATTACCCATCGACACGACCGCCACCTCGGTCGTCTTGCCGGCTACATCGATTGGCCACAGCACAGCAGCCTCCATCGTCCTCGGTTGCAATCCGGTTGCATCGAATGGCACGCGCTCCGGAGCGAAAGCCGGCGCGCCCATGTCGACCGTGATCCGGCCGTCGTCCTCGAGGCGTGGCGCGATGATGCCGGAGAGGGTCTCGACACGAATTTCGCGTTGTTCGGTCAGTCCCTTATCCACCACGAACTTTACGAATGCGCGGGCACCATTGCCGCACTGCTCGACCTCGCCGCCGTCCGCGTTAAAGATTCGGTAGCGAAAATCAACACCGGCAGCGCTCGGACGTTCGACCACCAGCACCTGATCAGCTCCTATGCCGAACCGCCGGTCAGCCAGCTGCTTCCACTGGTCGGGAGAAAAATTGACGGCCTGGTTGATCGCATCGATCACGACGAAATCATTGCCCGCGCCATGCATCTTGGTGAACTTCAGTCTCATGGTTCTACTTCCTTCTGAATCACTGCCCATCGTACACGGACGGCATGCCCTCGGGCCGCGTCTTGAAGCGCTTGTGCGACCAGAAATACTCGGCTGGCGACTCGCGAATGCGGTCTTCGATGAAGGCATTCATGCGCCGCGTCGCGGCTTCAATATCCTGGCCCGGATAATCCTCCCATGGCGGGTAGAACCGAACTTCCCAGCCGCGATAATCTGGCAGCAGGCGGGTCACCACCGGTATCACTTGCCCATCAGTTGCCGCCGCCAGACGCGCCGGCGCGGTCAGAGTGGCAGCGGGAATGCCGAAGAAAGGCACAAAGACCGATTCCTTTCGGCCGAAATCCATGTCCGGCAGCATCAGGAAAGGCCGCTTGTTACGCATGGCCCGCATGATCGGCTTGATGCCGGCGTCGCGCGCCATGAGATTGCTTTCGTCCGGGGTAAAACGCAGTCGTCCGCGTCGCAGCGCCTCATCGAAGACACGATTGCGCTGCCGCGAGTAAATCGAGCAGGCCGGGCCTTCCATCGTGATCGCCACGCCGGCCGTCTCGAGACAGACGAAGTGCGGGCACAGAAAGATCGTTGGTCGCTGCCCAGCCAGCGTCGTCGGTACCGAGGGCTCGACGCGGATGAGCCGCCGTAGCCGCGACTCGGGCGCCCACCAGAGGATGGCGCGCTCCAGTACGCTGCGCGCGTACGCCTGGAAATGCGCACGAGCGATGGTGATGCGATCGGCGTCGGAGTATTCGGGCAGGCACAGTTTGAGATTGGTTAAAGTGATGTGCCGGCGATTGCGCATGCCCAGATACAGCAGGCTGCCCACCGCATCGCCGATCCGCCCCAGCACCGGCAGCGGCAGCCAGTGCAGCAGCCACATCAGTCCCAGCAGCAGTCTCATGCCGGCTCTCCGGAGGGGGCATCGACAACCGGCGTTCCTTTGAAGCGGTTGTAGCTCCAGAAGTACTGTGCCGGGCAGCGCGCAATCAGCGACTCCATGGCCGCATTGATCGCTTGCGCCTGCTGCGCCGGCGTCCCCTCCAGCATCTGATCGAAGCGCACGAAGCGGATCGCAAAGCCCCGCCCGCGCGGCAGCCGCTCGGCATACGACAGCACCAGTGGCGCACCGCTCATTTGCTGCAGCTTGGCTGGCAGCGTCATCGTGTAGGCGGGGCGTCCGAAGAACGGTGCCCATACCCCCTCGCCCTCGCCCGGCACCTGATCTGGCAGCAAGCCGATCGCACCGCCGCCTCGCAGCCGCTTCAGCAGGGTGCGCACGCCAGCCAGGTTAGCCGGTGTCAGTGACAGTCCCTCGCGCCCGCGTGCTCGACCAAGCAGCGGCTCGAGCGCGGCCTTCTTCGGTGGGCGATACATCGCGGTCAGCGGCACGCGGCTGGCGATAGCCTGCGCGATGATCTCGAAGCAGCCAAGATGCGGCGACAGGAAAATCACGCCGCGTCCGGCCTCCAGGGCAGACTGCGCGACCTCCCAGTCATGGATCGTGGCCGATCCCAGCACGCGCGATGGTGGTGCGCACCAGATGAAGGGCAGTTCGAGCACGCCCTTGCCGGCTTCGGCAATGGCCTGGTGCAGCAGGGCATCATGGCCGGCCAGTGCGAGATGCTCGCGCATGCGGCGACGGTAACCCGGCGAAGAGGAGTAGACAACCCAGCCGGCGACCGTGCCCAGCGCATGCAGCACCGGGAGCGGTAGTAAGGACAGGATCTGAAACAGACGGAGCAGCATGCGAGGCAGACGCAGCGATTTTGCTGAATTTGGGCAAGGCGCGTAAAATAGCATGCGCATCAACCGCCGAGTTAATCAGACAACTTGCGAGGCGGTCTACAAATTTCGCTAAAGCGTCGCAGGCTCACTGGGTTGACCGCGACACTATGTCAATTTTCCAGGGAGCTTGCATGTCAAACGAATATCTGTTCACCTCCGAGTCGGTGTCCGAGGGTCATCCGGACAAAGTCGCCGACCAGATCTCCGACGCCATTCTCGACGCAATCCTCGCGCAGGACCCGCGCGCACGCGTCGCCGCCGAGACCCTGTGCAACACCGGTCTCGTCGTCCTGGCCGGCGAGATCACCACCAGCGCCAATGTTGACTACATCAAGGTCGCGCGCGATACGCTCAAGGATATCGGCTACGACAACACCGACTACGGCATCGACTACAAGGGTTGCGCGGTGCTGGTCGCCTACGACAAGCAGTCGCCTGACATCGCTCAGGGCGTCGATGAAGGCAAGGGCCTCGACCTCGACCAAGGTGCGGGCGACCAGGGCCTCATGTTCGGCTATGCCTGCAACGAGACGCCGGAGCTGATGCCGGCCGCCATCTACTACTCGCATCGCATCGTCGAGCGCCAGTCCCAGCTGCGCAAGGATGGCCGCCTGCCCTGGCTGCGTCCGGATGCGAAGTCGCAGGTGACGCTGAAATATGTCGATGGCAAGCCGGTCGCCATCGACACCATCGTCCTCTCGACCCAGCACGCGCCCGACATGGAGCACAAGCAGATCGAGGAAGCGGCGATCGAGATGATCATCAAGCCGGTCGTGCCGGCGGAGTGGATCAAGAACACCCGCTACCTGATCAACCCCACCGGTCGCTTCGTCATTGGCGGTCCGCAGGGCGATTGCGGCCTGACCGGTCGCAAGATCATCGTTGACACCTATGGCGGCGCAGCGCCTCATGGCGGCGGTGCGTTCTCGGGCAAGGATCCGTCCAAGGTTGACCGCTCAGCTGCCTACGCCGGTCGTTACGTTGCCAAGAACATCGTTGCCGCCGGCCTGGCCGAGCGGTGCCAGATCCAGATCTCCTACGCGATCGGCATTGCGCAGCCAACCTCGGTGATGGTGACCACGTTTGGCACTGGCAAGATCAGCGACGCCAAGATCGCCGAACTCGTGCGCGAGCATTTCGATCTGCGACCGAAGGGCATTGTGCAAATGCTCGATCTGTTGCGCCCGATCTACCGCAAGTCCGCCGCCTACGGCCACTTCGGTCGCGACGAGCCGGAATTCAGCTGGGAGCGTACCGACAAGGCAGCTGCCCTGAAAGCGGCCGCTGGCCTGTAAGTCACGCAACTACAGTTGAAGCACACGGGCAAGCGAGGCTTGCCCGTTTTTTTGGTGCCGTGTCCCTTGCCATGGTCTGACGCTTTTTCATTCGGGCGAACAGGCCCCCCTTTCCCTGTGTTTGTCTGCGCGAATTCAATTTCCTCGCTGCTACAGTAATCCGCCTCACCCTTACTGCAGCATCAGGAATATCCCATGGGTTTCTCTCCCTTGTGGCGCGCGCAGCCCCTGCTGCGGCGCACCGCATGCTGGCTGCTCGCTATCGGCTTTACTGCCAGCGCAGCGGCCGATCCCGCCGTGCTACAACCCAAGGCTGGCCTGCGCAAGCCGCTGGTTGCGCAACAGGTCCATCCGGTCGCACCGCAGATGATCGAGCGCCTGATCGTCACTCCCCATCCGACCCGAGGCGGCAGGCTCAACTGGCAGCTCGACCGGCACAACACCAGCCGCCTGTCGTCGATGTTGGACCGGACACTATCCGTCGAGCGCAAGCTGGCCGATGGCACCCACCTGCTCAAGCTCGGTCAGCCGGTGACGCTCGATCAGGCGCGTGCGATCTCTGCCCGACTGCAGCAGAGTGGCGAAGTGCTCGCGGCGGAGCCGGATCTGCTGATGCAGGCCTACGCAATCGCCCCCAACGATCCCGGTTATGCCACCTGGCCCGGGCAATGGCATTACCTGGTGCCGGGCGGCAGCAATCTCGGCGGTGTGGACTTGCCGGCGGCCTGGGACCTCACGCTCGGGGGTGGTCATGTCAGCGTCGCCGTGATCGATTCCGGCTACCGTCCGCATGTCGACCTGCAGGCCATGCTCCCGGGCTACGACTTCATCACCAGCGCCAGTGTGGCCAATGACGGTAATAGTCGCGACGCCGATGCCTCCGACCCCGGTGACCATGCGCCGGCCGGTGCCTGCGGCAGAGGGGCGGCAGCCAGCAATTCCAGCTGGCATGGCACCCATGTCATGGGCACGGTGGCTGCGCTCATGAACAATGGCCTCTACGGCACGGGGGTGGCGCCGAACGTGCGCATCCTGCCGGTACGCGTGCTGGGCCGCTGCGGCGGCTATACCTCCGACATCGTCGATGGCATGCGCTGGGCCGCCGGCATCAGCGTCGCTGGAGCGCCCGGCAATCCCAACCCGGCGCGCATCCTGAACCTGTCGCTCGGCAGTGCTGGCACCTGTTCGGCCGCCTTTCAGAGCGCGGTCAATGATGTCAATGCGCGCGGCGCGGTCGTGGTGGTCGCCACCGGGAATGGTGGCGTGAATACGCTCAACCAGCCGGCCAATTGCACTGGCGTCGTGGCCGTGACGGCGCATGCCATCGATGGCGACAGTGGTGACTATGCCAACATCGGCACCCAGACGACCCTCAGCGCGCCGGGCGGTGGCTGCGGTACCTTGTCCCCCGCCTGTGCACCCGGCTACACCGCCGATGGCGTACCGGTCTATTCGCTTGGTAACACCGGTAGTACGGCCCCGCAGGCCGACAGCGGCGCGCTGAAGTACGGAACCAGCATGGCGGCTCCGCATGTGGCTGGCACGATAGCGCTCATGCTGTCGCTTGATCCGCAGATGACGCGCGATCAGGTCGTCACCGTGCTGCGCAGCTCGGCGCGTCCCTTCCCCGCTGGCACGGCCTGCCTGCTGCCGGAAAACCGGGGCCTGTGCGGCGCCGGACTGCTTGATGCACACGCGGCTCTGACCGCGATAGCAGCCGTCGTCAGGATGGCTGATGCGAACCAGATCGTCCCGCCCCTGTCTACGGTCACCTTATCGGCCAGCCTCCAGCTACCTGATGGGCGCACGGCCAGCAGCATCCGCTGGACGCCGGTACCGGCCAACCCGCAAGTGCTCACGCTGATGAATGCCGATACCTTGCATGCAAGCTTCATCGCACCGGCGACCGGTACCTATGGCTTCACGCTGACAATAACGGACAATCGCGGCGCAAGCACGACCGCCAGCGCCACCGTGCGCGTCAACAGCGTGCCTATGCTGGCGCCGGTCGCCGGCCAGCAGATACCTTTCGGCGGCAACCTCGCCGTGCAGCTACACGCCACGGACGCCGATCGCGACGTGATGGTGTTCCACGCAGGCGTTTCGCCGCCCGGTGTCAGTCTGTCAGCCTCCGGCCTGTTGAGCTGGACGCACGCCTCGCCGGTGGGACGCCATCGCATCACCTGGTACGCCAGCGACGGTTTGGGTAGCAGCCTGCCCGGGGAAGTCATCATCGACGTGGTGGATGATGGCGTCACCAGCCTGGCTGCGGGATCGGGTGGTGGCGGCAGCATGGAAGGTGACCTGCTGCTGCTCGCAGCGGCCGGCCTCGCAGTAGCACGCCGATTTCATCGTCGATGACGATCACGCCGCGCTGGCACTGCGTCGCCTGGCTGATGGCACTGTCCCTGCTGGCCGACCGGTGGCCCGGCGCGCTGCAGGCACTGGCCTGGCAGCGCGAGGCCATCGCCGACGGTCAATGGGGTCGGGTGCTGACTGCCCATTTCGCGCATCTCGATACGCGTCACCTCATATTCAATCTGCTCGGTTTGGTGCTGATCGCCGAACTGCTGCTCGAGGGCTGGCGGCTGCGTGACCTGCTGTCCCTGCTGCTGGCCAGTGCCCTGGGCACCAGCCTGCTCCTGTGGATCGGCGAGCCGGGTCTGCGCTGGTATGCCGGTCTGTCCGGTCTGCTGCACGGGCTGTGGGCCGGCGCCGCGCTGCTCGGCTGGCTGCGCCAGCGCAACCAGCTGGCTGCCATAGCGCTGGCGGCGCTGGCGCTCAAGCTGCTCCTGCTCGACCCGACGAGTGGCCCGACGAGCGGTGCAACTCAGGTCGTCGGCGTCGCCCATGGCTACGGCACGCTCAGCGGCATACTGTGGGCGCTGGTTCGTACGGCCACTTTTCACCCCACCCGCCAATTCGATTAGAATACAAGGCTGTCAAGGAGCGTTGCGACGGGAACCCGCTTTCCCGCCAGGCTTGGCAAATTCATCGCAACGACGCTCACGTTACTTTTTTCGTTTCCAACAATGAAAGGAGGGCGTGATGAGCGCCGTACTCAAACCTGCCAGCTTCACCGACTACTACATCGCCGATATCTCCCTTGCGGAGTGGGGCAACAAAGAAATCAAGATCGCCGAAACCGAGATGCCGGGCCTGATGGCGATCCGCGAGGAATTCGCTGCCAGCCAGCCGCTGAAAGGCGCACGCATTACCGGCTCGCTGCACATGACGATCCAGACCGCCGTACTGATCCAGACCCTCGAGGCACTGGGCGCGAAAGTGCGTTGGGCGTCCTGCAACATCTACTCGACGCAGGACCATGCTGCTGCCGCGATCGCCGCCAACGGCACGCCGGTCTTTGCATTCAAGGGCGAGAACCTCGACGAGTATTGGGACTTCACGCACCGCATTTTCGAATGGTCCGATGGTGGCTATTCGAACATGATCCTCGATGACGGTGGCGACGCCACACTGCTGCTGCACCTCGGCACCCGTGCCGAGAAGGACATCGGTGTTCTGGCCAATCCGGATTCCGAAGAAGCGGTCTGCCTCTTCAACTCGATCAAGAAAAAGCTCGCTACCGACCCGACCTGGTACTCGACCCGCCTCGCTCAGATCAAGGGCGTGACTGAAGAGACCACCACCGGCGTACACCGCCTCTACCAGATGCACAAGGAAGGCAAGCTCGCCTTCCCGGCCATCAACGTCAACGACTCGGTCACCAAGTCCAAGTTCGACAACTTGTACGGTTGCCGCGAATCGCTGGTCGATGCCATCAAGCGTGCGACCGACGTCATGATCGCCGGCAAGGTGGCCGTGGTTGCCGGCTATGGCGATGTTGGCAAAGGTTCGGCGCAAGCGCTGCGCGCGCTGTCAGCCCAAGTGTGGGTGACCGAGATCGATCCGATCTGTGCACTCCAGGCAGCGATGGAAGGCTATCGTGTCGTCACGATGGAATACGCCGCTGAGCATGCCGACATCTTCGTGACCGCGACCGGTAACTATCATGTGATCACGCATGAGCACATGAAGAAGATGAAAGATCAGGCCATCGTCTGCAACATCGGTCACTTCGACAACGAGATCGAAGTCGTCGCGCTGAAGCAGTACACCTGGGAAAACATCAAGCCGCAGGTCGACCATGTGATCTTCCCGGACGGCAAGCGCATCATCCTGCTGGCCGAGGGACGTCTGGTGAACCTGGGTTGCGGTACCGGCCATCCGTCATACGTGATGAGCTCGTCCTTCGCGAACCAGACGATCGCCCAGATCGAGCTGTTCACCAAGACCGAGAACTACCCGATCGGCGTGTACACCCTGCCCAAGCATCTCGACGAAAAGGTCGCGGTACTGCAGCTCAAGAAGCTCAACGCACAGTTGACCCAACTGACCGACGAGCAGGCCGCGTACATCGGCGTGAAGAAGGAAGGTCCGTACAAGCCGGAGCAGTATCGTTATTGATCGGCTTGCAGGCGAGGTTATCGACACCTTCGGCTTTCGCCTTTGGCTCTGCCCGCCCTATGGTCTGAATTAAGGCCGTAGGGCGGATGGCGCCAAGCGACATCCGCCACCTCCATTGGCCATGCGTCTCCTGCTCACCTGGTTGATCAACACCGTCGCGATTTTCGCGCTGCCGCACCTGCTCGACTCTGTCGAGGTCGACAGCTTCACGACCGCGCTGTTCGCCGCGCTCGTGCTCGGCCTGGTCAATACCCTGATCCGACCTATCCTCGTCGTGCTGACCTTGCCTGTCACCCTTCTCACGCTCGGCCTGTTCATCTTCGTCATCAACGGTCTGATGTTCTGGGCGGTCGCTGATCTGATACCGGGCTTCCAGGTAGCCGGTTTCGGTTCCGCGGTCCTCGCGGCGATTGTCTACAGCGTGATCTCCTGGCTGATGTCAGCGATCCTCTTGCGAAAATAAATGTCTACACACAGTTTCAGCATCGAATTCTTTCCGCCCAAAACGCCCGAGGGCGCGGACAAGCTGCGCGCCACCCGCACGGCGCTGGCCGAAATTCAACCCGAGTACTTCTCCGTTACCTTCGGTGCCGCCGGCTCCACGCAAGCCGGTACGCGCGACACCGTGCTCGAGATTCACAATGAAGGCTTCACGGCAGCGCCGCACCTATCCTGCATGGGCCGCTCCCGCGCTGACCTGCGCTCGATCCTTGAGGGATACAAAGCACATGGCATCCGGCGGTTGGTTGCCTTGCGCGGCGATCTGCCCAGCGGATTTGGCGGCTCGTTCGGCGAGCTGCAATACGCCAGCGAGCTGATCGAGTTCATCCGCGCCGAGACCGGCGACTGGTTCCACATCGAGGCTGCCGCCTATCCGGAGATGCATCCGCAGGCGAAGTCGCCGCAGGATGATCTGAACAACTTTGCGCGCAAGGTGAAGGCCGGCGCCAACTCCGCCATCACACAGTACTTTTACAACGCCGACGCCTATTTCCGGTTCGTCGACGACGCGCGCAAGCTCGGCATCGACGTGCCGATCGCGGCCGGCATCATGCCCATCACGAATTACTCGCAGCTGATGCGGTTCTCCGACATGTGTGGCGCCGAGATACCGCGCTGGGTTCGCTTGAAGCTCGCCAGCTTCGGTGACGACAGCGCATCGATCCGTGCCTTTGGTCTCGATGTCGTCACGCAGATGTGCGAGCGCCTGCTCGCCGGCGGCGCGCCGGGACTGCACTTCTACACGCTGAACCAGTCGGGCCCGACGCTGGCGATCTGCCGGCGTTTGACGGGTATGTAAGCGCGGGGGCCGGGGCGCCCGTAACCCCTTCTGTCGCTTCCCTAGTCGGTAATGATCACATCGAGTGGAATGTCATGCGCCTCCGCCCCGAAGCTCACCTTGCCGAACGCATAGGCAATGCCCACCGCCCGCGGTCGTGGTGACTGCGCCAGCGTACGGTCGAAGTAACCGCCGCCAAAGCCGAGCCGGAGATTATCTTCGGTAAAACCGATGCAGGGTGCCAGCACCGTATCCGGCTGCACATAGTCACCGCGCGCGGCCGGTGCCATCGTGCCACTGGCATCGCGCGCCAGCGCATCGCCCGCCGTCCAGCGCACGAACACCAGCGGCTGATCTTTTTCCAGTACGACCGGCAGCGCCAGTGCGATGCCAAGCGACGGCAGCTCGGCATACAGCGCCGACAAGTCTGGCTCGCCAGCCAGCGGCAAGTAGCCGCCGAGCATACTCACCTGATGATCCGCAAGCCACTGCGACAAGCGGCGCGCAATTCGCGCGTCCGCCTGGTCTTTCACTTCGGGGGGCAGCGCGCGTCTCGCGGCGAGCAACTCGCGGCGCAATTGCGCCTTGTCTGGCAGATTTTTCATGACATAAAAAGGGGCTTGGCTTTGAGGATTTATTTCATTGCTGCATGCTATTCTAAAGAATCACATCACTCCTCACTCTCGGCTCTCGCATGAAGCAATGTTCACCCTGGTTCGCGGTCCTCGCCTTCTGCGCGGCGACAGCGGCGCTGCTGCCGGCCCACCCTGCGCAGGCCAACGCTGCCAAGCGCGCCTCGCTGGTCGCTTCACCGGCCGATGCCGATTTCATCGCCTTGCGTGAAGCCTCGCTGCGCGGCGACATCGCCGAATCCGGCCGCCTCGCTGCGCGGCTTGCCGACTATCCGATCGCCTCCTATGTCGAGTATTACCGCCTCTATCCGCGTCTCGTCTCCGCGCCCGCAGGAGAGATTCGCAGCTTCCTCAGCCGCCACGACGGCACCGCCATCGCAGACCGGCTGCGCAATGACTGGCTGCTGATGCTCGGACGTGCGCGCGACTGGCATGTATTCGATGAACAAGTCACCCGCTTCGTGCTCAACGACGACACCCAGGTCAAATGCTATGCACTGATGTCGCGGCTGGCCAAGCACGAGGACGTCGCCCATGCCGCCCACGACCTGCTGGTGCAGCCGAAGTTCTACGGCGAGGCCTGCGTTGACCTCATCGGCCAGCTGGCCACGCAGAAAAAATTCACCGATGCCGATGTCTGGCGGCAGGTACGCCTGGCCGTCGAATACGGCCAGCCGGGTACCGCGCGTCGCATCGCGGCCTTCACCGAAGTCAATACCAGCCTGATATCCTCGGCCATCGAGCGTCCCGCGGCCATCGTCGAGCGCGGCGCGGCCTCTGGTCGGGCATCACGCGAAGTCTTCCTGATTGCGCTCGGGCGTGTCGCGCGCGACAGCCCCGAGAAAGCCGTGCGCGCACTGGAAAAAGTCCTGCCGCGGCTGAGTCCGCAAGAGCAGGCCATCGCATGGTCGCAAATTGCCCTGCCGGCATCGCTGGTGCTGTCGAAGGAAGCACCAGCCTACTGGCGTCGCACCTGGGATGTGGCCCTGTCGCAGGATGGCTACCAGTGGCGCGCTCGCGCCGCGCTGCGCGCCGGCGACTGGCCCATGGTGGCCCGAGCCATCGAGACCATGCCGCGTGAGCTGCAGAAGGACCCCACCTGGGTCTACTGGCGCGGTCGCGCCGCTGCCGTACAGGGTAAGGCTGACGACGCTCAGCGCCACTTTCAGCAGATTGCGGGCCAGCCGCATTTCTATGGACTGCTGTCCAGTGAGGAGCTCGGCTTGCCGATTGCGCCGTTGCCCCGGCCGGTACCGGCGACGGTCGCTGAAATTGCCGAAGCCGCTGCTAATCCGGGCCTGCGCCATTCGCTCAAGTTTTACGAGCTTGACCTGCGCTTTGAGGGCAACCGCGAGTGGAACTGGCAACTGCGTCGCATGAGCGAACGGCAGCTGCTGGCTGCGGCCGAGTTTGCGCGTCAGAGTGATGTGCTCGATCGCATGGTGGCCAGCGCCGACCGTGCCAAGACTGAAATCGACATGAGCCATCGTTACCCGACCCCGCATGATGACATCATGCATAGCGCGACCCAGCCGATTGGCCTCGACAAGGCCTGGGTCTACGGACTGATCCGCCAGGAGTCGCGCTTCATCAAGACGGCGCGCTCGGTCGTCGGCGCATCCGGGCTGATGCAGATCATGCCCAACACCGCGAACTACGTGGCCAAGAAGATCGGCATGACCGGTTTCACCTTATCGGGCCTGAATGACATCCGCACCAACATCACGCTGGGTACGCAATACCTGAACATGGTGCTGGCCAACCTCGGCGGTTCGCAGACGCTGGCGACGGCCGCCTACAATGCCGGCCCCAGCCGGCCACGGTTGTGGCGCTCGTCGCTTGAGCGTCCGGTCGAGGGCGCGATCTTCGCCGAGACCATTCCGTTTTCCGAGACCCGCGGCTACGTGAAAAACGTGATGGCCAATGCCACCTGGTATGCCGCGCATTTCGAGAACCGGCCGCAGTCGCTCAAAGGCCGGCTCGGCACGGTAGCGCCGCGCGATGCGGCGCTCGCCGAACTCGGCGACCTGCCCTGAGGTAACGGATGCGACACGAATCGATACTCCTGATTGGGGGCAGCGGCTTCATCGGCTCCCGCATCGCGGCGCGGCTCGTCGCCGATGGTCGGCGCGTGATCGTGCCGACCCGGCGTCTTGCCCGGGCCGGGCACCTGTCGGTGCTGCCGACCCTGCAGATCGTCGAGGCCGATGTCTTCGACGAGCGCGCGCTCGACCGCCTGCTGCCGCAGGTCGATGCGGTCATCAATCTCGTCGGTGTGCTGCACTCTCGTCCGGGTTACCCGTGGGGACCGGCATTCGATCATGCGCACGTCGCACTGCCGCGCCTGCTGGCACAAGCGTGCGCGCGTCATCATGTGGCGCGCGTGCTGCACATGAGCGCGCTTGGCGCCTCAGCCGACGGACCGTCGATGTACCTGCGCTCGAAGGCTGCCGGTGAAAAGCTCCTGCTGGAAGCCCCCGGGCTGCAGGTCACGGCCTTCCGCCCCTCGGTCGTGTTTGGCCCCGGCGACAGCTTCCTCAACCTGTTCGCGAAGTTGCAGGCGCTCTCGCCAGTCATGCCGCTCGGCGGCGCTGACGCGAAGTTCCAGCCGGTTTACGTTGGTGACGTCGCACGCGCATTTGCCGATGCGCTCGACGACCCCGCCAGCATTGGCAAAGTCTACGAACTGGTCGGTCCGCATACGTACACGCTGCGTGAACTGGTGCGGCTGGCGGGTGTCTACAGCGGTCATGCGCGGCCCGTCATCCCGTTGTCGGCGTCGGTAGCGCGGTTGCAGGCGCTGCTACTCGAATGGATGCCCGGCGGCCCGCTGATGAGCCGCGACAACCTGGATTCAATGAAGGCCGATAATGTCGCCAGCGGCCAGCATCCGGCGCCGCCGCACTGGACACCGACCCCGCTCGAAGCGGTTGCGCCCGACTACTTGCGTGGATGAAGATGGCCGCGTTCCGTACCTATGTGGTCGGCGGCGCGATACGCGATGCGCTGCTCGGCCTACCGGTGCAGGACCGCGATTATGTGGTGGTCGGCGCCACGCCTCAACAGATGCGTGCAGCCGGTTTTGTCACCGTTGGCAAAGACTTCCCGGTATTTCTGCATCCCCAGACTCACGAGGAATACGCGCTCGCGCGCA